>NZ_CP141184.1:5942500-6242500 GCF_035609205.1 Hymenobacter sp. GOD-10R
TGCTAGCAGCTTCCTGACTATAGATTATATGGCCATTTGGGTCATAGAAGGCAACGGGATTCGTATGGCGATTAGCAGTTGTATCACATGGGGCGAAGCGACGTACGATACGGACTTGCGAATAGCCTAAAGAGGCTAATCGTTCGTTAAGTGGCCTTTGACCTACAAATTCATAGAGGCGGTTATAAGCGTTATTATCGCTAACGAGTAACATCCGCTTTATATAGTTTCCAATACTATATTGGTAATCGGAATCTGCGGCAGCGATAAAAGGTACTGGTGTTTGACAACGATAAGCTACACCTGTGGCCATAGGACTACGCCGAGTAAGCCCATGATGGCGTAGACTGTTGACTTTCTCTAGCGCTACTATAGCTGTGGGGAGCTTAACTAAGCTAGCAGGGTCAAAATACTGGTGCGCATCTAACTGAAAATTGTGCTGCGTGAAATGTGGCTGGTTTTTCTCATCGCGGTCAATTTGTGTGTAAATGATTTGCAACTCGTATTTGGCAGCCTGATTAACCACGGCAGCTAGCTGCGCGTCAGAATGGAGCAGACTATCCAACAGCCATGATTTTCCCGTGGCTTTGTTTTCATTGCTATTCTCCTTCGCTAACAAGCTAGGTACCGGTATTTGGTCCGGATAGCTAGAGGCTAAACCACTCATGCTAACGCAACCAATCAAGTACAGCAAACAGGCTTTCATCCGCATTCTCTTTCGTCCAGGCAACTAGCTTGCTGGAGCACCGCGCCGACATGCCAAGAGCAAATTAGAATCATTCTGCCGCCAATTGTAGCCAGTACCAAACGGCAAAGGTTGTGGTCTGTGAATCGAATCTTGGTATGCAGCAGTAAGCTCAGGCTGATAAAACTTGCTAAAAAGATTGATAGGGCGGCGGTAATTGCCATAATAGGTAAACCGCCACTCTTCAGGAGGAAAATACTTCATCGCAATTCCCGAATCATCCTGTAAAATGTAGTGGCTGTTTTCCAAAATAAGCTTGCGCACTTTGGAAAAATATAGCTTGTGCATCAAATAAGTAGCGGATTTCACGTAGGTTGTCAGCGGACCTAGGGTTCGGACGTAGCGCAGCATCGCTTCTTTGGTAATACCTAGCTTCCAATCGCTGAGATCAGCCGAGAAGTAATACACGGTCTTTTGCTGACCATTCTTAGCAATGAGTTTTAGCTCAACACCAGGAATAACTTTTGGGCCGGGGTTGTGAATCACGGCTGTGTCAGCAGGGAGTAATTGTCCATCTGAACCAAGCTGCACATAGCGCATTACTTGCACCTGCTGATCGGTACGCGCAGCAAAAAGCATCAAGAGTGGCAATGCGCCATCCAGTTCGACCGATTTAAGATTTACGGCCATATCATTGGTACGGAAGAAGCTGAAGTTCAGAATCGACCACAACGAGGCTTTAATAGCCGGAAACAAGGCTGGGTTTTCTAACGTGCTAGGTTGAGGAATTGTACCAACTGGCTCCAATCCTACCAATATGTACGTCTGGCTGGTAGGAAATAGCGTTACTACGTTTAATAGATCAGGGCCGCTGAACGGATAAAAGACGGTTGGGCTAGCACTACGAACCGAATCCAGCTCCTCCGCAGCCCACTGTTGCATCTTGGTAGTGCGTGTCTGATGATAGTTGAGCCAGCTCTTGTCTGCGCCCATCGCGAAGGCTTGCCACGCAGGCTGCGTCGTGAGCTGATGTAGGTTGCTTTGCGTGCTGACTGGCATACCCGCCAAGAAGGCAGCTATATCTTGATCAGCGGTTGTATCCTGCTCAACCTTAAGCTTTGGCTTGGGTTGAGCACTTGGATCGACGCTAGGCAAGGTAGGTGGGCTACTAACAGCTGTTTCCTTTGGGGAAGAAGGTTGTTCAGAACAGGCGCCACACAGTATTACGATGCAGAGCAACCAAAACCAGACAGTGTAAGAACGCATAAATAGTTGTGCGTGTAAAGAGACTATATCCTAAATGGGCGGCAATATACTGCCTGTATCCGCGCTAAGGTTTACTACTCATGCTGTGCACCCTACGCACGTCGCTATCATGCAGCAGACTTCTGTATACCTAGCTTGTAGACACCTGCACCTACAAGAACAGTAAGGAGGCCCAGGAGTGATTCTACTGGCTTATCACGGAGAATGAATACAAGTGTCCAACCACTCAGTGCGAGGAAGAGAAGTGGAGGCACTGGATATGCCCATGTGCGGTAGGGCCGTGTTAGTTGTGGTTGGCGCCAGCGTAGCACAAACAGCCCTAGCACCGTCAGGAAAGTAGATAAACTGAGCACAAACCCAGCGTAGAGCAAAACCTCTTCGAAGGTAGATGTAACGATAAAGAAAAGGGTAAGTAATGCTTGTAGCAGCATCGCCCTCACCGGAATGCCTTGACGACTGACGACTGCTAAGCCCCGTAAGGCGGGTAGATCCTCGCCCATCACCTGTACAATACGAGGTCCCGCAAAAACCATGGAGCTTACGGTAGAGACAAGCAACACAGCAATTACACCGCCCATCAATCGCCCAACAGCTAGCCCAAAAATCTGGTTGGCAGCTAGGTAACCTACCTCAACTTGACCGGACAGCTTTGTTAGGGGCGTAGAATAAAGGAAAACGAAGTTGAGCCCCACGTATAATAAGAGCACTAAAGTCGTCCCGGTTATTAGCATGCGCGGCAGATTGCGCTGGGGCTGCTCGACCTCACCAGCCAGATAGACAGCGGCGTTCCAACCCGAGTACGCATAAGATACATACACCAATGAGATAGCAAAGGCAGGACTTATGATCTGCTGCCAGTCCGCATGTTGCGGTACAAAGGATAACTTCTGTGGTGTAGCTTCCCACAACCCAGCTCCAATAAACAGAATGAGTAGTAGCACCTTCAATAAGGTAACAGCAACTTGGAAACGACTACCAGCTCGGCTGCTCGTTGCGTGAATGAGCGTGAGTACCGCTACTACAAGCATCGATAACACTTGCGGGTTTAAAGCAGGCCACACACTAACAGCATACTTCCCTAAGGCAATGGCAGCTAAAGCTGTTGGCGCTGCAAAGCCCACTGTTGCGGAGACCCAACCTGATAAGAACCCTATAATCGGGTGGTAGATATAAGATAGATAGTGGTATTCGCCACCCGAACGCGGCAAAGCTGCCGCAAGCTCACCGTAGCTCAACGCTCCGCACAAGGCGATTAGTCCGCCAACTATCCACAACATCAGGAGTGCAAAGCCACTTTGGATACCTAGCACCTGAAAACCGAGACTGGTAAATACCCCCGTTCCGACCATATTGGCAACAACGATAGCGATGCCGGTGTACAAACCAATGCGATAAATAGGTACGGAAGGTTGGGCCATAATGAGTAGCTAAGCGAGAATGCACAATAGGAAGAAAGCTTCTTGTGCAGGGGCCTACAAACAAAATTGTCACTGAGAGAATAGCTTAGGATCTAGAGCGCTTACTTAGCCCAGATCTTACGCTAGCCTCTCAATGACAACAAAGCAAATTTAGGAGTACTCTATACTTTTGGTCGTTTGTAGAGCGGTACCGTGCTGCAAGGCTCCCCATACATAATGCTGCTTGCCACAGGCAAAAGCTTCTGCATGATGGCGACATACGCATAGGTAGGTACGGGCACATTGCCACAACCTTTTACCACTACTTTAGCATCTCGATAGTACTCGGCGTCAATGGCTGCGATTGCTTCTTGAAACAGCTCCTGCTCTAGTGCTTCTAAGTTGCCGAATACGTAGCGATGTGCCTGATTGTGCAGCTTAGTAGCGAGTAGCATGTACGCCCAAGTTGGTACGATAGCATCTACGGAGCAAATGATGGCTACGTTTTTCCCGGCGTATTGCGTCCAATCGTGTGTTTTGATGAATTCCCGAAAATCTTTTTCCCGCAAGATCAACCCTTGAAACAGATTGTCCTTGATATCATACACGACCCGTTCTCCCGGATGCAGTAGCTCCTCTAAATTTATCGTCGTCAGAGCACTTTGTGCGACGCGGTTAATGATTTCTTCCATGAGTTTGATGAAGACTGAGAACCTAGCACGTTGATTACGTAACGATGTGCGTTCTTCTTACTAGCTAGGTTTTGCTTTTGGGCGTAGTTGTATAAACTTCCTTCAGGTAAAACGGCTCATAATAAGCCACATCGCGAAACTCCTGCCGCAAGTAGGCCTGTTGGGCCAATTCCCCGACAGCTATTGCCGATGGCTCAATATTCGTCAGAAAATTGGCGTTTGGCTGTTCAGCTATAAGCGGCTGAAACTTAGCAGTACCGTTTCCAAAGAATAACAAGTGATGGTGGGTCATTTGTTCGGCCAGCGTGTCTGCTTCCAACACAAGCGGTGTGGGAGCTAGCACTTCCGCTCCCTCGTGTGTATATAACGCCGTGTATACCTCCATGCGTCGTGCGTCTAGCATGGGACAGTACAGAAAGTTTTCTGGCATACTCGTACAGGCAGCAGCTTGGTGCGCTAGTGCCTGCAATGTGCTAACAGCCAACAACGGAATATTCAATGCATAACACAAGCCCTTCGCTGCTGCCGCCCCGATGCGCAAGCCGGTATACGATCCTGGCCCGTCGGATAAGGCCACAGCACCTAAGTTATGCACCGTATTGCCCGTGTTTTCTAGCAGTTGTTCTATCAGAACACTCACGTGCGAGGAGTGGGATTTCTCCAGTCGTAGCTCCGACTGACCTAGCAAGGTGCCATCTTGGTGTAACGCAACGGAACAGATAGGCGACGACGTTTCGAGAGAAAGAATAAGCGTAGACATAACACAAAGGTACCTGCTCTATTGACAACAGTAAATTCATAGCTAATGAGTTATTTAAATAGCTATAGAACTACAGCCAACAAAAAAGCAGGCTCGTTGCTGAGTCTGCTTTTTACTATAAATACTATTAAATTTTACTTCCCTCCTGCCGTGCTCCGCTTGGCTTCCGGTCGAGTTTTGGCTTCTGGAGTACCTGGCTTCAACAAGGCGGCATACCGAGGTGCATCATTTAGCACCTGCATAGCCATAAGGATGTTGGGGTCATCATCAAAGCTAGCTTCAATTTGGCCTTTCTGGAAGTAGTAGCGAGATACTATTTCCTGCTCTAGCAATTCTCTTATTTCTGTTTTGAAACGTGTCAGGTCGTTGCCTTTGTTCGTAGAAACTTTACGACGAATGGCTTCTAACTCCGTTTTCACGTCATCATAATGCTTCTCGTCCTTTACTTTCTTAGTAAGGTCAGCCAAGGACTTCTCCGCATCGGTTGAATAGTTGATATCCTTCGTCGCTAGGAACTGCGTGAACTTCTGATACTCAGCATCTGAAAGTGTGAATTCGCGGGCCGACGGAATAGTCGCATGTTCGGAACGGTAGCGTGTGGCGTAGTCGAAAATGTAATTCTTCTGGAGCAACACGCGGGTAATGTCTGCAATTTCACGTACCTGCACAGACACATCGGGCGCAACACCGCCGCCATCGTATACCGTGCGGCCGCTAGCTGTTTTGAAGGCTGTTCGCAGCGAGTCAGGTACTTTCCCTAGGGTACCATCATCAGCGCGGTGAGCATAGTCAATTTCTTGGATGCAACGGCCGCTCGGAATGTAGTATTTGGCGGTCGTAACTTTCAGTTGCGAGTTGTAGCTCAGTGGCCGGGTAGCTTGCACCAGCCCTTTGCCAAAGGTACGCTCTCCTACTACCACAGCGCGGTCATAGTCTTGCAGTACACCCGATACAATTTCGGACGCTGAAGCTGAGCGGTTGCTGGTGATAATTGCAACTGGGATGTGCGTGTCAAGTGGCGTATCGAGGGCCTTGTACGTCTTATTCCACTCCGTCACTTTACCCTTAGTGCTTACTACATCTAGGCCTTTGTCTACAAATACGTTGGAAATATTCACAGCCTCGTTGAGCAAACCACCTGGATTATCCCGGATATCGAAGATAATCTTCTTGGCTCCCTGCTCCTTCAGTTTGGCTACTGCCATACGAACTTCCTTGCCTGCGTCGACCGTAAACGAAGACAACTGGAAGTAACCAATCTCTGGTGTTACCATGCCATAGTAAGGCACGTTGTCCACCTGAATCTTGTCGCGCGTGATGCTGATCTCGATAGGTTTGTCTTGCCCGTAGCGTGTTACTTCGAGCTTCACTATCGAGTTAGCCTGCCCCTTTAGCAACTTACTGATATCACTGTTGCTTTTCTTCTCGGTGCTAACGCCATTAATAGTCAGTAGTTCATCGCCGGGTAGCAGCCCAGCCTTCTGAGCCGGATAGCCTTCGTAAGCTGACTGCACAATGGTTTTGCCGTTGCGTTTGCCCACTTGTGCTCCAATGCCGCCATACTGACCAGTAGTAAGCGTGCGAAAATCTTCTATGTCGTCCTCCGGGATATAATTGGTGTATGGGTCCAACGACTTGAGCATCGCGTCGATACCCGTTTTCACCATCTTTGAAGGCGTTATTTCGTCTACGTAGTAGGTGTTCACCTCCTTGAACAGGGTGGCGAATATGTCGAGGTTCTTAGCTATTTCGAAGTACCGCTCGTTATCAGCGGGCCGGAAGGATACTAGTAGTGCGCCGCCAACAGCGAGGCCAGCAATAATTTTTTTACGCATAGGAAAGGCGGGAAGCAGATAACACGCAACTTACAAATCCTCAGTCGCCGCGGGGGGCGGGACGGGTTTCGCTCAGCAAACGCTCCAGCCCTGAAGTTAATTTTTTTTCCACGACCGCAAAAGGCTTTTTTTCCTTTCCGGTGTAAATAAGTCCCAGTAAAGCAATCGAATGTCCTTCGGCTGCTTCTGTCAGTTTGTGTTTATTAAGTCGGTATGCTTCGCGCACAAGGCGCTTTAACCGATTGCGGTCGACGGCTCGTTTGAACGTGCGCTTGGATACGCTAATCAGCACTTGAGGCGACGCCGAAGTAGGAGTCGGCGTGAGCCGCCAAATAAACCGTAAGGGGTATAAACCAAAAGAAGAACCCTGGCCGAAAAGCTCTTGAATGAGCTTCTTCCGGCACAAATGTTCTTCTTTCGAAAAGGAGTACGAACGCGCGCCCGGCGCTAAAGCAGACTGGGGCGACACAGTGGAAATCGTCAGCGGTTTAGCGCTTATGACGTCCTTCGTCGGATACCGTTAGGCGCTTGCGGCCTTTGGCGCGGCGACGGGCCAGTACGCTGCGGCCATTAACGGTTTCCATGCGTGAGCGGAAGCCGTGCTTGTTGCGGCGCTTGCGCTGCGAGGGTTGAAATGTTCTTTTCATCGTCGTCGTATAGTGCTATTCGGGGATGGCCGGCAAAGGTAAGCGGTTGATTTGTAAATGCCAAAGCTTATCCTAGCTTTTGTTTTCAACCTGTGCCATTTACTAGCAAGTTGATCCTCAACAGCTAAGCTAAAAACCTACAATTTACGTAGAAGAAACAAGATTTATTGTTGGGCTACCTTTTGCTAGGATGCCCTAGCTTTACCTTCTCGTTTGTGCTCCCCTTTTGGCGCTCTATGGTCCACTACTACATTTCGTTTGATAATCCGCTTACTTTTTACGTGCAGGTGCAGATGACCTTTGAGGTTTCGGCTACTGCCCACGATGCGGTGGAGCTACAGTTGCCGGCTTGGCGCCCAGGCCGGTACGAGTTGCAGAATTTTGCCCAGAAAGTTCAGCGCGTACTTATCGAGGATGCTGCTTCCGGTGAGAACCTAGCTTTTCAAAAAGTAACCAAAGACCGTTGGCAGGTGCCAAACGCCGCAGGCCGAACCCTGAAGCTGCGCTACAACTTCTATGCGCACCAGATGGATGCGGGCGGTTCGTGGTTAGATGAATCACAGCTTTACCTCAATGGCGTACAGTGCTTCATGTACATCGAAGGGCGGCGCGAGGAAGCTTGCCAGCTTACCCTTGCTTTGCCCGACGACTGGCAGATTGCCTGCGGTATGCCTCAAAGCGGCCCGCATACGCTGTTAGCTCAAAGCTTTGATGAGTTGGTGGAATGTCCGCTTATTGCTAGTCCTAGCTTACAACATCGCGAGTACCAAGTAGAGGGTACTCCCTTCTACATTTGGGTACAAGGTGAGTGCGCGCCCGAATGGAGCCGGATTGTGCGTGACTTCACGGCGTTTTCTGCCGAGCAAGTTGCGCTCTTTGGTGGTTTCCCAGTAGCTGACTACCACTTCCTCAATCAGATCTTACCTTACAAGCATTACCACGGCGTAGAGCACACGAATTCTACGGTAATCACCTTAGGTCCAGCCGAACTGCTGATGACAGAGGGCTTGTACAAGGAGTTCTTGGGGGTGAGCTGTCATGAGCTATTTCATACGTGGAATATCAAGAGTATTCGACCAGCTGAGATGCTGCCGTATGACTACACACGGGAGAACTACTTTCGCACTTGCTACATCGCGGAGGGAGTTACGACCTACTACGGTGAGTATATGCTAGCTCGTAGCGGCGTGCGCACAGCCGAGCAGTACTTTGAGGAATTGAACACCGTATTGCGCAAGCACTACGACGATTATGGCCGCTTCAACCTTTCGCTAGCGGATGCTTCTATGGATTTGTGGCTTGACGGCTACAAATCTGGCGTGCCCGACCGTAAGGTGTCTGTATATCATAAAGGAGCACTCGTCGCTTTGTTGCTCGACCTTACCATTCGTCGTCTCTCCCATCACCAGCGTAGCCTTGATAACGTGATGCGTCGCCTGTGGGAGGATTTTGGGAAAGCAGGCGTAGGCTATACCGAACAAGACTACATTCGTATTGTGTCGGAAGTAGCTGGGCAATCGATGCAGCGCTATTTCGACCAGTTTGTGTACGGTACTGCTCCGTTAGAGAAGCCCCTCAACAGAGTACTGAACTCCGTAGGCTGCCAGTTGCGCATTCGCGAGAATGCTTCTATCTCGGAAGGTATATTTGGCTTTCGAACAGCAGTAAAAAGCGAGCGAACGGAAGTGACAGCCATTCTACCTGGCTCACCGGCAGCGGCAGCCCTCACGGTTGACGACGAGATTATTGCCGTAAATGGGCGCCGAGTAGTGATGAATTTGCAGAGCCTGTTTGCTGATGGCGCGCAGCAGTATGAGCTAAGCATTTTCCGGCAAAACCGGTTATTGACTGTCACGCTCGTTGCTGCGGCTGAACAACGCTTCTGGCAAAAAATAACGGTCGAAAAATTGCCAGATGCCACACCCGAGCAGCAAGCTAGCTTTCAGCAGTGGCTCAAGCAGGCATTTTAGTTTTGTGTATTGTTAGTGGGTAGCGTTCCAATGCTCCGGCCTCGTTTATTACTGGTAGTGGCTTTGCCAACAGCCCTAGCTGCCTGCACCTTCCGCATGCCGCTAGCTGAACGCCCGCGCCCAGTGGTGAACACTATCCCGCCCGTGACGCTACTACCGCCGCCGAAGCCGCCTCGCATTTATAGCCTAGCGCACCTAGATACGTTGGCGGTGCACCGCGCTCATGTGCTTGCCATCTATCCGGCTCCCCGTAGCGCGTATGATGCCCTCCCGAGCCCCGCGTGGATGCGCACGAGCAACGCCGATGAGAGTGAAGGAGAAGAGCTAGACATAGATCCGCAGAAGGAGGAACGACAGCGTCTGCGTAATGCAGGTCCCTTGGTGAAACGAGCAGGACGTACACTGTGGCTACGCCCGACGGATCACCCCCCGCTGCGACTCGTCGACAATCCGGCAGAAGATTACGACACTAACATCGCCTACGAGTACATCGCCTCGTTACCAAAAATTGGCCAGTGGCTCTTGTCGGTTCACCTGTACGAGGGCGGCTATTACGTGCTCGTTGATCAGCGGACAGGCCGCCGCACACCCATCTGGGGTCCTCCGGCCATATCACCTAATGGTCGCCATTTTGTGTGTGGCAACTCTGATGTACTGGCCCATTATGAACCTAACGGCTTGCAGGTCTGGTCGGCCGAGGGTACACCTCGTCTTCTTTGGGAGCGAGAAACAGAATGGGGTGTACAAGAACCCCGTTGGCTCGATGACCACTCCATTCTCTTTCAGCAAGATTTTTTTGATAAGGACGATGTGGATACGCGCGTAGTGCGCATGAAGGTCATCCCCTAGGCGTGGACATAAGCGCCAACAAAAAGGCCTTCTACTTAATTGTAGAAGGCCTTTTTATTTAATTACAATGCTTACTTAGCGTTCTGTTGCGCAGGGTTCGGATTGTTTCGTGGCTTATTAATACGGCTATGGCGAACTTCATTGAAGTTGCCACCGGGCGTGTTGTTCTTTGTCTCGTTTCCCGTTTCCGTAATATGATTTTGGTTCACGTTCTGCTGGGTGCTACCGCTACCACGAGCATCCGGATCAGCAGGCATATGCTGTAGGGCATCGGGGCCCATGGGGCTGTTCTCTTTCTTATTCGATTTGCTCGATGAATTGCTCTTATGCTTTTCCATGACGCTAGGCACTAAGGTGAGAAATAGAATACTCTTCTTACCTACCCTACACGCATTTGGTTGCTAAAACACACGACTAAATCATAGCCTTCACCTAGCCAATTGCCCTAAGCTAAACTGTAGCCGTTGCAGTAGCTGGCACTACTTTCACGAGTTCCGAGAACATAGCTTCCCGTGCTTCGATCTCTTCCTTAGTGAGGTTGATCAAGCGCTCTGTCCCGAACTTCTCAACGCAAAAAGAAGCCATAGCAGAAGCGTGAATTACCGCACGCTTCATGTTATCGAAGCTGATATCATCGGTAGCAGCTAGGTAGCCGATGAAGCCGCCCGCAAATGTGTCACCGGCGCCGGTTGGATCAAACACTTCTTCCAACGGCAGAGCTGGCGCGTAGAAGATCTTGTTCTTGCAGAACAGTAGAGCACCATGCTCGCCTTTCTTAATGATCAGATACTTCGGACCTAGGGCCATGATCTTCTTGGCGGCTTTCACCAACGAGTGCTCACCGGAAAGCTGACGCGCCTCTTCATCGTTAATGCTGAGCACGTCAACCATCTCGATGGTTGTCAGCAGCTCTTCCATGGCCACATCCATCCAGAAGTTCATGGTATCCATCACAATCAGCTTCGGCCGATTAACAAGGCGCTGGATTACTAAACGCTGAATCTGAGGAGTTAGGTTACCTAGCATCAGGTACTTGCAATCCTGATAAGAGTCAGGCAGAATCGGGTCAAAATCGGCTAGCACGTTTAACTCCGTTTGGAGCGTTTCGCGCGAGTTTAAATCATTGGAGTACTTGCCCGACCAGAAGAATGACTTCTCCCCTTGTTTGACCTGCAATCCTTGGGTATCAACGCCATGTTCCTCCAACAGAAGAATATCGGATTGCGGGAAATCGTCGCCCACTACGGCTACTATTTTCACTGGCTTCACTGAGTAAGAAGCAGAAAGGGTAGCGTATGTAGCCGCCCCACCAATGATTTTGTCGGTTTTGCCGAAAGGCGTTTCTAATGCGTCAAACGCAACGGTACCGATAACTACTAGACTCATAGAGGGAGAAGTAAAAAGTGATGCATGCAAAGACTGTTGCTGTGCACAACGGCACAATCATAAAAAAAGTCCCCGGAAATTTCTTTCCGGGGACTTTTCAGTTTCTCAATGGGGTGGACAATGGGGTTCGAACCCACGACCTTCGGAATCACAATCCGATGCTCTAACCAGCTGAGCTATGACCACCATGTAGGTAATAGAGCGACAAAAGTAGCAGATGGCGGGGTTTATGCAAAAGAACAGAGGAATATTTTTTTACTCGCTTCGCCTCAGCGTTCTGTGTACGACCTAGCTTGTTTATGGCTTACCTCTTACGGGCAAATCACTACTCCGTAATAATCACAAACTTAGCTTGCTGGGTTGCGAACGAGAACATACTACGGTGTGTTACTACTGCCTTCCGCCGCTTCGCTGTACCTTTGCGGTTTGATTTCAAGTTACTCCATCATGTCTGAATCTTCTGTACCCCTTTCCTTCGCCGAATTCAAGCTCAACAAACAGCTGCTGAACGCTGTAGCCGAAGCTGGGTTTGAGCACCCAACCCCCGTACAGGAGCAGACCATTCCACTGCTGTTAGCTGGCCACGATGTGCTAGGTATTGCCCAAACGGGTACGGGAAAAACGGCAGCATTTGGGCTTCCTTTACTCATGAAGGTCAAATACGCACAGGGTATTCACCCGCGCGCCCTCATTTTGGCTCCTACGCGTGAACTAGCAATGCAGCTTGAAACTCATTTGAAGCGCCTAGCCATCTACACCGATCTGCGCATCTTCGCCATCTACGGGGGGCTAGGTCCGAAAACTCAAATCGAAACCATTGCAAAGGGCGTTGATATCCTGATTGCTACACCAGGCCGTTTGCTGGAGCTTTACCTGAAAGGCGACTTGATATTGAAGGAACTGAAAACCTTGGTACTCGATGAGGCAGACAAGATGATGGATATGGGCTTTATGCCTCAAATCCGGCGCATCTTGGAAGTAATACCTACCAAGCGGCAGAACGTGCTCTTCTCAGCTACAATGCCCGATAAGGTAGCTACACTGAGTGAAGAGTTCTTGGAGTTTCCCGTGCGGGTGGAGGTAACGCCGGCTGCTACCTCGGCCCAAAATGTGAGCCAAACGCTTTACCGCGTACCCAACCTGCTCACCAAGATCAACCTGCTTGACTATCTGTTGCTCGATTGGGACACCTTCCAGCGCGTGATGATTTTCTGCCGCACGAAGGAGCACGCTGAAAACGTAACGAGCTTTTTGACTCGCAAAGTAGTTGGCGAAGCTAGGGCCATCCACGGCAATAAAGGGCAGAATGCACGCACGAATGCCATGGAGGCATTTCGCAACGGAGAGTTGCGCTTCCTTGTGGCCACAGATGTAGCTGCCCGCGGCATTGATGTACCGCAGGTAAGCCACGTTATCAACTTCGATGTGCCGCTTGTGTACGACGATTATGTGCACCGTATTGGGCGCACGGGCCGCGCTGCACACACAGGTGCCGCCATTACGTTTGCCAACGAAGCCGAAATGCACCACATGGAACGCATCGCCGAGCTGATTCATCAGGAAATCCCGGAACTGCCACTACCGCCGGACGTAAAGGTTATGCCAACGACTTTCGAGGAGCAGCAGAGTATGGACCGGGAAGTAGATGAGCGCCGTCGCCGCTTGGATCCAGATTTTAAGGGTGCCTTTCACGAGAAAAAGACACCCTTACAGAAGGACATTGACAAACGAACGGGCTTGCCTTATGTAGAAGGCCCCAATCGTAGCCAAAAAGGCAAAAAGAAGCGGGCTTCTCCTGGCAAAAGCCAGTCGCCAGCGGCAAAGGCGGCGGCTAGGCTACGTGGCTCTCGCCGAAAATAACTTAGAGATTTCTTCTTACTGCGGTACCAATAAAGCTTAGCTATACTACGCCAGTGCTGGTTTGCTAGCAGTGATTAACCACATGAGTACGGCTTTGCGATATTGCAAACGGGAGAGTAGATCAGTCTTCATATACTGTGAGAACGAAAGAGAGGGGACGGTTTCAATTACTTGAACTAATCAAGTTTTAATTTCAATAAAACTAAGACAAAGGAGAGGGCCCGGAAATACCTACAAGTAGGTATTTCCGGGCCCTCTCCTTTGTCTTAGTTGACGATTGTACCTAGGCCTAGATGCGTTTTGCTTCTTCGTTAAACAATATATGAGGCCTGGTCACCTAGGCAACTAAGCCTCATACATTGTTTAACCTCAATGATGGAAGAAAGAAAGATGGCTAAATCGGAAAGCGAGAAGCGTGAGAGCAGCAGCCCAGAAAGCGGCGCTCCAGAGCATATGTAGTAAAATCCGAATTCTAGGAACGTGCAGTTGGGTTGCAATGACAGTACCACCAATCGGACTAAACAGGATAGGCGTCAAGAAGGCAATACCTGGCATACCAAACCGCCGAAAGACACGCACAATGCTGCGGCTACGCTTGCTGAACAGGGGCTTACCACGCCGCTGTCGCCGTTCGCGCTGGTGCAATGCCCATGCGCGGCCTATGCCCGAAACCACAACAACGCTGGTCATCATGCCAGCTACGGTGAGCCCCCAAATAAGGCTAGGCGGCAAACCAGCCGCTACGCCTGCTACCGGGCCGCCTAAAAACTTAAGCATGCTCAGCAGAAAAACGGAAATATATTTGACTGCGTACGGTATCACGGAACAGGTGTATTTGCAGGAAAAAAGGTCAGCTTATCTCTAATCGGCCAATGCAAGGAAGAGGTTACAGAACAAGTGCTTAGTTCCGCAGAATGGTTATGGACTCGCTATAGTTTGCTGCCATACGACAAATCGCCAGCATCGCCCAGACCAGGCACAATGTAGGCTTGCTCGTTGAGCCCTTCGTCGACGGCAGCAACCCAAAGAGTAGCTTCTGGGATTTCACGCGTAACATACTCCACTCCTTCCGGGCTAGCAATGACAGCAGCAATGTGTACTTGACGAGGCTGCCCGAAGCGTACCATCGCTCGATAGGTTTGAACCAAAGACTTGCCAGAAGCTAGCATCGGATCAGCCAAGATTAGAACCCGCTCATCCAAATTTGGTGCCGTTAGATAATCGAGTTGCACCTGCACTTGCGCCGTACCCTCGATGCGGTAAGCGGCGGCAAAAGCACTAGGCGATTGATCAAAGTAATTGAGAAAGCCTTGGTGAAATGGTAAGCCAGCGCGCAATACAGTAGCTAGCACAGGAAAATCACGTAGCAGCTCACCATTCGATTCTCCGAGTGGAGTTTGCACCGTTTTGGTGGTGTAGCTGAGCTGCGAGCTAATCCGATACGCTATGATTTCGCCGAGGCGCTGTAGGTTACGCCGAAAGCGCAAACTATCGCGTTGAACATCCACGTCGCGTAGCTCCGCCAAGAAATGATTAGCAACAGAAGGTTCGGCGCACACAACATGCACGCGTTCAGGCAGGGAGGTATCGGGAGTGGACGTTACGGTTTCCATAGCATGTACCAAGGTTGAGGAGTAGAGAGAGCTACAGCCGCGTACGGTGCGGGTGTAGCCCCGAAGTTGGCAAAAAAACGGGCAATTGACGGTATCATGCCACCTTCAAAATCGAGGACAAAGCCAGGAGTTCCTGCGTACTGCTGGATTGTATGATCGAGCAGCAGCAACGGAGCCCCCGCTTGTTTGCCCGCTGGTGACGCGGCCGCAAACAAGTAAATCAGCCCCCCTCTGTGCTTTACGAACAGCGCACTAGCAAGTAAGTTATCGGTACCCGGTTGGCGTACCTCTACGATGCTAGCTAGCCCCCGCGCTTGTAAGGCATTGATTAAGGCTGCCAACTGCCGATAGTGCCACGCCTTCAGCTCTGCTACTTCTCCTCCTTTATACAAGCGAAACAACTCGACAAGTGCTGTGCCCGTCTCTCCTTCCTTTACTACTAACGGTTGAATCTGCTGTTGATTGCGTCGCAACCGACGTTTGTAGTCGGCAGCGTAGCCTGCTAGCAACGTAGCATAGTTTGGCGCGAGGTCCAGTAGATAAGTACGACGCTCCGTTGATGCAAACCCCGCTGGCAACTGCCAGATGTTATTACTTACGTTTGCTTGAGTGTAAAAACGCGAATATCGACCAGCTACGAGAGCTAGGTATTCTGTCAAATTCTGCTGCTGGCTTTCAGCCGTAGTAAGTAGCCCTAACTGCTGCGTGAAGGCTGGCTGGTACACTTGCCGGCCCCAAGGGCGCCACTTAGCCGGCAACGGCAGTATGGAATTGTAAGCGCCAGTTGCGTCGTTTAGCTCCACTACGGCGTCCCACTTTCCAACGGTAACCGTCAGCCACCACGAATATGCGTAGGGTACTGACGCTTGCGCCACGGTCACGCAAGTATCCCAGGCAGCTAGGTCAATTTCAGCGTGGTGAAGGTAGCGGAGTGACACAGAGCCTGATGATAGTATTAGCGAAAACGGTTGGTTAGCAATTTGCTCTTAAAAGTAAGACGCGCGCCCTGACAAGCTGCTACGTCTGCTCTTACGCTTTCTTCTTGCGAGCACTCCGCTACAACTGTGTAGGTTTGTACAACCGCGTGTACTACCACCCAGCCTGCGGCGTTCTACCTACCTTATGAAAAAATCCTTACTGATTTTTAGCGCCCTAGGTCTGTTAGCGGGGCGTGCTGTTGCGCAAACTACTCCTACCGATGGCCCCACGTGGCTTGTATTTGATAAAAAAGCGCCGAAGCAAGCTATTCCCGCGCCCAAAACGACGCAGGGCGCTACCTACGTTCCGCTCGACCAAGACGTATATCGGCTGATCGACCGCTACGCCATCAAATACGGACCTGATACACTCAACGACCCACACACCTCGGTGCGGCCGTATTCGCGAGTTAGTGTGGCGCGGCTGGCGCAACGCATGCTGCAGGATAGTACGGCGGGGACGAGCCTATCGGCGGCCGACCGCTTCAACGCGGGCTATTTGCTGCGCGACAACTGGAACTACACGCCCCAGGACTCGGCTCTGGGTCAGAACCAGAGCCAACGGCCAGTGCTGAAGAACTTCTACCGCAATCAGTCCGACTTATTCCACGTAGCGACGCCAGACTTCACGTTGCGCGTCAATCCGGTGCTGCTGCTACAAGCTGGCCGTGACAATGAGCTGAGCGGGCTACGTTACGTGAACACGCGGGGCATCCAGGTAGAAGGCACCATTGATCAGCGCCTAGGTTTTTACACCTTCCTGGCCGACAACCAAATGGCGGTGCCAGGCTACGTGCAGCGCCGCATCGACCGCGACCGAGCTGTGCCGCATGAAGGCTATTGGAAACCTTTCAAAGGAAAGACAGACCAGTATGACTTCTTTTCAGCGCGCGGCTACGTTACGTATGCAGCGACTAAGCACATCAACGTGCAGCTTGGCCACGACCGCAACGTGATTGGTAACGGGTACCGCTCACTGATCTTATCCGATTACAGTGCGCCTTATTTCTTTCTGAAGCTCAACACGCGGGTTTGGAAGCTAAACTACCAGAACCTGTTTGCCGAGATGACAGCCAGTGGCAAGTACACAGAGCGAGGAGTCACGCCAGATACGGTGTTCCAGAAGAAGTACTTTGCCTTGCACCATCTCAGCCTCGACATTACGCCGAACTTTAACGTTGGTGTGTTCGAATCGGAAGTCTTCTCGCGACGCAAGGGCAATTTTGAGCTTCAATACCTGAATCCTATTATCTTCTACCGTGCTATTGAACAGCACATTGGCTCGGAAGACAATGCCATCCTAGGGCTGGATTTCAAATGGAACATCAAGCATCGGACGCAATTGTACGGGCAGCTTATCCTCGACGAGTTTGTGCTGAGCGAAATCCGTTCAGGTAATGGTTGGTGGGCCAACAAGCAAGCTGTGCAGCTAGGCGGCAAATACCTCGATGTAGCGGGTATTGCAAATCTTGATATTCAGGGTGAGTTCAATTACATCCGCCCCTATACTTACCAGCACGAAGACCGGTTTCGTAACTACCAGCATTACCAGCAGCCGCTTGCGCACCCGATGGGCGCTAACCTGTACGAGCTGCTAGGTATTGTCAGCTACCAGCCACCGGTTTTGCCCCGCCTAAATCTAGTGGCGAAAGGCATCTATACCGTGCAGGGCAACGACTACTTAGGTGCTACTAACACGCTGCTTAATTACGGTGGCAACGTGCTGCTCCCCTACACAGTGCGCCCAACAGATGCCAACGGCAATATTTTGGAGTACGGCTTCCGAGTCGGCGACGGCAACAAAACGCGCCTTTTGCACACCGATTTCACGGCTACTTACCAAGTACGTCACAGCTTGTGGCTCGATGCCAAGCTAATTGCACGTCACCAAACTTCAACGTTTGCCACCGCGGCCAAGACGAATGAGGTGTTCGCCACGCTTGCACTACGCTGGAACATCGCGCAACGCTTACACGAGTTTTAAACCTAGCTTCCGTACAACGCCACCAACCTAGGTTTGCACATGCGCCACGATTCTGCTACCATCTTGCTTTTTCGCCCCGTCAATCAGCAGGAGCTTGACTTGATAGCTGCTTCCGGGTGGTTGGCCTTCCCGCCACGTCTGCCCGAGCAGCCTATCTTTTATCCAGTGCTTAATGAGGAGTACGCCGCGCAGATAGCAAGTGAGTGGAATATGCCTTACTACGGCGTCGGCTATGTGCTGCGCTTCGCCATCGACGCCGACTACGTTGCTCAGTTTCCGGTGCAAAATGTAGGCGACCGGCACCACGAAGAACTGTGGGTACCTGCTGAAGAGCTCGCCGAGTTCAACCGCAATATCTATGGGCAGATTGAGGTGGTTGGCGTGTTCAAAAGCTAGCTTCGCGAGCATGGTCGTTTTCTTTAAGAAACAATAAGTTGAATAGCTAGGTGTGCGAAAGATTAGCCAACCCTGGACTATCTTGCTGCCCATCGTATCAGCTTGCCTACAACGACCTCCTTTTCATGCCCAAAATCATTTCTCCTCAAGTTGAGTTTTTTGGCCTGCTGGCGCAGGTAAAGCAGATTGCTCCTGAAATCTTCGATCAGCAGGGCCGTTTTCTGAATCTCTTGGAAGGTCAGTGGCAATTCGCAGGTACGCCCCGCGAGTTTATCTCCCCGGTAGATGGCACCGTACTCGGCGGCCTACCCATGCTGAACCGCGACATAGCTTTGCGCGCCGTCCGCTTTGCCAAGGGCGAAGCTGCCGCATGGGCTGCTACTGACTTGGATGAGCGTAAGAGCCGCGTGCAAGATTGCTTGGACTTACTGCGCAAGCATGTGGAGCTGATTGGCAAGCTGCTCATTTGGGAGATTGGCAAAACCTATAAGCTAGGTTTCACCGACATCGACCGTTGCATCGACGGGGTGCAATGGTACGTGGACAACATCGAAGGCATGCTCGATAAGCGCAGCCCGCTCGGCTTGGTAAGCAACATCGCCTCCTGGAACTACCCCATGTCGGTACTGATGCACGCGGTGCTGGTACAGATCTTATGCGGTAATTCCGTCATTGCTAAAACGCCAACGGATGGCGGCTTCATCTCCCTAAGCCTAGCTTTTGCCCTGGCACGTCGGAGCGGTTTGCCGGTGACGCTGGTGAGCGGCCCAGGTGGCGAGTTGAGCGACGTGTTGGTGAAAGACGACCAGGTAGACTGCCTTAGCTTCGTGGGTGGCCGCTACAATGGCCGCAACATTGCTGACGCTCTGGCTTCGAAGCACAAACGCTACATGCTGGAAATGGAAGGCGTGAATACCTACGGCATCTGGAACTTCTCCGATTGGAGCACGTTGGCCGATCAGCTGAAGAAAGGCTACGACTATGGCAAGCAGCGTTGCACCGCCTACGTGCGCTTTGTTGTGCAGCGTGACTTGTTCCCGCAGTTTTTAGAGACTTATTGGAATGTTATCCACACTTTGAAAGTGGGTAACCCCACACTTGTGGATAACCCCGGCGACGCACTGCCTGACCTAGCTTTTGGACCGGTAATTAATTCGAATCAGGCCGCCGACCTCAATCGCCTGTATGAGAATGCCCTAAAAACGGGGGCCACTCCCCTACTAGAAGGCAAACTCGATGACAGCTTATTCTTACCAGGTCAGAATCGGTGGTCGTACGTAGCCCCGCGGGCCTTAGTAAACCTGCCGCGTCAGAGCGAGTTGTATTTCAAAGAGCCGTTCGGCCCTATCGATTCTATCGTGCTAGTAGACCGTGTGGAAGAACTTGTGGGCGAAATGAACATCTCCAACGGGGCTCTCGTGTCAGCTTTAGCGAGCGACGACACGCAGCTAGCTAGCCGTACAGCCCGAGAAATCCGCGCATTCAAAGTGGGCATCAACAAGCTCCGCTCACGCGGCGACCGGGAAGAGGTTTTCGGCGGCCTAGGTGAATCGTGGAAAGGAGCCTTCGTTGGCGGTGCACTCTTAGTAGAAGCCGTAACACAAGGAGACAAGCCTATCCTCGGCAACTTCGAAGATGCAACCCTGTTGCCCGAGAAGATCTAGCTTACTTGCTACGTCTATCATAAAACAGAAAGGCCTCCATAATGGAGGCCCTTTCTGTTTTATGGGCTTGTTTAAGGTTTAGGACGCTTTCACAGTAGTTGTAGCTTCCTGCTTGGCACCAGCTACAATCTGCTCCACCATACGCGCCGAGCCAACAAAAAGCGGGCTGCGCTGGTGGCAATCAGTAGGAACGATGTCCAGCACGGCGGTATTATCCGCGCCGGCTACAGCAACACCACCCGCTTGCTCGACAATGAAGGCCAAGGGGTAGCACTCATAGAGCAGGCGCAGCTTTCCTTGTGGTTTTTTGGCAGTAGGCGGATACATGTAGACGCCTCCCATCAGCAAGCTTCGGTGATAGTCGGCCACTAGCGAACCTACGTAGCGCGCGTTATAACCCTTGCGCTTGCACTCCATTAGATAGGTGCGCACAAACTCCGGATAGTCAAACCAGTGTCCTTCGTTACAGGAGAAAATCTTGCCGTCCTGCGGGATATGTAGCTCAGGATGCGACAAGAAGAACTCACCCAATGAGTGCTCATAGGTGAAACCAACCACTCCATGCCCCGTCGTATAGACGAGCATGGTGCTAGACCCATACAGCACATAGCCAGCAGCCACCTGCTTCCGACCACCCTGGAGAAAGTCCTCGCGCGTGGCAGGACTACCTACGGGCGAAATACGCCGGTAAATGGAGAAGATCGTCCCGATAGGCACGTTTACGTCAATGTTAGCCGACCCATCCAGTGGGTCCATGGCTACCACGTACTTGCCTTGGTCATTTCCCGTTTGAATAATCTCGTCCTCTTCTTCCGACAACACGGCGCACGCTTGCCCGCCGTTTTTAAGTGCCCGAATGAAGCGAATATTGGCGACTACATCTAGCTTTTGCTGTTGCTCGCCCTGAATATTTTCGGTCCCAAAAGCCCCTTTGAGCTCTGATAATCCGGCGCGATTTACTTCGCGATTGATGATCTTTCCAGCCAGCGCAATATCCCGGAGCAACTGCGAAAGCTCACCTGTGGCGTAGGCAAATTCGCTTTGCTTACGCATGATGTAACGCTCCAATGTGGTGCCCACTGGTTGGGCTAAGGCATTATCGGGATTCGTGCTCATGAGGGAAATAGTGGGAGTTGAGTTAAATCATATCTACAGCGAAGGGACCTCTCGTGCAGTGTTCGATTCCGTTTACACTGCGCGCGAGGTCCCCTCTATTCTGCTGTGCTCAAATGAGCAGAGCGTAGGCGCTCTACTTTATTTTACTTGCTTCTGTGACTGCCAAAGCACTACTTGCCAACCCTTCTTTGGGTCTTTGATCTGCACGACCACATACTTCAGACGAGCTAGGTTGGGCTGACCATCAGGCTTTGGTGGCGACGTGATGACGATGGTACCATTTACCACAGCCGTATTGCCATCATTGTAGGAGCGTACGTTTAGCGCTTCTACATCAATTTTTTCGTACTGGCTCTTACCGTCGCGGATCGATTGAATGTAGCTCGTCTTGGTGTCCTGATGACCATCAGAGTGCGTGTAGACGAGGTCATCGCCAAACAGCTTCTCTAGAACTGGATAATCTTTCTTCACCTGCGCTTCAAAACGCTGGCGCTCCAGGGCTTCTACTTCTTTGACGGCCATTTGATCTTTTTTAGTTTGAGCAATAGTAAGAACTGGCAGCGTGAGCAAAAGCATCACCAGCAGTAGCGACAGTTTTTTCATTATCGAGAAAGCAAGGAAAGTAAACGGCAGCTTACGCCTCGTCTAGGTTGATCGGCTTCATGCGAGGCACTAAGAAGTGCATGATAACCCAAGCCGTCAAATAAGCACCACCACAGATTAGGAACATGATGAAGTAGGCTTTATCTAGCTGGTTGATGCTTTCATAGTACACAAACATTTGTTTCTGTACCAAGGCAGTCAGCACGATGCCGCCCAAGCCACCAGCCATACCGCCTATCCCTGTCACTGAAGCAACTGCCCGGTTAGGGAACATATCGGAAACGGTGGTGAAGATGTTAGCACTCCATGCTTGGTGAGCCGCAGCAGCTATGCCAATTACAAGTACAGCTAGCCACATATTGATCTGCCCGAGGTACTGAACGAACACAATCGGGAACACGCAGAAGGCAATAAGCAGCATGGAAGTCTTACGTGCTCTGAAAGCGGGCCAACCATTCCGGATAAAGTTCAAAGGAATCCAGCCACCACCTACACTTCCTATGCTAGACAAGATATAGACTACCGCTACTGGCAGCGAAACGGCAGTGCCTTTAAGACCATACTGCTTATTCAGGAAGTCTGGCAACCAGAACAGGTAGAACCACCAGATAGGATCTGTGATGAATTTGCCGATTACGAAAGCCCACGTCTGTCGGAAACTCAACAGCTTGAACCACGAAACCTTCGGCTTAGTCTCTACTGCTACGGCAGCTAAATCATCTACATCACTATGAATGTATTTGAATTCGGCCTCGCTGAGTTTGGCATGACGGGCAGGAACTTCATAGTAAGCGAACCACAGGATAAGCCAAACGAAACCTAGAGCACCAGTGATGATAAAGGCCCACTGCCATCCTATCGTCTCCGCAATCAATGGAACCGTTAGCGGTGCGATGATAGCACCCACGTTAGAACCGGAGTTGAAGATACCCGTCGCCAACGCCCTTTCTTTCTGAGGAAACCACTCTGCAGTGGTTTTGATAGCGGCCGGGAAGTTACCAGCTTCCGTGATACCCAGGAAAGCTCGTGCTACACCGAAGCCGAGGGTGCTGCTCACAAAGGCGTGTCCGATAGCCGCCAAGCTCCACAGGAACGTCGACATAGCATAGCCCATCTTGGTACCGAGCTTGTCGATAATTCGCCCTACCCCCAGCATGCCTACTGAGTAAGCTAGCTTGAAAGCTATTTCGATGTTGGCATAATCACCCGAGTTCCAGTGAAACTCTGTTTCTAGGTAAGGCTTTAACAGGGAGATTACCGCCCTATCGAGGTAGTTGACTGTGGTGGCAAAAAATACCAGCGAACAGATCGTCCAGCGATATTTACCGATGGTAGCAGATGTCGTTGCGACAGGTGAAGAGGGTGTCATCAAAGTCGATCGGTCGAATAAGTGAGCGGGACTTACAGCGAAGCTAACCCTCAGCTTGAACGCCGACGGCTACCTACGTGCAGCGTTATTTTTTCAGCGTATTAACGAATTGCAGGAGCTTGGCAATGCTAGCGCTCAAGGCTTCCGTATCGTCCGCATTCTTGAACAGCTGCGAACCCATACCAACCGCGTTTACACCAGCACCAAACCAATCAGCTAGGCTTTCGTTCGTGGGTTCCACGCCGCCTGTTACCATCAGCGTTACGTCGGGCATAGGGCCACGTAAGGCTTTGATGTAGCTAGGTCCTACCATGTTGCCGGGGAAGATTTTTACAACAGCCGCACCGAGCTGCGTAGCGTTGTAAATCTCCGTCGGCGTCATGGTACCGGGCATCCATGGAATGTTGTGTTGTTTGCACACTGCAGCTACTTCAGCTGTTGCTACAGGCTGTACCACAAAGTCAGCCCCAACGGCAATAAAGCGCTCAGCATCTTCGGCTTTGTATATAGTGCCAATACCTAGCAGCATTTCTGGGCACTGCTCTGCGACAAACGATTGCAGTTCCGAAAAAACATCAAAAGCCTTCTCACCGCGATTGGTGAATTCGAATACCCGAAGGCCACCAGCGTAACAAGCTTGCACAATGCGTTTTGCGTAGGCAACATCCGCATGGTAGAACACCGGCACTATAGGATACTGCAGAACGGTGGAAAGGGCGTCGGCAGCGGAAAATCGGGCCATGTAGTTAGTTATTAAAACATTAGCGCAGCAAGCGTCCGGAGGTGTCTCCCCCAACAACTTGCTCCACTTCGGCGACGGTCGCTAGGTTGACGTCACCATGAATTGTGTGTTTGAGCGCCGAAGCAGCTACCGCGAAAGTGAGAGCTTCTTGCTCTGTGGGGTAATTTAGCGAACCGTAGATAAACCCAGCAATAAAAGCATCACCGCCGCCAATTCGGTCCACAATGGGAACGATATCGTAGGCCTGCGTTTCGATATAGTTCTGACCGTTGAACATGATGCCTGTCAAACGATTATGCGAGGCACTAAGCGTTTCACGGTTGGTGGCAATTACTTTCTTTACCTGCGGAAAACGTTGAGCTAATTGTTTCGCAACGGATTCAAAACGATTTGAGGTATCAGCTTCAGCTTTGATGCTGAATAAATCGTCAGCATCGCCTTCGGTGCACACAATCACATCACAGCCTTCTACTAGCTCAGGCATCACATCCTGCGCTTTCTGGCCGTATTGCCACAGGTTACGCCGATAGTTTACATCCGCTGAAACCGTGATACCCAGGCGACGAGCCACTTTGATAGCATCTCGGCAGGCCTGGGCTGCCGTAGCTGATACCGCAGCCGTGATACCCGTCCAGTGAAACCACTGAGCATCTTTCAAGATCTCTTCCCAATCGAACCATTCAGGTTGCAGATTTGCGAAGGCTGAGTTAAAGCGGTCGTATACAATTTTACTGGCTCGCATAGACGCACCCACTTCCAAGAAGTAGAGGCCCAACCGCTCGCCACGAAACACGGTGTGCGACATATCGACACCTAGCTTCTGGAACGACTGCGAGGCTGCTTGACCTAGCTCGTTATCAGGAAAACAGGTAACGTGGGCGGCTGGAATACCCAGCCGCGCCAACGATGCTGCCACGTTGGCGTCGCCGCCCCCGTAGGTTATTTCAAGATTATCCGTTTGTATGAATCGGTAATTCAGCGGTGGCGACAGCCGCATCATTATTTCGCCGAACGTTACCACTTGCTTCATTCTCAAAACCAAAGTAGGCCTTGGCATTGCCGTAAGAGATGTTCTGGATAATCTGACCGATCCAAGCTAGGTCGTCAGGCAACTCACCGTTCTCGACATCGGTGCCGAAAAGGTTGCATAGCACCCGACGGAAGTACTCGTGGCGCGGATATGAAAGGAAACTGCGCGAATCGGTGAGCATGCCCACAAAGCGGCTCAGCAGGCCCATATTGGAGAGCGAGTTCACCTGGTTCTCCATTCCTACTTTCTGATCGAGGAACCACCAGCCCGAGCCAAACTGCACCTTGCCCGCAACCGAACCGTCATTGAAGTTACCGATCATGGTAGCTATCAAGTCGTTGTCTGCTGGGTTCAGGTTGTAGATGATGGTCTTGGCCAGACGATCTTGCGAGTCGAGGCGGTCGAGGAAGGTGGAGAGTGCACGGCCTTGAGGGAAGTCGCCGATGGAGTCCCAACCGGTATCAGGGCCTAGCTGACGCAAGGCACGTGAGTTGTTGTTGCGCAGAGCACCTAGGTGGAACTGCTGAGTCCAGCCCTTATCCCAGTCCATTTCAGCCAGCGCAATAAGAATAGCCGACTTAAACTTCAGAACTTCGTCGTGCGTCAGAGCGTGACCACCGCGGATCTTGGCGAAGATGTCAATGACTTCCTCATCCGTGTAGTCAACGGCATAAATCTGCTCCAAGCCGTGGTCCGACAAGCGGCAACCTAGCTTCGCAAAGTAGTCGTGACGACGCTGTAGAGCAGTCAGCAGGTTACCATAGGTATGAATCTCGACGCTGGCCGAAGCAGCTAGCTTATCTAAGTAAACATTGTAAACTGCCGGGTCTTCCACTGCCATAGCCTTATCAGGGCGGAACGTTGGTAGCACCCGAATGCCGAATGGCTCAGCGGCAATAGCGTGATGATGCTCTAGTGAATCAGATGGATCGTCGGTTGTGCAGACGGTTTCCACTTTCATCTTCAACAGCAGGTTACGCACCGAATACTCAGGCGTACGGAGCTTCTCGTTGCATGCGTCGTAAATGCGACGGGCGCTGCTGCCATCCAGCAGTTCTGTGATGCCAAAGTAGCGCTGCAACTCCAAGTGCGTCCAGTGATAGAGCGGGTTACGCATGGTATACGGCACCGTCTCCGCCCATTTTTCGAACTTCTCCCAGTCGGAAGCATCACCTGTAATGTAGCGCTCGTCTACTCCGTTGGCCCGCATGGCGCGCCACTTGTAGTGGTCGCCGTAAAGCCAGATTTGGGTTAGATTATCGAACTGCTTGTCTTGGGCAATCTGGTCGGGAGGAAGGTGGCAGTGATAGTCGATGATGGGCATCTGCTTAGCAAACTCGTGGTAGAGTTGCTGGGCCGTATCGGTCTGCAGCAGGAAGTCCTCGTTCAAAAAAGGCTTCTTCATATTGGTAAAAATTAGGGGCGAAGCTCCTCCTTCGCACTTGGTTAGCAAGGTAGGAGCTTACGCAGCAATTGCTTCCCCGTAGTCTCCTGCAATGTGGCTATTTCAAACTGGAATATTACAACGAGACACCCCGTTTCCAAGGAATGAAGTCCGTTTGTCCATGACGTACGGCGCTTACTTCTTCCCCGCTGGCAACCCGTACCACATACTCTAGGATGCGCTGCCCGGCTTGCTCAATGGTTTCTTCCCCGTCGATAACGGTACCAGTGTTCACGTCGATGATATCGGGCATGCGCTTAGCCAGCGCTGTATTGCTCGAAATCTTCACAACCGGTACAATCGGGTTCCCCGTTGGCGTACCTAGGCCCGTAGTGAACAGTACGAGATTAGCACCTGACCCCACTTCAGCAGTCGTCGACTCAACGTCGTTGCCAGGCGTGCACAGCAGGTTCAAGCCTGGCTTCGTAACTAGCTCAGGGTAGTCAAGCACAGCTACGACTGGCGACGAACCGCCTTTGCGTGCTGCACCCGCCGACTTCATAGCATCAGTAATAAGGCCGTCGCGAATGTTGCCGGGCGATGGGTTCATGTCAAAACCGGAACCAACGGCAATAGCGCTGTCGCCATACGCCTTCATGAGGCTGCTGAACCGCTCGGCTGTTTCGCTGTCTACGCTACGATCTACCAATTCTTGCTCAACGCCGCACAGTTCGGGGAACTCCGCCAGGATTACAGAACCACCTAGGGCCACCATCAGATCGGATACGTGACCAACAGCAGGGTTAGCGGAGATACCAGAGAAGCCATCGGAACCGCCGCATTCCAAGCCAATGGTCAGCTTGCTAAGCGGAGCAGGCTGACGCTCATTCTTGTCGGCTATCATCAAACCAGCAAAGGTTTGGCGCAAAGCTTGGCTTACCAGCGCTTCTTCGGTACCAATCTTTTGCTGCTCCAAAATGTAGAGCGGCTTATCGAAGTTGGGGCTACGCTTCTTGATTTCATCTTGCAGCATGCTCACCTGGGCATTCTGGCAACCTAAGCTAAGCACGGTGGCGCCAGCTACGTTTGGGTGCGTGATGTAACCGGCTAGCAGGCCACACAATGACTGTGCATCTTGGCGAATACCACCACAACCACCTTCGTGCGACAGGAAACGGATGCCATCAACATTAGGGAACAGTCGAGGCCGAGCAGCACTATTATCTGCACTGCGCAAATCAGTTGCGAGAATCTCTTCTAACGTTTTACCCGACTGCATGAGCGAAATCAACTCCTGCGTCTGGGGCTGATAGCTCTTGCGGCGAGCGTAACCTAGGTCATTCACCAAGGCTTCTTCCAGCACTTGGATGTTGCGGTTTTCGCAGAACACTAGCGGAATCACCAGCCAATAGTTGGCCGTGCCCACGCGCCCATCGGAGCGGTGAAAACCCATAAAGGTTTGTTCCTGCCAATAATCGACGTTAGGCGCGTTCCAGTTCCGACGCTTCTCTTGGTGCTCGTCGTAGCTGTTGGTAGCATGCTGAATGTTAGCAGTCGTCAGCAAACCACCTAGTTGAATAGCGTGCCGAGCTTTGCCCACCAGTACACCATACATGGTCACCGAGTCGCCAGGCTCTAGCGTTTGCAGAGCCAGCTTGTGTTTGGCGGGTATTTTCTCCGTGGTCGTCACGGTCGTTCCGTCCCAGGTTACTGGTGTCCCGATTGGCAAATCGGTTAAAGCGACCAGTACGTTGTCGTCGGGATGGATCTTGGCTACTAAATGCTTCATCTATTTTGCGAGAGTCGTTTTATTGAAATATGCAGCTACCGTTGGGTAAGCGCCATTTTCCAGCATCTTCTGTAGGTAGTCACCTACTTGTTTAACGAAACCAGGTAGTTGAGTTAAATCGTGGCCCCACAGGCTTTGATTGTGCAATACCGTCGTGACCAATTCTTCTGCCTCTTGGGTTGCCCAAAGGTCAGCGAAGTAGCCAGCCTTGTCGTCTTGAATGGCATACTCACCACCGTTCACTTGACCGTACCACGTTGTGCCGCGTTGCTCGGTGCCTTTCATGAACAGTAAGTAAGCCGCAAAACCCAAGGCCATACACTCCGGCACAGCATTGAACCGCTTGTAGTAATGCAGCAGCGTTGGGATGTTGCGCATCTGCATTTTCGCAGTGTATTGCATTGTAATAGCTAGCCACCGGTGTTCCATGAAAGGGTTGCGGAAACGATCCATTACTTGCAAGCCAAAACGCTGAGCCACTTTTTCGTCTACTGGGTATGGAATGCCTGGTAGCAAATCAGCTAACATCAAGTTGCTGATAAAAGTACCCACCGTATCGTTTTCCATCGCCGAGCGCACCGTCTCAAAACCACTTAAGTAGGCTAAGCCACAGCTTAGTGTGTGCGTACCGTTGAGTAGGCGCAGCTTCAGTTCACGGAATAGATTAATATCGGGCTGAATAACAATTCCTTTGTCAACCTCATGGAAGGACAGAATTGATTTTACCCGTTCGTCGCCCTGAATAGCCCACAGCAGGAATGCTTCCGACATGGTCAATAGGTCATCTTCGTAGCCAAGCTGCTCGGTAATGCCGCGGTAGGTAGCCTCATCAGGGCGGCCCGGCACGATGCGGTCAACGAGCGAGTTGCAGCAAGTGTTGGCCGCTTCTAACCAATCCATGAACTCACTTTCGAGACCGTTGCGGTGAGCTAGCTCCAGCAGAATCGCCTCCAGTTTGCTCCCGTTATCCGGAATAAGCTCCGTTGGCACAATGACTAAGCCCTTCGACTTATCGCCTTTGAATGCCTGGAAGCGCGCATACAGAAAAGCAAGGAGCTTACCTGGAAACGACTGGGGTGGCGACTGCCTGATATCGTCGGGTACGAGTTGGATGCCAACCTCCGTGGTGTTCGAAATGACTACTTGTAGCTCAGGATTAGCGGCGCATTTGAGAATCTCTTCCCATTGGCTCTTCGCTGACAATACGCGGCTGATAGCAGAACACACCACATTTTCATCGACGGTTTGTCCATCTTCAATACCACGGACGCATACTGTATAAAGACCATCTTGGCGATTAAACGCTTCAATGTCGCCGCCGTCAGTTGACTTCACAACGACAATGCGACCGTTGAACACTCCTTGGCGGTTAGCCTTGTCAATAAGAAAATCGGGGAGCCCGCGCAGCAGTACACCCGTACCAAATTGTATAACTTTTTCGGGCAGCTCGAATAGTTTTTCCTCCGGCATTGCCACGGGCGTTTCGGCTAGGCCGGCCCCAATAGAGCGAGATAAATGCTTCATTTTTTAGGTTGACTCTTGTGCTTTGGTTACAGTTTGCTGCTGCCTTTTTCCCATTTTTGCTGCCAGGCAGGGTAATCTTTAGTCAGCAGCTTTTCAGGCCAAGTACCGACGTAGAGGTAGCCGGCCCGGCGTTCGTTTTCTATTTCGGCTAAGGTATTTTTCTTCTCTGAATTACGACCTACATAGATAGGCTTATTTGATTCTAAATCGTAGAATCGAGCCCAAATAGTCGAGCCAGGTTCAGAGACAATCACCCGGTCGCGACCGGTCGGCTGCGCGGCATCTTTAATATCCTTTACTGCTTGGTTCGGCATTCTCACCTCATTCAGCCAAGTCACCGCGCTAACAACAGCTTTGCGCAATTCCGGCGAAGGGTTATCAACGCCCATCAGAAACTGTACAATGCCAACTGTTTCATCGCCGCTCAATGAAGCTAGCTCGAAGGCACGTGCTTTGGCCGGCTGAAGTGTATTCTCATCATGTTGCGCGCACCAAGCCGTGAGTTTGCCGTTCTGCACGTATTGGGTTTTCAGGATGCAATCTACGCCTCGCTCCACGGCTAGCTTTGCTTGTGGCACTAGCGCTTGGTCGACGAGCGTAAAGTCACCTTTATGCTCTACCAAATCGCGCAGTATCGATAAAGCACGAATCATGGCGTCGTCGTTGTAAGTAATCTGGTGACGGTAGAGGCTATGATCTGGATAATACTGCGGGAAGCCCCCGTTGGGGTACTGCATTTTCAGCAAGTAGCGAATACCGTTTTCGGCAGCGTTGCGATATGCCATGTTGCCTGTGCGCTGAGCCGCTGCTAGCAAATAGCGGATTTCACGGGTTGTCGCATTATTGTCAATGGTAGCGTCCGCATGATCTGCGTCTTTGCGTGTGCTAGCTTTTTCGGCAGCAGTCAGGGGATGCTCATAGCTAACCTTGGTTCCGTTCACTGCTTTAGGCCAGCCACCCACACTGCGTTGGAATACCAACATTCGCTCAGCGGCCGAGTCTTTGGCCAATGCTGTAGGCGCAGGAGCAGCTAGTGCTACAGCCTTTTTGTTAACGTTCCACCGTCCACCGAATGTCCAGTTCGCCGTAATCTGCTTCGGACTGGGAGCGCCAATGGCTTTCTCCAAGTTGTTCTTATGCCAAGCGTAATCGCCGCCTTTGCGGTGGCAGTTGTAGTAATACACGCGTCGTCCCCATAACGGGGTACCAGGGCCCGACTTTGCTTGGTAGATGTCAGCGTCGGCCATGTTTTTGGGAAACTTGCAGTCTACTAAGTAGAATTGAGACTCCCGATGATAGCGACCTAGCTTGAAGTTATCGTCGCCTTCAAACGTACAGTTTTTTAATACTGTCTTCTCGTCTTTGTTGCCGGAACCATCATGCCAGATAGCCGCTTCCATGTTATGGCAAATGAAGCGACAGTTCTCCGCGTAAGCCCAGCCACGTGGACAGTAAAAATCGACTCCACCTTCCATCGTGCAGTCGACAAAATAATAGAGGCCAGCTTCTACATCCCAAGGGCTTACCGTATCACCACCTAGGGCACGGAACGTACAGTGGCGAACAATAAGCCGGATCGCACCAGCCATTGTTCGCAATGCCATTTGGTGTCCGGTTTTGCTTATTGATTTCTTACCACCCGAGGCAGTAGGGCAGTCAATGAAAGCATCACCTTTAGTATCGAAGCCGTAGCTATTGATGACTGTCAAGTTTTCTAGTGTCACATCAGGGCTGTTACGCATGTTGAGCGTTGCCACCCCCCAATCATTGGCATGTGACTGAGGGTCGCAGTACCAGGCATCACGCGCTTGCGCATTGGTCAGCACAACACCCTTCTCACTTTCACCTTTAAGGATCAAGTTGTTCTTACCATCAATGGATACTTTTTCGTGGTAAGTACCATTCTTGATGAAGATAGTCCGTGGCTGTGCGGCTTGCGCAGGTAAGCTGTTGACTGCCTCCTGAACAGTCCGGAACGTTCCAGAACCATCCGCAGCTACAATAATGCGTTGAGCCTGAGCCGCAGGAAAAACTCCTGCGGTCAGGCCCAAAATCAAGCATAACAGTTTCCAAAACTGCTTCATGCGTTTGTATTTACTAGCTCAGCGGATTACACAAAATCCTCGCGCATTGGATTGAACACATCTACTAAAACACCTGCCTCTTGGCAAACTACCCCATGCCAGATGTTAGATGGGGCGAGAAATGTATCTCCTGCTCGAAGTACTCGTTTCTGTCCATCCACAGAGGCTTCAAACACGCCGCTTTCCACATAGGTAATCTGCGTATGCACATGCTGATGAATAGCGCCAATACTCCCTGTTTCAAAGGCAACTTTCACCATCATCAGGTCAGCGTTATAGGCGAGGATCTTGCGTCGCACGCCTTCGCCCACGTTTTCCCATGATAGAGAAGAATCTTCTGAAAACGGGTTTTGGCTATTATCCATTATTAGTATCCTGGGTTTTGTACCAAGTTCGGGTTTGTTGTTATAGCTGATGCTGGGATCGGAAGCAACTGTCGGTTGGTCGTATAACCCGAGGCAATGTCAGCGATTCTAGCTTCTGTAATAGACGAACGCCAGTTTACGTTGGTGGTACCCGCTGGCTTAGTAGCCGGAGCCGGACGATAAAGCGACCGAGAGTATTTTACCTGACCGTTCACAACAGTGTAGTACATTACCAATGGAATCTTAGCGTAGGGACTAGACGCTGTCTGATCGGCTATCCAAGCGCGTAGAGTAGCTTTTGTCTCTGCTAGCTTTGTTCCGAGTAGATTCCAGCGGATCAGGTCGTACTTACGGATACCCTCACCGCCAAATTCTACGAAACGTTCGTTGACTATAGCATTGAAGAACCCAGCTTGATCAGTAGGCGGTGTACCAGCAGCTTTCGTGTTTCCTTTAAATCCGCGCACACGTACTTCCATTAGCGCTTGAGTAGCTGTAACTCCGTTGTAGGCTACCGTTGGGCCAGCTAGGTCGTTCTGCGCTTCTGCAAACATTAGCAGCACATCGGCAAACCGAATGAGAGGCCAATTATAATTTAAGCTTTGTACTGACACTGCTGGAACTAATGGCAACCGCCAGTCGCGACGGAACTTGCCGTCGTACATACTGATAAGGGTAGTAAGCGCTTGGTTATCAGTTGAGCCGATAGTGTAAGGTGCAATTGTTACATCACGGCGTGTATCCAGCGAATCGAAGGCATAGAAGTAAGTGGGTAGTACTGTTACAGCACCGCTTGACTGGCCGTACTTCGGTGAAGCCGTGATACGTGGGCCGTTGTAATACCCTAGCTTACTATCTGAAGCTGCACTAGCGCCACCCATACCTACCTGGAATATGATTTCGTGAGCAGCTTCTACCCGCAGCTCATTGATGCTCCGGAAAGTTTCTTCGTAGTTAGCATTGAGAGTGTGCTGACCACGGTTAGCCATTAGATCAGAACACTCATTGCGTGCGATGGCGTAGAAGTCCTTATAGTTGCTAGGACGGCTTACCTGACCATTTTGGCGTAGTGAGTAGCCTCCACGGTACATAGCAATGCGGGCCCGCAAGGCTTTAACAGCACCTTTTGTGATACGCTCGTCACTGGCAACCTCCGAGCGCCAAGGCACTAGCGTCTCAGCCAAAGCTAAATCATCCAGCAGGTGATCAAAAATTACGTCACGGTCGGTTCGGGGTAAGTTGAAGTCTTGGCCTGTTACAGAAGGAGTACGTGGCTCTGGCACATCACCCCAGTTACGCACTAGTTCGAAGTAGTACTGAGCCCGCAGGGTCAGTGCTTCTCCATGAATGCGTCTGACAGTTACCATATCAGTACCACTATTGTACTGCGTCATCTCTGGAACATATTTGATACAGAGATTGGCTCGTTCAATGCCTTGATACAGTTGGTTCCAAGGATTGAGTACTTCCGCGTTGGTGGTAACGGACGTATAGCGGGCAATACCCCGACGACCTGAACCGGCATCATCTCCCCCTGAGCTGCTTTGCATCTCATCAGAGTCGAAGGGATAATAAGAGCTAAGACGGTTGCCGTAGCCAGCATCACCTGACAAAGGGTCGTAAGCGCCAATTATTGCGCTTGTAGCACCGCTTACGTTACTGAATATGGTTTCAGGCGTATCAACAGCGGTCGGGTTGACTTCTAAATAATCTTTGCACGAGCTGACACCTAGTGAGCAGGCGATAGCTGCGGCAACAAGAGTTGGGCGAAATATGCGTTTCATCGTAAAGCAGCTTCAGTAATTAAAAGGATAGGTTCATACCGAACAGATAAGCTTTGCTGCGGGGATAAGCAGCATAGTCAACGCCAGGGGTAAGAGGCGTGCCGCGGCGGGTATTAACCTCAGGGTCAAAGCCACTATATTTTGTAAATGTATAAAGGTTGTTCAGCGTCACGTAGAAACGAGCCTGGGAGAGCTTGATGCGCTGGGTGATGGTTTTCGGCACAGTGTAACCCACCGTAACGTTGTTCACACGTAAGAATGAACCATCCTCAATTGCCCAAGAGTGGGGGAAAAGCTGGCGAGCTGGCGACCAGATTTTAGCATTTTGGTTCAAGCGACGTGACGTCTCTAGGTCCGTGATGATGGCGCCGTTTTCGTCAATCGTGCGGTACCGATCTTTCATGATAGCTAGGCCGTTGCTAAGCTGAGAGTTAGCGAGGAAAGATGTCAATTCAATTTTGTTAGCGTTGTAGACATCATTGCCATACACGAAGTTCAAGAAGACGCTAGCATCGAAGTTCTTGTAGTTGAATTGTTGATTTAGACCACCCGAGAACTTAGGATTAGCATTGCCGATAACGGTACGGTCTTGTTCGTTTACGGTACCGTCACCATTTACATCTTTCAACTTAATAGTGCCTGGATTAACTTCTGTGCTGCTGTAGCCTGTTACACCTTTGTCGCTAGCAACACCTGTTTTTAGCACCCATCTAGCCTTGCTGCTATCATAGCCTTCAAAGTCATCAGCCGTATACCAACCATCGGTTACATAACCGTACATCAGACCTACTGGTCTACCAACTGCAACATAATAGTCAGCGGCAATAGCAGTACTAGCCCAACCAGAGTACTGTAGTGGCAATTCTCTCAAGGGCCCCAGGCTTTCTACCTTATTGCGGTTGAACGAGATGTTTGCGTTAGATGTCCAAGTGAAATCCTTGCCTTGGATGATCGTACCACTAGCTTGTAGCTCTAAGCCTTTGTTCGAAGTAGAGCCAATGTTAACCAACTGAGTCGCATACCCCGAAGTAGATGGAATAGCTAGGTTCAGTAGCAAGTCACGGGTCTTATTGTAGTAAGCATCAGCAGTGAACTGAACCCGGTTGTTGAACAAGCTAATATCCAAACCTAGGTTACGCGATACTGTCGTTTCCCATTTCAAATTTGGGTTAGCTAATGTCAGAGCCGCCGAACCAGGAACGATAGTATGGTTTACAGCATACTGAATGTTGCCACCAGTTGTGAAGAGAGGATCATACAGGAAGTCGCCAATACGGTTATTACCGGCCAAGCCATAGCTCAAACGCAGTTTCATATCCGATACAGTGTTGCTGATCGACTTCATGAAATCCTCTTGCGAAATGCGCCAAGCAAACGAGCCTGCTGGGAAGTAACCTACTTTGTTGCTGCCCTTGAACTTAGACGAACCGTCGCCGCGGACTGTACCAGTGAACAGGTACTTGTCTTCGTAAGAATAAGTAGCTCGAGCAAAGCCTGACAGCAAACGGTAATCAGAAGGAACGCTGGTAGTAGGAGCAGGCTGCTGGGTCGCAGGAGCATTAGGGTCACGCTGGTTGATGTTATCGAATGCCCGATCTGCTGTAATCTGCAGCGGCAAATAGTAGCTCTGTACATTTAGAGCCGTCGTACGCTGCTGATAGATTTCGTGACCTAGCAACGCATCCACAGAGTGTTTGCCCTTCTTAAAGGAGTAAGTCAGGACGTTAGAATTGTTGAAGGTTACTTGCTGGCTCGTCGCAATACCTAGGAAAGGCAAGCCAGAATAGTTACCACCTCGGATCGTAGGCGAGTACTGACCGTTGAAAGTATCTGTGCGGTTGTTCGTGTTATCAAAACCAACCGTCGAGCGGAATACTAGGTCTTTCGTGAAGTTGTAACTGGCGTTGGCGCTCAAGTTAAAAAGCCGACGCTTGTCTTTACGGTATTCGTTTTGAATAGTCAAAACGGGGTTCGACAACGAACCAGAAGCCGCAAAGAACTCATCATCTACGTTTAGGTTATTAGGATCTACTGAGCCAGGGAGCAACGAAGCAAACGGCAGGTAAACAATCGTGTTTCGTAGACGAGTATTTGTAGTAGAGCTGGTGCCTTGGGTAGAAGTGCCTGAACCTGTAATTGATTGGTCTAAGAAGCGAGTATTGAACCCATAGCGAAACTTATCACTCGCTTTGCTGTCGAACCGGAAGTTTACCAGATTACGCGTGAAGCCCGATTGAATCTGAATGCCATCTTCATCATTATGGGTCAGACTCAAGGAATAGGTGGTACCTTTTCCACCACCTGAGATAGACAAGTTGTGTGTTTGCTGGAAAGCATCACGGCCAAATACTTTGTCTTGCCAGTCAATGAAAGGTGCTGTTCTTTGGAGACCTAGTGTATCGCTGGTATAGTTGCGAGTACCAAAGCGGCTCTTAAACGAATTTAGTGCATCAGCTCCTGCAATAGCTGAGCGTTCATAAGCATAGTCCAAGTAGTCTGACGTTTTTAATACGTCAATCGTTTTGGTGATGTGACGGAAGCCCGCAAAGCCATTGTAACTCACAACAGTCTTGCCTTCACGGCCATTTTTGGTCGTAATAATTACCACACCATTAGCACCACGAGCACCGTAAATAGCTGTAGCCGATGCATCCTTAAGTACGTCTACTGACTGAATATCTTGAGGAGACAGTACAGACAAGGCATTCTCCACTTGCACCCCATCCACAACGTAGAGAGGGGAGTTATCCTGCGTGATAGAGCCACCGCCCCGTACCCGAACCCGAATATCAGAGCCAGGTTGTCCCTCGGAGGCAGTTACTTGCACACCAGCCAAACGACCATTCAGCGCTTCCGCAGCTGAGTTAACCGGAACGTCTTTGATTTGCTGTGCGCTAACTGATGATACGGAACCAGTTACATCACGTCGCTGAACTGGCTGATAACCAATTACAACTACGTCATCAAGAGCCTTGGAATCAGGCGACAGTTGAACATCGATTTTCGTCTTATTTCCAATTGGAACATCTTTAGACACGAAACCAATATAGCTAAAGCGCAAAGTGGCATCTCCTTCGGGGATGGTCATGGTGAACATACCTTCCGAGTTCGTAGTAGCACCGATAGTTGTTCCTTTTACTACAACCGTAACGCCTGGTAGCACCTCATTTTTCTCCGTTGATCGGACAATTCCCTGGATGGCCCGCTGTTGTGCTGAAGCAAGCAGTGCAACATGCAGCAGCAAGAGCATTAGCAATAAATGTTTTTTCATAAAATAAGAGAAGGGTATGGGACTAGGTTGGAATTGATTCGCGTCGAATGGCTGGCCGCCAGATGGTCAAGGACAGCTTTAGTTAACTGATATTAGCTAAGCAAAACGTCCACCTTTGGTAAGTAGGAATCTAGTGTTCCAGGACGTAGAGTTGACAATCAGCAGCACGGGGCAGTTTCGGAAGTAGTCTTAGCTAAAACGTTAGCTGAATCAGCTGAATCGAATAGCGGAAAATAGATAAACTGAAGTTTTTGAACGTTAGACAAAGTTGCTTACAAGCCGAACTGCTTTATAGACCTTTCGAAAGGTTCAAGCAACGTGCCAACAACTGTGAGGAAAGTTTTTGGTCAATAAGATTAGTCTCCCAAAAAGAAAAAAGGAAGAATATTACTGTTTTTATTCGTGCAAACGTTATCGGGAACGTTGCCACGAAAGGTCACGTTAAAAACTTATTGCAGAAAAAAGCTGAATTTAGGGCCTCCTTCCTTTGACAGAGCAAAGTACCCTTCACTTTTGCACGTCCGGATTATTGTATTCTGCCTAGCCTCCTACCTTCCGCCAGTTGAGTAACTTCACTATAAAAGATATTGCCCGGGAGCTGAATATCTCGACATCAACCGTTTCGCGGGCGTTACGGGGCAGCTATGAAATTAACCCGGAGACGAAGCGTTTGGTCATGGAGTGTGCTGAGCGGTTCAACTACCGGCCTAATCCTATCGCCCTTAGCTTGAAGGGTAGCTCGAGTCGTGCTATTGCGGTTATTGTTCCGCAGATCGCCAACTTCTTTTTTGCTCAAGCTATCAACGGCATTGAAGCCATCGCCTACAATCGTGGCTACCATGTCATCATTTTCCAGAGCCACGAATCGTATGAACGTGAAGTAGCGAATGTCGAGCAGTCGATGGATCGTAAGGTCGATGGGCTGCTCATTTCGCTTTCCAGCGAGTCTGCCAAAATAGACCACTTAAAAGAGGTACAGCAGAGGGGCTTGCCAATCGTACTATTTGACCGAGTATCACCAGAGTTAGATGCTACCCAAGTAGTTGCCGACAATTTTGCTGGCGCCTTCGCCGCAACAGAGCATCTTATTAAGAGCGGCCGCAAACGCATTGCGCACCTGACCATCCCGCCATGGCTTTCCATCACAAAGGAACGCCTAGCAGGATACCAAGCCGCTCTGGAGCGCTACGGCTTACCTTTCGACGAGCAGCTTGTGCGCTATGGCACCTTCGGACCGAATGAAGTAGGACCGATGGTGGATGAGCTAATGGCCTTAACCCCTACCCCAGACGCGTTTTTTACGGCTAGCGACCGGCTGGCGGTAGGTTGCCTTACCGCCCTACGTCAGCGACATGTAGCTATTCCGCAAGATGTCTCACTTATCGGGTTTACTAATCTGAACGTGGCTGACCTCCTATATCCTTCGTTGAGTACCGTCGTGCAGCCGGCACAAGAAATTGGGCAGGTAGCCGCTGAACGGTTAATTGATCTGATCGAACGTAAGCAGAAAGCTGCTCCTATTAATACAGTAAAGCTTCCGACAGAACTTGTTATTCGGGAATCAACGAGACAAATGGGAGAGTTAAATTCACTATCCTATCTAAACCAAAGCTAGGTAGCACGGTACTCTACCTACAACAAGGCCTCCTCTTGCTTAAGCAAGAGGAGGCCTTGTTGTAGGTACTCGACGTATACCAGGCTATTTAATAGCTGCTTTCTGCTGCAGCGCCCAGGTAGCTAGGTCTTTGCCAGCATTGAAGTTTTCGTACACTGCTGGAATCTTACGGCCATCCGTGTATTCGTTGTACAACCATGGGTCACCAACTACAAACACAGTTCCCTTCCCCACTTTAGCAGTGGCCATAATAACGTCGCTGCCCTTCGATACCAATGCCTTGCCAGTGTTTCCCTGTAACCCAATGGGAGCTAGCTCCTTGATGTAGGCCGCTTTGGTATGTTTGAAGACAGCATTGCCCGCGGGTATGTCTACGCGTCCTTGTTCGAATTGGTCTCCTTTCACCATGTTCAGGCTCTTCGGAATGAAACTCATACCGAATGCTTTGGCTAGCTCATTGAAGTGCGGGATTTCGCAGTTAGAGGTATCGTTAGCCATCATTACAAGCGTGCCGCCGGCCTTCACCCAGTCTGAAATGGCTTTGATGTCGTTTGCTTGAACGAAGTTAGGTTTAGGTGTTTCCTTTTTCGAATCTGGATCGACAATAATGTACACGTCGATGCCTTTTAGCGAGGCGGCAGTTGGTGCAGTGGGAATCGAAACCGTCTTGGCACCTAGCTCCCGAAACTGATTACCGAGCAACCAGAAACCGCCGTGCGTCCGATCTTCCCAGGTGTAATGCCACTGCTCCTGCTCGCCCGTGATGCTATTCTTGCGGAACTCGTGATTGAAGTAGTAGTCGAGGCCAACCGTCTTGTTTTGACCGATGCTGTTCTCCTTGGCAATTTCCATCTCAATGCTAGCCAGGATGAATGGTCCAACTCCCTTAAGATCGTTTTTGCGCAATGGTTCGCTTAAGTAATACTCGTAGCTGCCGTCGCGGTACGGGTTGCCTCCTAGGCCACCCACACTCACCGTGCCGTTGAAAGCTAGGGCGTTGTTCTCCGTTGCTACAAAGGTTTTAAGCAAACCATCGTAGCCTTTCTGTGCTACGGCAGCATACTTCCGATCGAGGTAGCCCATCCGTACGCCTTTGGCAAGCATGTATACAAACATGCTTGAGCCCGAAGCCTCCGCGTAGTTGCCCTTGCGCGAACCTTGATCTACCACCAGTGACCAGGTGCCGGTTTTCGGGTCCTGATATTTTGCTAACACTGGAGCTAGGCGCTGCACATCTTTGATGAGTTGCGCACGTTGCGGATGATTAGCAGGGAAATAATCGAGCACATCCACCAAGGCCATGGCGTACCAGCCCATACCTCGGTCCCAAAAGTTTGGCGACTGGCCGGTTTGTTTGTTAGCCCACTTCTGCTCTTTGCTCTCATCGTAGCCATGGTAGAGCAAGCCCGTTTTAGAGTCAACCAAGTGCTTCTCAATGAGCGCGAACTGCTTGGCTACATCGTCGAAACCTGCTGGCTGGTTGAATACCTTGCTGTACTCAGCGTAAAAAGGCTCCGCCATGTACAAGCCGTCTAACCACATTTGATTAGGGTAGACTTTCTTGTGCCAGAAGCCACCTTCTTTGGTGCGGGGCTGTCCATCAAGCTGTTTGCGCAGCGTTTGGGCAGCTTGCTTGTACTTTTCTTGTGCGGCTTGGCTTCCTTGTGATACTTGAGCTAGGGTCAGCAAGGCATGACCGGTGGTCAAATTATCAAGGTTGTAATCGTCTAGCTTATAGGTGCGAATAACCCCGTTGGGCTGCACAAACTGATCGATGTCCTTTACGATGTATGTGTAGTACTTGGCGTCGCCGGTGCGTTGCCAGACACGCTCCACCGCCTTCAACATCAGCCCTTGCTCATAGTCCCAACGCGCCGTTTTGCGGCTGCCGATCAGGATAGAATCAGGATGCCAGCTGATAAAGGCATCAGCCATACGCTGCGACATCGTTTGGGCAGGGCCGCTGGTTTGCGCCAGCGCATTTTGCCCTAAGCCTAGCAGCGCTAAGCCAGCTAGCAGACGGAAACTCTTTTTCATGGGAGAAAAGTAGTAATGCTATACTATAGCTTCAGTCTGAGTAAATGCCGACAGCTAATAGCCGCGGCACCTACCCAGACTGAAATTGACAGAACAAGAAGTTTAATTTTTTGTAACCAGCACCACTTTCTTCGACACCTTGTCACCTAGCTCCACATCTTTCTTAGCGGCTTTGGTGTCCGTGTTGGTGAGTTTGATGTTCTTGGTACGGTCGCCGGTGATGCGCATGAGCAGATCAGCACCCGGCGCATACTTCAGATTGTCGAAGCTGATGTTTTGGCTATTCTGAATTTCCAGGACTGGCTTTGTTTCTTTCGAAAGCAGAGTCACATTCTTCAAACGAATATTCTCGGCCTCAATGCACAACATGGGCTTGGTGCTTTGTAGCACGGCATTTTCGATGCTGATATCCTTCACTGGCATTTCAGGCAAGCCGCGTAGCATGATGGCCGTTTCGGCGCCGTTGCACGTCACGTTCTTAATCTCAATATGACGGAAAGTTGGGGTTCCTTCGTTCAAGGGCTCCGCTTTAATGATAGGAGGCGCCGTTGATTCGCCAGCGAGAGGCACAGGATCTTTGGCCATATAATACAGGTCAAAAATGATGGCCTGGCCGACGATGTTCTTCATGTCAACGTTGTCGATGAAGATGTTTTCGACTACCCCGCCCCGGCCACGCGCCGCCTTGAAGCGCAGGCCCACATCGGTACCCATGAAGGTGAGGTTCGACACGTATAGATTACGTGCACCACCCGACATCTCGGAGCCAATAACGAAACCGCCGTGGGCATGATACACTGTGCAGTTTCGGATGATGAAGTTCTCCGTAGGCATTCCCCGTTTGCGCCCCTGCTCATCACGACCCGACTTAATACAAATGCCATCGTCGCCGACGTCGAACGTGCTGCCTTCTAGGATGCCGTTTTTGCACGACTCTAGGTCAATGCCGTCGGTGTTCTGGCCGTATTCCGGATTGAAGGCATATACATTACGCACGGTAATGTCTTCGCTCATCAAGGGGTGAATGGTCCAAGCAGGGGAATTCTGAAACGTCACGCCTTCCAACAGAATGCGCTTGCATCGAGCTAGCACAATCATATCGGGCCGCAGAAAGTCTTTGATGTCTTCGAAGTCTTTCGTGGTTTGTTTGCCCGGTCTGATGTAGAATGCTTCCGGGATAGTTGAGCCTTTCAGTGACTGTTCGGATGGATACCAAGTGTCCTTCTTTTCGTTCACCACGCCACCCGAAGCGGTTAGGCGCTTCCACTGCGTTTCCGTCAGTTTGTTCTTTTTAACTGCGCGCCACGTATCACCGGCGCCATCGAAAACGCCTTCTCCCGTAACGGCAATGTTCTCTAGGTTTTCGCCATAGATCAAGGCTTGATTACGCACGGCATCTACACCTTCCCAGTTGGTTCTGATAAGATGATAATCAGCGTGATTATCGCTGAACTGTACTAAGGATCCTTTTGCTAGATGCAGGTTCACATTGTTGCGCATCTCGATGCCAGCCGTCAGCCAATGGCCGCGGGGCACCAGCACGATGCCCCCGCCTGCTTTGCTACAGGCATCAATAGCTTGCTGAATAGCCGTCGACTTGGTCAAGCCATCGGGTACTGCCCCAAACTTGGTAATGTTAACGGTGTCTTTGCGAAATTCTGGGGTTTTCACCGGCGGCAAGGGTGGGTTGGGGGCCGCCGTAGCATCGAAATGCATCAGCCAGCTGCCCATGGCTAGCAGAGCAGTAGAGAATAGTGCTTTCAAGTGCGGGGTATATTGAAGTGATGATGTCAAATGAATAGCTCGCATTATACGAGCTGCTAGTTACTACTAAATTCAGGCGCCAACAGAAAGGCCAAACTTTGTTAATGTTACAGGATTAGCTAGGATTTTATGCGGTAAGGTGCGATACTTATTTGTGCAAACGTTATCGGGAACGTTGCCATATAGCTATGCTAAAGTAAGCATTCGCCTGCTGTAGGTTGCACCTTCACTTTCTTATAGTATCAGCAAAACATGCTGCGCCTTGCGCTACTGAGCCGAGCCAAGTGAATGCGTTACCTTTGCAGTTCCATGAAGACGTACCTTCGCATTCTGCAATACGCCCGGCCTTGGGCTATTTTTCTGCCTCAGTACCTAGCTTATACGGTACTGACCATCCTTTTCAGCATTGCCAATTTCACACTCGTGATTCCGCTGCTGAAGGTGCTGTTCGATAAAACAGATAAGGTTCACCTGCAAGCGCCGGCGACCCTGCCGTCCTTTCGGCCCACTATCCAATGGGTGACCGATACATTCAACTATTTCTTTGCTGATGTGCTAGCCGACCGGGGCAAGCTAGGTGCACTCGCTTTTGTGTGCATGGTAGTCGTGAGTTCGGTCCTACTTAGTAATGTGTTCCGCTATCTGAGCTTGCGTCTGCTAGCAAAGGTGCGTGCCCGCGTTATTCGCAATCTTCGTCGAGATCTGTACTATCGCATCATTGGGTTGCAGCTAGGCTTCTTTGGCGCAGAGCGCAAGGGCGACTTGATGTCGCGCTTCACGTCTGATGTGCAGGAAGTAGAAACATCGGTGGTTAATACCATGACCGCCGTTATTAAGGAGCCGCTGACGATTGTTGCCTATTTCGCGGTGCTATTCCACATTTCGTTGCCCCTGACGCTGTTTACCTTGATTCTGCTCCCGATTTCGGGTGGTATCATCGCAAGCGTGGCTAAGCGTCTGCGTACCCAAGCGAAACAAAGCCAAAGCACCCTAGGTACCATGCTTTCTGTAATTGACGAGACGCTGGGGGGTATTCGGGTCATCAAAGCGTTCAATGCACAAGAGTACATCAAAGGCAAATTTGAGAGCCAGAACGACCAGTATGCCCGCACTTCGCGCGCTATTGATAACACACGGGACCTAGCTTCACCATTTTCGGAATTTGCGGGGGTGTCGGTGGTGGCGGGCTTGCTCTACTTCGGCGGCACGCTAATCTTGGGCGGACAGTCGAGTCTGGATGGGGAAACGTTTATCGGGTATGTGATTTTGTTTTCTCAGGTGCTCACGCCGGCCAAGGCGCTGTCATCATCGTTCGGCAATATTCAGCGCGGCTTGGTAGCGGGCGAGCGGGTTCTGCACATCATTGATGCGGAGTCTACGGTGCGTGATCTGCCTAATGCGCAAGTGCTTCCCCCCTTCCAAAAAGAAATCGAGCTACGTAACCTCCAGTTCGCTTATGGTGAGCAGCCGGTTTTGAAGGATATCAACCTGATTATTCCCAAAGGCAAAACAGTAGCGTTGGTGGGGCCATCTGGGGGAGGCAAATCGACCCTAGCAGACCTATTGCCCCGTTTCTACGACCCAACAGGCGGTAAAATCCTTATCGACGGCCACGACATTCGCGAGTGCACCCTGCACTCCGTGCGCGACCAGATGGGCATTGTGACGCAGGAAAGCATTCTGTTCAACGACACCATATTTAACAACATTCGCTTCAACACCGAAGCCACCGAGGCCGAAGTGATTGAGGCGGCCAAAATCGCCAATGCGCACGACTTCATCACGGCCACGCCAGAGGGTTACCACACCCTTATTGGCGACCGAGGGTCCCGGCTTTCGGGTGGTCAGCGCCAACGCCTGAGCATTGCTCGCGCCATTCTGCGCAATCCGCCTATTCTGATTCTTGACGAAGCTACTTCGGCCCTTGATACCGAGTCGGAGAAGCTTGTGCAGGAGGCTCTCACCCGCCTCATGAAAAGCCGTACCTCTTTGGTTATTGCGCACCGGCTGAGCACGGTACAGCACGCTGATGAGATAGTAGTTCTGCAACACGGCTGTATCGTAGAGCGTGGCACGCATGAAGAGTTGTTGCGGCGCCCGGGCGGCTTGTATCAGCGTCTGAATCAGTTACAAAGCAATGCTGCCTTGGTTTAACGTTGAGCTTACTTCTCATCTATTAAGCCGTTATTTGCGTATTAGGCATGATTGCCGTTCCATTTAGCCTCTACTCTTATGCTTGCTCTCAAACGCATTATCAACATCGTTGCCATGGTGTATCTGCTGTTGGCGCTGCTGTTTGTGTTCAGCCCCGCCACGCGCGATACCTTTGCGTCAGCCCTTGGTCTTAATACCACCTCAACCATCGGCAACCCCGATAGTGCTTACCATCTGGCAACTTTCTACAATACGCTGTTTATCATCGGCCTAGTTTTACTAGGACTGGAGCTGCTTGTGGAAAACATAAATTCGTTAGCCTTGCAGCGTGATATTACGCGACACGAAAACAAGATCAATGAGTTGAAGGCCAAGCTCTATGATCATCAGATGGAGCAGCGTGACCGGGATTTGCAGCGTCGGTCTGTTACGACACCGCCCGCCACGGAGCCGACGGCGCATTCGCCTATATTCCCGCAATCTGACCCAGGCTTAGCCAACGCCCCTATCGAAAAGCCGAATATCATCATCCCCCCAGCGCCGGGCCGCGACACTCGCTCGTCGTTGTAATCTTTTCTTTGTGACCCCTCTCCTAACCGACCTTGTTCGGGCTGAGCTAACCGAGGCCCGCGACTTACTCGACCGTTTCCTTTCTGACTCGCACAACTTAAGCCGTATTGAGCAAGCTGCGCGCTTGATGGCAGCTAGCTTACAAAGCCACGGGAAGCTGCTCAGTTGCGGCAACGGCGGCTCCTTATGTGATGCGCAACACTTCGCCGAAGAACTCAGTGGCCGCTATCGTGGCGACCGGCCAGCCTTAGCCGCAATAGCGCTTACCGAAGCTTCCCACATGAGCTGCGTAGCAAATGACTATGGTTACGACCGTGTCTTCAGCCGCTATGTAGAAGCCCTGGGCCGTCCTGGCGATGTGCTGCTGGCCATCAGCACTAGTGGCAACTCGCCCAACGTGCTTTTAGCAGCCGAAGCAGCTCATAAGCAAGGCATGAGCGTGGTAAGCCTTACGGGCAAAGATGGTGGCAAGCTAGCCGCAATAAGTGATGTAGAAATCCGGGCGCCGCACACGGGCTTTGCCGACCGTATTCAGGAAGTGCATATCAAAGTCATCCACATCTTGATTATGCTCATTGAGCAGCTGGTAGTGCCTGCTCAATGATCCTAGCTCGCATATAGCAGCGCGGTTTTGCACTGCTTACACTGCTGCGTTGCGATGGGCACGATTTTTCATGCTTTTCTGCGTTCCTGTCTCGCCCGTTTCTAGCAGTTCATATTTATGCTTACCAAGACCTACGGCTCAGCCGTGCAAGGTGTCAACGCTACTACCATTACCATTGAAGTTGTTGTATCACAAGGCACTTTATTCTATGTAGTTGGGCTGGCCGATAGTGCCATCAAAGAAAGTCAGCAGCGTATAGAAGCCGCGCTGAAGTTTCGGGGCTACCGCATGCCGCGTACTAAGGTGGTTGTGAACATGGCACCGGCTGACATTCGGAAGGAAGGCTCGGCCTATGATCTGCCCATTGCCCTAGGTATTCTGCACGCCTCCCAACAGCTTACAACCGAGCAGCTTGGTGATTACATCATCATGGGTGAGCTAGCCCTCGACGGAGCGCTGCGACCTATCCGGGGGGTGTTGCCTATTGCTATTCAGGCTCGCAAAGAGGGTTTCAAAGGTTTTATTCTCCCGAAGGAAAACGCTCAGGAAGCAGCCATCGTCAACAACCTCGACGTGATTCCCGTCGAGACGATGCAGGAGGCCATTGACTTTTTTGAAGGTCGGCTAGAAATCAAACCGTTGCAAGTTGATACGCGCGATATATTTCAGCACGCTGCCAACCAATACGCAGCTGACTTTGCCGATGTGCAGGGCCAGGAAAACATCAAGCGAGCCTTGGAAATAGCCGCTGCTGGTGGGCACAATGTCATTATGATCGGCCCTCCGGGTGCAGGTAAAACGATGCTAGCGAAGCGTTTGCCGAGCATCTTACCAGCGTTGAATATGCTGGAGGCGTTAGAGACAACTAAGATCCATTCGGTAGCCGGCAAGCTAGGTACTAACGCTTCGTTGCTGAGCACGAGACCTTTTCGTTCGCCGCACCACACGATTTCGGACGTGGCACTGGTGGGTGGTTGTCAGATTCGTTAAATGATGCGAAAATTCATCATTCAGTGCGAAAAAATACATTAATTGATGCGAACAAAGTAAGGAGCCAGCTATACTACGCTGATCATGATTTCAACTAACAAGTAGGTTGAAACGTCGACCCTGCCTTTCTGATACTTCCAGCTTAGGTATTGCATTGCCTGCTTTACCTCCGGGTGAGGTATATAGTTTATTGTCTGTAGGTGGAGTCAGAAGAAATGCACAAGATCCTGCCCGCTATGAAGTGCAACTCTATTTACAAGCGCGTCATAATACAACACTTAAGCATTATGTACCTGCTTCGGTACTTCAGCCGTATGTAGATATGCAATGTGCTTCTGTCCTACAAGCAGGTTCTGCATGGACTCCGACAGGCCATCGAGCACCTGAGTTCGATTTCTATTTTCCTGATCAATGCTTAATGAAGCTAGGCTGTGTATCTCCACGCTTAGTACTAGCCTCCGAGGCTTTCGCCAACAATGAACTAGAGGATGTCATCCACGTCGCAGGACGCTCCTCTATGTGGTTAGCTATTTGGGAATGGTCTGGCGTTCAATGGATAACACCATGTTTTGAACTACTTCGTATCCTTTATTACTGTGCAGGTTCTCGGTTAATAGACTTCTACTTTTCTCGCTTACCTGCAGCGTGGTTGGGGAAGTTGGTTGCTCATCCTTCTGCTAACAACGGTTACGGTGCACATTTGTGTGTAGCCGCTCAATCAATATCCTCCACTGAGGCACAGGTCATAGCTGCTTTACTCTCTGATCGGGCTTATCGTACTATAATATACCGAACACATGCAGAGTTAGCGCGACAATGGATGCAAGGACAGTCTACAGCCTTGTTCCATACTGATCTGCGCCTGGATCGTAATGCATACTTCCGTGCGCAAGGATTTTCATTTACTTGGGCGGGACGCCCTGCATTTTGGGCAAGCGTATTACAGCCAAAACCGCATTTCTTCAACTTTCGTCATGTACTCTACCACCCCTTGCTGCTTCTATGTTTAAAGCCAGGAATGATTGAATTAGCGGAGCACCAATATACCGACGTTTTAGCAGATCTAGGTCCTTGTGCAGTTAAAGAAAACTATGTTAGTTCGGGCTTTCGCACACGGTTACTTACAGCTGGGTCGTTCGCCCCCCATGTTACGCGTGGATTTCCTTGGGCTGTTAAAGCAACCGACCATGCTCCTCATTATTTAGAGGCTCAGACCCCATTGCCATGGGAGGATGTTTCTAACTATGAAATTAATCAATCACTAGTTACTATAGTCTTTACACGGCTCGAAAAACAATTTGAGCAGCATGGTCGTCACGTACGCCGCTTAAGTATTAATAACCCTAACGCACTCTATGGAGAAGGCTGGTGCATTTGTCTTTACGGCGGTCACTTGCCTCTATTAGGGACTATATACAGCCGACACTTACTCCGCTTCGCAATCACTGAAATTACTTATGGAGCCGGGTACTTTTATCTTATTTACTCGGGCCAACATGGCACTTGTGTGTTGGCGCGCTTTGCCGATATGCACCAATTGACCCTTGCTGAACAACAGACTCTGTTAAACATCCTCAGTAGCGAAGCTCGTCAGCACTCCAGAGGGCGTGGAAAATTGTACCCTGTATCATGGAAACGCGGAATGTTGTTACTTGATGCAGTGTCACTTGCTTCTGGTGCGAAAAAATCATATGCTCAGTGCGAATACTTTCTCTCTATTCCGCTAGGCCGACGTACTCACTAAATTTAGAGCTATATGATGTTCCAATTTGAGATACAGCGTTATAAGCCCTCTTACAGGTAATTAGTGGGAAGTTCACTTCTCATGAAGCATACAAGCTTGTCAGCTTAGTATGAAAGATAACGCCTCAGCCCTATGGTATGGGTGGCGCAAGAAGATTTATAATCCCTTTGATATTAAGCCGAGCGAAGCGCCTTACGCGGTCAAATTTAACGTTAGTTTCTGCGAGTTCTTCCTCAGTTGCAAGCTTTGTAGGAACACGTGTGCTTAGCAGCTCAAACACAATGCTAACGATGTCCATATAGCCAAGAATTAACAGATACAGCTGTTTTTTCCCTTCCTCAGAATAACTCTTCGTGCGAATAGCCTTGACTAGTGTATCAAGCTGAGCTGTTTCATCACTGTAGAGATCTCGTAGCTTGTTCCTACACTTCCAGTACTCCTGCAACTGGTCCTCTTCTACTAGTGAAGCAGTGAAAGGGAAAAAATCCGCAAATGCTGTTGCTTTTAGAAATACCTGCTCGGCCTCATATACAATTAATAGGTGCTTTTGTAAGCTCGTCCAAAGACCTACTCTGGCTTTGTCGAATGCATTGCTAGCCATGATTTCGGTGCTACTCATATTCAATTAATTAATTGTTTGATTTTGCAGCAAAAGTAGACTAGTATTGGCCGCATCTTGTGTGATACAGGATAACTTGGGTTATGGCTTGGTCGCCTGTTCTGCAAGCAATGCCGAAACTTCAAGGATGAGGCGGCGAACACCAGCAGCGGTAAAGTGACAGCCACGGCGGGTGCGATATCCAGATGCCGAGAGTTGGGTAGCAATGCGGCGGTAATTCCACTGTTGACCCCGGTATAAGCAGGCTAGCTCTGCCGCTTGCCGATTCGCTAAGCTTTTTCTAGCATTCACCTGCCGTTGCTGCTGACCTTTAATCCGAGCCTCTGCTGTGAGATTGGCCGGCGTGCCGAGTTGATGTCCCCGGGCTTTTTTAGCGGCGAGCGCATCGCAGGTTCGAGTCGAGATGGCCTTGGCTTCTTTCTCTGCCACAGCACCCAATACGTGAATGGTAAACTCGTCGGCGGCGGGCATATCCACAGCTTTGAAACGAACGCGACTTTCCATTAAAGCGGTGAGAAAAGCCAAATTGCGGGCTAAGCGATCCAACTTAGCGACGAGGAGCACCGCCCCCGTTTCGTTGGTGGCTTGCATAGCCGCTTGCAACTGCGGACGGGTACTCTTACGTCCGCTCTCCACTTCGATGTACTCGCCCACAATCCGCTCACCGGTCACGAGGAATGAGTGCACCGCGGCCTGTTGAGCTTCGAGCCCTAACCCACTCTGGCCTTGGCGGGCGGTGCTCACACGGTAATAGGCGACGTAGTTCGGCATGGGTACTTGCGATACCAAGGAGTGACAACATGGCAGAGCAAAACTACTCTTCTTAGGGCTTGTATCATTACATGAACGGGCGTGGCTGTTGCAGAAGTGCTAGTCAGCGGGAAGCCATTCGCGTAGAGGGAAGATGCAAGGCAAGAAGCAGTTCACCGATCAGCTCGTCACGCACTTCCGCCTCTCCGAGCGGGTGCCCACGCATAACTTCTACCGGCGACTCGACGCGCTCTTGGACCTGGGCTTCCTCTATGAAGCCACCCAAGGCCTGTATAGCCACACCGGGCAGCCCTCGCTCGACCCGGTCGTGTTCTTCAAGCTGGTGCTCATTGGCTACTTGGAAAACATCACCAGCGACCGCCGCCTGCTCGAGCACTGTGCGATGCGGCTGGACCTGCTCTACTTTCTGGGCTACGAGCTCGACGAAGCCCTGCCCTGGCACTCCACTGTGAGCCGCACCCGCCAACTCTACCCGGCGGCACTTTTTGAGCAACTCTTCGACCGCGTCTTTAGCCTCTGCGTGCAACACGGCTTGGTGGCCGGCGACACGCAGACCGTGGACTCCGCCCTGGTGAAAGCCAATGCCTCCCTCGACAGCCTGTGCGAAAAGCAGCCAGTACAAGCAGTGTGGCCGACCTTAACCATCGTGGGGAGCACCCCGAAAACACCGGCCACGCCACACCCGGCCTCGATTCGTTCCGCGCCAGCCCATCAACTCCGCTATGAGGCGGCGCGCCAAGCCAAGCGACAACAGGAGCCCGGTTCCTTGGGCGCTACCCGTCCCCAAGCGCGCTTGCTGAGCAACAAAACGCACTATAGCCCTACCGATCCGGAAGCCCGCATCTCCATCAAGCCCGGCAAAGCGCGCGCTTTGAACTACCTGTGCAGCCTAGTCGTGGATACCGCCCAGGGGGTCATCAGCCATGTGCAAGCGAACTTAGCGGACAGTCGCGACAGCCTGCACTTACCTCGGATTGTGCAGCACCTGCAGCAACGTCTAACGGCCAATGACTTGCAGTTGCGGGACTTGGTTGCCGATACGGGCTACTCCAATGGCTTTAACTATGCCCTGCTCGAAAATAGTGGTGTTACCCCGTGGATACCCGTGTTTGGCGCCTACAAACCGATCGTGGAGGGCTTTACTTACCACGCCCGCGTCGATGAATATCGGTGCCGAGCAGATAAGCCGCTGCCCTTTCGCAAGTACCGCTCTACCGCTGATGGCAACTGGATGAAACATTATCGAGCCTTCTATCAGGATTGCCAGCACTGTCCCTTCAAGGCGAGTTGCGTCCCCTACGCGGACCATAAGCAACTGAATCGCTCCGCTTTTGACGCGGCCTATCATCGGGCCTGGCATCGGCAGCGCAGCCGCCAAGGGCAGCACATGCGCCGTGTGCGACAACGCACCATCGAACCCGTATTCGGCAACTTGCTGCACCACTATGGCTTGCGCCGCATCAACGTACGCGGGCAAGCCGGCGCGCACAAGTGTATGCTGCTGGCGGCAGTGGCCTATAATCTGAAAAAGCTCCTGCGTCATCAACCTAAGCTGCAGTTGGGAATGGCCCGGGTACTACCCCTGCTACCACCTGCACCACCGTTCATGCTCCGCTGCAGGCAACGCCACCGGCGTAACCGCACGAAAGCGCTGCGAAACCTGGCTGGCTCGAACGGGCGGTGAGTTCTGCAACAGCCACGGGCGTTTGTGAAATGATACAAGCTTAACCGTAGAAGCACGGGTGTTATATTTTGAGTTTAGATTGATGAAGTTGTAGCGCTACTTGAGCACATTACTGCATTGCCAAGGCAAGTTGCTGAGATCAATAACTCCTGAGGACAACAGGCTAACTAGCCTAAATGCGACCTAAAAGTCCGATTCCCGTCTCTGGTACTAAAAAGCCCTTTACGAAATGTAAAGGGCTTTTTTCACGCATTGGGGTACAGTATAGGGCACAGCATGCGGTTGTTTGTTGTCTCTTTTCATAAGCACCGTCTCACTTGATTCAAATTTCAAACTTCTCGCTCTCCTTCGATCTCAACGTAATATCTTTGTAGCCCTCTTTAATACTTGGGCCTCAAGGATGGATGTTTCAGTACCTGTTCAAGTTCCCCTTATCGGATCTATCAACACTAACCCTAACGGGTATAATAAGATTATCGCTTTTGAACAGGCCTGCCGCAAATACAGAAACTGCTATATAGAGCTTGATTTAAATCATTTAAGCTGGTTTGATGCGAATCTGAGCGCTTTGTTCGATGCGGTACTATATAGGCTACAACAGGAGCTTGGTCTATATTTTGTTGTGGATATAGAACTGGTAAACAAGAAGTTTCCTATCCTCTTGAGAAATGGTTTTTTATCATCTATTCGCTCACTACCTGACAATGCGGGCACTACTGTTCCAGTAGAAACATTCTCAACAAAGGACGACGAGAAGTTTTTTGATTATTTAAAAAACAAGTTGCTATCCCATCCGCAGCTTTCTTTGAGCCGACCACGGAAAGACAAGTTGCTTATACATTTCTTGGAGCTTTTTGCTAACATTGATACTCACGCGAGAACGTCTCATCCTGTTTTTGCATGCGGTCAATTCTTTCCAAGACTTCACAAACTGCACTTTACTTTGGTTGACTTAGGTGTTGGATATCTTGCTCCTATTCATAGCTTTACATCAGGCCAAGTTGACACATCATCCAAAGCTATTGCATGGGCTTTACATGATACTAATACTACCAAATCGAACGATGTTACCGGAGGATTAGGTTTAAAGCAGCTACATAGTTACTGTCATAGCAATGATGGTGAAATGCAGATTATCACAGGTGATGCCTACTGGAGTAACAGAACCAAGGCTCAAACTGTAAGCCACTTCAATGGCTCCATTGTTAATGTATTGTTCAACTGTGGTTAGGTTTATTCGTATAAAGAATATAACCCCTTGGATACAGCAGGTTAGTAAAAATTTGCTAATATACTTAGCACAGCTTGCACGTTTTTCATTCAAAATGCGTTACTTGCATAGTACTGTAACCTTCAACACATCTTTACTTATGAACGCCACTCGCATCATCGCAAAAGACATTCTCGGCAAGTCAATCGCCGTGATGGACGGAGATGGGCGGAAGCTTTCTGAGGAAATGACCCGAGTTTATCATCAATTCGGAGCAGTGGTTGTTTCTTTTAAAGGCATCAGCCATATCACTACGGCTTTCTTGAACGCTGCTTTAGGAAAGTTTATACTCCAGGCCGGCTCTCCTGAAGAGGCGCAAGAGCGTGCATCTCATGTGGAGTTCACTGATCTTGCCAATAGCTCTATGGAGACTCAGATCAAACGGGTTAAGAAATTGGCTTTGGATACAGAGCTGCGTTCAATGCACAACTCTGTCCTGTTACAGGAGACCTGCGCATAATGGCACTCAACTTTCGAGACATAGAAAAAGAAAAGCCGGGAAACCGGCTTTTCTTTTTTGATGCCAATGTTTGGCTATTCATCATAAATGAGATCCCTCACAACTCAAAAGATACAGATCCAGATAGTAGGAGGCTCTCCTATCGACAGCAACCTTACATAGATTTCACAAAGCGACTATTGAACTCTGCAACTTCTTCTGATGAAGAAGGAAATGAAGTCTACCGCAAGGTAATCGCTATGCACAGTATTTTACTTACAGAAGTATTCAATGCACACCTCCGTAGCTCGTTTGAGCTATATAAGAAAGAGCTTCTTCGTGCTGGTACTCATACGAAACAACAAATAGACTCCTTAAAATATAAAGAGGATTATAGAAACAAGACTGACCATTACATAGAAGCTTTTCAGTTTTTTCAAGCTGAACTATATGGCTACGATCCTTTTATTGAGATAATAACCGACGAGTCCATAGATTTGGACATTATAAAACTTCTAGGCACCCTCCCTCTTGCCGCAGATTTCAATGACAGATATTATTCTGAACTCTGTCGTCGTAACAACTATATACTTGTGACTGATGATCATGATTTTTCGGAGGAGGCTGTTGTTGCAATCACAGGCAATAGAAAGCTATTGCAAAAGGCTATTAATCAACCTTCTAGTAGCAAAAAGGCAAAATCCATTCTACATCAGACAAGAAGTAAGTCAAAGAGGGGCGGCAAGTAAGGCACTATATCCTGTAGCAACAATATGGTCATTGTTAATGAAGATTGATGCAGGTGTTATCCCATGATATTAACATATGACACAATAGGTGGTAACAATATAAAAACCTATCTAAAGTCGATAGGTTTTTATATTCGAGAACACAGTAGTTGAGAAATCAAGATTGAATAATTATTATTGGAAAATCCAATCAAAGTCAATTAGATGTTCTAAATTATCTGTTAAGCTATTATCAGGGTTTGATCTTAAGTACTTTCCGTTGCTTCCATTAACGACTTGCACTGTTTCGCCTACTTTCCATTTTGCTTGTACATAATTCCATACCCACGTAGTAGCAGTATTGCCTCTAGTTTCTAATAATGCAATAGCTTGAGCCTTGGAAACCTTTGTTGCTCTAGAGACAAAGGTTTCATTTACTGTGTGAAAGGCATAGTGTGTAATCACGTTATTTAAGCCCTTCCAAACTCCTGTAATTCTATATAAGGCCATGACTTATCTGTTCAACAGGTTAGTACAGTGATTTCTTGTGCTTACCATATTGATTCGTTCCGGTGTAAGGGTTCACGTACTTGCCCCCTTTGTGAGTTTGAGCATTTTGCTGATCCACGTAGGTTCCACCATGGCTTTCGGTATGCGTACTCCCGCTGTAAACCGGAGCTGAGTAGCTCGATGAACTAGGCATTGAGTACGTAGCTGCTGGGGCTGAGTACCCCCCATAGGCTGCTTTGTTAGCACTGTAGCGCATGTCTGGTGTACCATCCTTCTTCGTCTGCGCATTAGCAGCCACAGATAGCAAACAGAAGAAGACAAAGAATAGAAGTTGTTTTTTCATCTTTTTAATAGAATGAGTTAATACTTGTTTTTAGGTAGTGTATTGAGTAAAAGTGACCAAGAGTTTTCGAGAGGGCTAGGTTGTAACAGGAGTTAAATTTTCACCCGTGCCATGTAGAATCCACTCTGCTTGGCGGTGAACCTGCGTTAAGGTTTTCGCATCCATGAGGCCTGCCCGATAATCGCGTAAATCAGGGTCTAAGATTACATAGGCTCGCACATAACGTCTCGATAATCGTCCGGGATTGGCAAAGCCAAGAAAGCCTATAGTGATTGTGGTTGTGACAAACACAATACTCTGGTATGGCTCTTCTAAAATCTTCGCAGCGCTTAAAGCTGACAGCGCTACGCTAGCCGTACCAGTAATCCAGTGTGTATATGGCCAGTACTTAGAATGGCTTAACCAAAAGTCAAGCTTCTTTCCTAGATCACTTGAGTATTCATCTTGAGTATTCATGTGCCTATGTGAGTAGACGTGGAATTACTAATAGCACTTCATGCACTGTCGTTTCCCGGCTGCTTGCGCCTTACTTGCAGTAGTTGTGACTACTTCATGTGTACAGCGGCGCATGGCCGAACACTCATTGCTTGAGTGGTAAACGACAGTTCTGCTATTGTTGCAGATATAAACAGTAGTGGCCGCCTTAGCGTGAGCTGCGCTACTGTAGGGTTGACAGCAACTAGACGCGAGGCTTCGGCGCTGCCCATCAGGAGCAGCGAGCTGAATAGTAGTAGTTTCTTCACTTAATAGAATATGCAAATAGTATAGTGCTAGTATACAAACATTTACCCATAAAGCGTATCTCAGACGATATATAAAATTTACGAGTAGGCCGCTTCGTCTTATTTCGGAAGCCTACGAACTCAAGACTATCGCATATAGAGTTACTTTTTGAAAGTAACTGATACAGGTATAAAACTGGCACAGAATTGCGTCTGACATATAAGGGTATACTATCTGCTTCTATGCTCAAGTATTTCGTTCTTCTGGTGTTCCTCTTCTCCTCTGCGCATGGGTACGCGCAACTAATGAGTCATGCCTCTATCAATCGATAAGTTCAGAGCCCTTGACCTGAGTGACCAGCTCGGCACCGTACTAAATGAAGGCACATACATGGCAACTCGCTACGAGGAAGAGGACACGATCAACCTTTACCACCTAGGTAGCTTCTTTGTCGAAGTGTACTATGACCCAGAGATCAACCACCTACATCAATGCTTTTCCTTCACTAGCTCAGCGGGGCTGGAAGATTATGCAGTCTATGTACAGCTAAGCGAATTAGGAATGTAAAAGACGCTTCTTATTCAGTGTTTGATTGCCAAACTCCCATTAACAGCAGTTGTCAGCTTGCTTATTCAATGCAATCCATTATCACACGACTTACCCTCACACTAGCTCTATCTCTCTCGCTTCACACATTCTTAGCCGCTCAAGGTACCATTGCAAAGCTAGATGAAAAGAACGGCTTTAAGGATGCCAAATTAGACAGCGATATTACAGCCTTCCAGCACTTGGTTAATGAGAGCTGTGAGCCTGGTAATGGTCCAGATGTAAGCTGCTATACGCGTACGACTGACGTACTTATGGTCGGCACTGCATCGCTAGACAAAATTCAGTACACGTTTTATAAGGGCTCATTAGCAGCCATTATGGTGACAGCAAGAGGCTTAAGCAACGTCAACACCTTCTGCTACGCAATAGGATCAGCTTACGGGGAAGGCAAGCACCCATATGAAGGGGTCAATAGTGTCGAGTGGAATGGCGAACGTGTGTACATGACCTTGGATGTAGTCAAGGGAGACGCTAAGCATGAACCAGTCCTAACGTTAGTACTTCGTAGCACTGCCCAAATGGCGCGATCAAAGGCAGATAGGAAAGAGAGTAGCAAAGCGGCTATGCAGAAGGCTATCGATGATCTGTAAGAGCTACGACTTCATTATACCCCCCTTGGCATACAGATCCTAGTTTATGCGTTACGTTGTTATTCGTCTACTCTCCTTCCTGCTTATTGGTGTAGTCGTTGTAAGTTGCTCTGATACAAATAATGCTCCCGCACCCACGACGAATACGTCTATACGGGACGAGAACTTAGCTTTAGGCAACCCCAGTGGTGCCACGACGGATGCCAGTAATTACACGAATTATCTGCTGGTAAAACCCCAGTACACACTTAGCTACCATCGGGACCGAGGCATACCAAATTGGGTGAGTTGGCACCTGAGTAGCGCTTGGCTGGGCACAGCCGACCGCCAGAATAACTTCACAGCTGACAACGGCCTACCCACTGGCTGGTACCGCGTGACTACGAGCAGCTACACGGGTTCCGGGTTTGACCGAGGCCACAACTGCCCTTCCGCTGATCGTACTGGTTCAATAGAAGATAATTCAGCCACGTTCCTGCTGAGTAACATCATGCCCCAGGCGCCCAACAACAATCAGCGCACGTGGGTGGGATTAGAAAATTACTGTCGCACGCTCGTGGATCAGGGCAACGAACTCTACATCATCTGTGGCAGCTACGGTAAGGGAGGAGTCGGCAGCAATGGCGCAGCTTCCACCCTAGACAACGGCCGTGTAACCGTACCTGACCGTTGCTGGAAAGTGGTCGTGGTCTTGCCAGTGGGAAGTGATGATGTAAAGCGGGTAAGTACCAGCACGCGCGTAATTGCCATTGATATCCCGAATGACAACAGCGTAAATACCAGTTGGGCCAGTTACCGTACCACCGTCGATATAATTGAGCAGGCTACAGGATATGATCTGTTGTCAGTTGTTTCCACGTCGGTGCAAAAAATATTGGAAGCTAGCGTCGATACGGGGCCAACAAATTAGTAGCAGATATTATCACTAGACGCATGCAACAGGTGTTGCTGCACTCGACTGATTAAGAGATGAGTGTCTGCTGTCTACTTTAGGCAGGGAAGCTCACTAGTACGCTCATGGATACACATGGCCTCTACTACGACCACCACCGGCAAGGAGGTGTATCTGCCGGGATCTTGGTTTGAAACGCCGCAACGACCACTTAAAACAGCAGAAACCAAGTAGCACCGACGACGAACAGCAGGGTAGAGTATCCTTGCGCGTGTGCAAGCTCTGTACCTACCTTCGGGGCATGGCTTCCATCAATCGTGTCGAACTCACTCCCACGTCTGTTTATATCTTCCTGTCCGGCAACAGCTTCTGGTCATGCCTGTTGACTGCAAAGCCAGCGACGTTTCTTTACCATGCCACACCAGCCCAGCGGGCGAACTGGCAGTTGGTAGATAGAGATACGGCGGTGGAGTGGCCAGACCTAGGCGAGCGGCTGAGGATGGAGCAGATGTAATAGGGAATAATTAAATTTATTAATTATGAAAAACGATCTGCTACTGCCAATCATTACAATACTCGGATCATTTATAACTGTTATACTAACCGGATTATTTAACATGGTTAGCAAGATGTTTGATAGTAAAATAAAGATATAAGAACATAAATTGAATATACGATCTGCATATGTTAGCAAGAAAATAGTTGCTGGAGAGGAGTATATAAAACAAAACACATTGTTAGAGACTCAAATGCTAACAATTAGATTTTATTTGATAGCCCGCAAAGTTAACCCAGAATACGCTATTACTTTGAGAGACATTGTTGTTAAGCTGAATGATAAGGTAACGCTAATTGATTTGGAAGGAAACCAGCTTTATCCTGCATATTTTGCATTAAGCCCTGCCGAGGAAGGAATAAACAAAGCAATAGAATATTACAATGAATATTCTACTGGATTAACTCTTGCCACTGATAAATTAGAGGCAAGGGGAATACACTACGAAGAAAGTATAAAAGACTTGGTTCATAATAATATTAAAGCTGCTGGATTGGTAATTGAAGCGATTGAAAAATCAAATTCATATATAAGAAGTGAGTTAGCTAAATACGATATTATATAGAATAAAAAAGTCCAGCCTTGTGAGAGCCAGGCTTTTTACTTTTAAATAGGTGCACCACTGGTATGGGCACGATAATATACGATTCACATCAATTATAGCTACGACCTGCGCGACTTAGTGTAGCAGCGGGGCTGCTGGGGCAAGGTGCATGCGGCCGTATGACGTGAATAAGTGCTTGGATAGCTACATGCGCAAGGTGTACCGCATCGACAGCGACTACTGGGATTGCGCTACTTTGAAGAGGATATACAGCCTGCTTGGCGAAAGAGTGCGTGACCGCAAAGCCTACTAATGAGGCTGAGCTTATATGTCTTACACGGATTTCTATATTGGCTTGCGCTGCACATCGATGATCCCATATTCCCCTGCTGCATCTTCAACGTGAATCAATAGGCTTTTCAATGGGCTAGGGTTATGCTGGAGCGCTCTGCCATCCGCTCGCACAAACGAGGCCCAAGGAATCGACATTAACGAGTTGGGACGTAATGTATCGGTTCGATAAATGTACTCCCTGTCCACGATTATAATTACGCGGTGATAGGTGACATGGTCATAGTTGCGCAGCCATAGGGATTCTTCCTTGGCGCGCGCGCCCATATCCAACTTGAGTGTTGGCTTCTTGGCGGCTTCAGTTGGGGAAAAGATTTGCGCACGGGCCGAGAAGGAGAACGTGCCGTACGAAATGCCTAATACAAGTAAGTAGCGATACATAGCAGATGAGGTAGAATAAGACTGGCTCGCTTATTCAACTTTCACTCCAACTGTGAAGCGCTACACAGACGAAAAAGCCTAGCTCGCTAGCGACCTGCTTGGTTAAGCGTTTCCTTTCGGACCATGCGCAAGGCATCCATATCGATGCGCAATAATCCCTCAAAGCACGTGGTGTAGGCGGGCGTTTGCCACTCAGCTTTGCCGACCCACGGTGTTACTTTCTGCCCCTTGCCCCGGTATGCTGTGCCAAAACTTACCGTGCCTGTTCCATAGCGTTGGTTGAGTTGGTCGAGTTCCGCCATTAAGCGTGTACGCTGTTCGCAATTTGGCTTGGGATCGAACAAGGTCAACTGCTGGCAACCATCCTGTTCCAAGCCGTCGAACACTACCCCCGCTTTCTTGTAAATGGTGTTCGGCTGCCACAAGCGTTTAAGCAATGCTCGGGCATACCGTAACAGTTCGCCCGTGTCACTGGTGGCGGTAGGCAGCGTAATGGTCGCTGAGAAGGTATGCGGCGGGGGCTCCGAACCGAACCGGTTCTTGCTGATGAACACCGTGAGCACATTCACCGCAGAGTCTTGACGGCGCAGCTTCTCAGCCGCGCGCGACGCGAAGGTGCCCACCGCGCTGAGTACATCCTGATAAGAAGAAAGGTGCTGTCCAAACGAGCGAGTGCAGGCAACGCTCTTACGCGCTAGTTGTCCATCTTCGCTGGGGGCTAGCTCGTGGCAGCAGTGGCCTTGCAGCTCTCGCACGAGACGCGCACCTACCACGCCCCCAGATGCTTGCGCGCCCACGATTCAGATACTTTGGCTAGGTGCGCGGCAGTTGGCACGCCCAACTGATACAGCTTGGTCGCGTACTGGCGACCGATGCCCCACACGTCTTCGACGGCAATTTGCTCCAGCGCCCACTGCCGTTTCTGCTCAGAGTCCAAGTAGAGCACCCCGTCTAGTTCCGGCCGCTTCTTGGCTAAGCGGTTGGCTAGTTTGGCCAAGGTCTTCGTCGGTGCAATGCCCACGCAGGTGGGAATGTGTGTGCGTCGCTTGACTTCGGCGCGAATGCGTCGGCAGAAGGCCTCCAAGTCCCCGTGCCAGCGCTCCATGCCGTGCAGATCCAGAAAGCATTCATCGATCGAGTAGATCTCAATCTCGGGCACCATGCTAGCCAAGTAGCTCGTCACTCGCCAACTCATGTCCCCGTATAAGGCATAGTTGGATGAGAACACACGTACCTGGTGCTGTTTCAGTAAGGGTTTGAGCTTAAAATACGGTTCCCCCATGCCGATACCTAAGGCTTTCGCCTCAGCCGAGCGGGAGATAATGGCGCCATCGTTGTTACTCAATACTACAACGGGTACCTCATTCAGCTTGGGTTGGAAAACCCGTTCACAGCTCACATAAAAGTTGTTGCCATCAACTAACGCGAACATAGCTGGACAGGCGCCCGCGCCTTGTTTCGGTCACTACGTGCGTCACTACGCCCCACACATCAAACAGATCGGGTTCAGTCACCTCAATGGAAGGAAAGGTGGGGTTATCGGGCACGAGCCACCAAATAGTACCTCGTTGCACCAACCGCTTGACGGTAAACTCTCCATCGATCACGGCAATTACTACATCGTCGTGTTGGGCACGTAGGTGACAATCCACGGCCAGCAAAGCCCCATCCCGAATACCAGACTCACCTCCGGTCATACTTTCCCCCATCACCCGCACTAGGTACGTTGAGTCTGGGTGTGGCAGGAGTAGCCGATTCAGGTCTAGCTTGACTCCGTGGTGGTCCTCTGCTGGGGAGGGAAAACCAGCAGGCACAAGCGATTCAAAGAACAGCAGCCACAACGGCCGCCGAGCAACAGACAGCAATACAACTTCACACATAGGCAGCTCAACAAAGTGGAACTGCAAGCAATACGCTTTTGCTAATATAATTGGATATGAATTGCTAAAAAATTTATCAGCAGATTGTTAATAACTCTGTATAATAGCAGAAGGCAACACGGAAACTAATGGCCTCTCGAAACAGACTAACCTTTTATAGCTCCAGAACCTATTCACTTACTTAGTTTCATCACAGTGTATACTTGTCTCTTGCACCCTAATGGGTTTACATGCCAAGACCACCTTATACCTAAACACTGCCTAAGTATGTGACAGACAATACATGCTTATTAGTTACAGGTCTGTTATTGAATTGTATATATGATCAATCTCGCTTAATGTATAATGTTTATTTAGATACAAGCCCTCACTATTTATGTAATTAACGAAAAGAATAGGGCTGTTAGGCTTACTTTCTGTTAGGCTAAATGTAGCGAAACATACTTCTTTGCAATACGGGTCCCTCCTATGCACCTCAATAGCCTTATACAAGTATGATATATAAGGTTTAAATTCTTCTCTAAGGTCTTGAGGAGAAACCGGATCTTCTTGGACTGGAGAAATAGAATACCTATATGGGGGATAGTCTTTGCAAATATCTTCTTCTGGTATGGCTTCTAATTTAAATTTATTTTTCCCTTTCACAATAGTGTAATAGGCAATACCTCGTCCGCTTAGACGCTTCATTGTTAACTCCACCTGTTCTCTGGGCATTCTAAGCCCAAAATAGATGGATTTGATAGCGCGAAAGTCATGCATATGTTTCCCGAAATCATCTGTAATGATCCGAATTTCTTTTTCATATGCCCAACTATCTGTTTTGGTGCCTATCATTTTTTGCAAAAAGGAATTGAGCCCCCTTTGCTTAAGATACATAATATCATACATATCAAATTCGCTAGGCTTTTCTGTGTACGACACATCTAGGGGGTAGTGCTTCGTATAAGCAAAACTTTTTAATATATCTATATCATATCCTACACAAAAACCTTTGTGGGAATCAGCATAATGCGCCCAGAGGAGATCATTAATATTATCTTTTGACAAAGAAAAGACCCCTATTTTATTAATTAAATCGGTTGTTTTGTAAAATTGATCTAAAGCGCCTGTTAAATGCTGTCCAACATCTTTACTATTTGCTAAACCCAGTAATTTTACAATAGTATCTAACTCTATTTTTATTTTGTCAGTGTCGAACGTAGCTTCGCAGGGATCATTTAAACTATCAATATCAGAAGCCCAAAAAAAGCTTTCTTCAATTGAGGTTAGATCTCTCTCAAAATTATAACCACCACGGTATTTGTACGCTATCATAAGTGTTTACATTAATGTCTTAATTGCATAGATGATAAAGATGCTCAAAGATCACTGGACTTACTAGTCAAATATTTATGACTTCTGATTAGTTTACACTGTGACGTGCTTATTACGCCTTTTTTATTCGCAAATGGGTAACTTTATAGTATGGCAACAGCATCATTTCCAGACTATAACTCCGTCCCAGGCGGAGTAGCCGGTGGCTCGGCGCGGCGAGGCATTTATACTAGGAGCGGGCGACAAGCCCTTGCAGATAATCTGGCAACAAGACGTTCTTGCAGCTAAACGACAGCAATACGAGGCCACCCAACGGGCCAAGCAGCAGGCACAAGAGGAGCGCGACTTTAATCTGAATAAAGCGCTTGATGACCAACGGATTGAGTACGGCTACTTGCCCTCCCTGCTCGTGCAGGTAGTAGGCCACGGCCAGGTTGTAGGTACCCGTCGCTTCCATCACGAACAGGCAGTGCGCCCCACAGATCTTCACCAACTGCTGGAAGCCGACTTTGCTATTGCTGACTTCTAAATGCTGGAGCTGCTGCTCAACCTGATAACAGACGGCGAGGGTGGGTAGCGTGAAGAGAGATGAAAAAGGAATCCCGGGGAATCTTTTACTATCCTAACACAGATTCTTCGGCCTCACGGAACTGTCCAAAGTGGCCCCAGAAAAGGGAGGGGATTGTCATGTAAAACGAGCTCATGATGGCTCCATAATAGAGGAATCTTACTCCTCCCTTTTCCTTCTTAGTAACCGTCTTTACGGTAGGTAGGCAAACGTAGGATAATACATCTTATCAGATACTTTTTATAGAAATGACACACCTAAATTAATTGACTGCTTCTTTTTATTCATCGAGTAGTAGTAAATTAAAAGACCTTGTGCCAGTTGATTCTCATATATTTAAAAATTTTTATACATAACAGTTAGACGTTTCTTTGTTTTATTATTTCAGGTATTAATATATCTAACTGTGTTTTAAACTTGTACTTTAGGTCATTTATATCGGTATAATTAGTTTTAAAATGACCTAAATCGGCTAGTTTCTCTTCAAAATCAAATTTTGAAATTATATCAGATTTATTTATTTTACTTGTAGTAATATTTGAATCTCTAAAATATGTATATATAAAAGGTTTGCCTATTTCTTTGAATCTTCCAAATGCTTTGTCAAATTCTTCCGTTGTATATTTTCCAACCTTTGTAAAAAACAGACTAAGAAAAATATCGCATTGCTCTACGGCTTTATTGTACTCGGCTTGTAGACTTTCTTGAGACATGTGATCGATAAAGTATTCCCACTGGAGTATCTTTATATAAATATTCTCTTCATGAAGACGATCATTTTCTACGCTGATAAACTCTCTTAGTGCTTTTCTGTCATCTACTAGCTCCGAAGATGATGCTAAGAATATTTTGATAGTATTCATATTGGTTTTTTTGTATTTTAGGTTGAGTTATTTTTAGAATCTCTTCTACATTTACAATATCTCCCGTTATACTACATTGCGATCCAATGCCTTTTTCTCTAAATTTCAATAATACATTATAATCATGAAAAGAAGGTGTTAGAGAATTTTTACATTCAGAACAAATACATGGAATTAGTTGTTTGTAATTTAGTCGTCTAAAAGGTTTTATTACTTCTGAAAATCTTTCTCGAATTATTGATAATAATTCGATTTTATTTTTACCAGAAATACGTATTTCAAAACGATTGATTCCTCCGTAACTCTCTATTATTTCAGCGTATGCTCCATTCGCTTCAATATTTAGTCCCCTATGCCAAACAAGGTTATGGTCTTTTATATGATGATGTAAAGCAACTATCAATCTGGACATTATGCCTTGTGGCATGTATTTGTCGAATTCGTATACAAATTGGAGTATATTTTCGTTAGTATGAGCCCAATCTTCGTATGGTGTGATTGTTGGTAAATGAGCTGGCACAACATAATTTTCAGTATCATGTATGTGATACATCAATCCAAATCTGTGCATTAATTGAGTTAGCTTATTAACCTCGTATTGTAAGTCATTATTTTTCCATATTGATCTTATATCAACTTCGGTTAATCTTCCTCTTTTTGATTTAACAATATTGTTGTCTAAGACTTCGTAAACCGTTTTTACAAGCCAATTGGAATTAAGATAAACGCGTTCCTGTAATAACAAATCATCAATATAATGTGTAATAACACCTATTCTATTAAAATAACTGCTTAAAGTATTGATTATTTTAGAATCTTCAATATTGTATTCTTTGCAAATATATCTGAATTCATCAAAGGATATAAAATGTTCTATTCTATCTGATAACTTATTTCTTATTTTTACCCAAGATGGAGGCAGTGCATCTCCAATCTCAGGAAGTTGTTTCATGTAAAATTTGACCTTTTCCTGTAAATCTATAACAGAACTAATGTCGTTTGCTAAATCTAAATGAATTACTTCTTTGATAAGGCTTCCAAAATGACTTTTGTACCCAACTTCATCGAATTTCTGTTCATGACCATACTTTTTATTTAGGATTATAATTAACGAACTGTTATCTCCACCTAATTGGTCAATGGTATTAAGCCAGTAAGAGAAGTTTGTATTCTGTTCACGTGTTTCTGCTACTAATACATAAAAAGACTTTTCACCAAAAAACATTTGATGAGTTCCATGATAAATTCTTTGGCCGCCAAAGTCCCATATATTTACATTGAATACGACCTTGCCTAATGAACGGAAGTCGATACGATATTTCCATTTCCAGATATCTATTGCGAGTGTTGTATCTTTCTCCTTAGGCAATGGAGCATTTACATCCTGTATTCTCCGAGCAAATGTTGTTTTCCCTGTGCCACCTTCCCCTATTATTAATAGTTTTGACTCAAAGAGAAGTAGTGTTTTTCCTTCTTCTTTATGTATTTGATCAAAGTAAGTATCTATCGCTTCTTTTCCCTGCGTTATTATTTGATATGGTGGAGATGTTATAGGATTTTTATATAAAAAAAATTTGTGCAAAAGTGTATATACGTGTTTAGACTTATGTATATCAATTATTCCTTTGTATAAATCTAATTCATAATCTCTTATTATAGCTGCTTCGCTATACATTTGAAACTTTACAAAAAAACTTTTTATAAGAATAATCTCATCTGGCGTATTGATAGGAGTTTTTTCTTTAAAGACTATATCGAACAATAATTCTGGTGCTTCTTGTATTTTATTATTTGTTAATATCATAGTTCGTATGTTGTTGAGATTTGTAAGTGGTGTTATATCTGTAATTGCGTTGTCATTCAAGCTTAAATATGTAATATTAGTTAGGCTCTTTATAAAATCAACGTTTTCTATGTTGTTGCTAGATAAATCTAAGTATGTTAATTTATTTAAATGTGAAATCGGTAAAAAATCAATAATAGAATTTCTGTCTATTTCTAAATATTCTAAATTATTTATATTTTTAATCCATGTAATATCCTCCATGCGATTATTAGAAAGACTTAAACGAGTTAATTGATTTGGGTATACGATTGGTGGAATATTCCTTATTTCACAACTGTTTAATATTAAAGAAGATAATTTATTTAAGCTAAATAAAAATTGTATATTATCATTATTGTCTGTGATAATGTTGTATGATAAATCTAAATGTTCTAGTTGTTTTATATCTGCAAGCCTTGTGAAATCTTTGACCCAGTTCTTTGATATATTTAGATAGGTTAATTTTTTTAAATTTGCAAGTGGATTAACATCGGCTATTCTATTGTCAGATAAATTTAAGTATCTTATCTTGGTTATAAATACTACTTTTTCAATGTCTGATATTTTATTATTTGACAAATTTAAATGAGTTAAATTTGTCAAATTTTCTAATGATGATATATCCCATATTTCATTATTTGCTAAGTTTAAATGAGACACTGCTTTTGGGATTAAGTACAATCCACCTGTCCATGCATTATTACTAAAATCTAAAACAGTAAGGTTTTTAAGATTATTTATTAAAGATAATATTTTTGTAATTATATCTTCCGTTTTGGGTGTGTATTTTTCGACAAATTCCTCTATTTTTAATATAGACCCTATATGCAACTCTGTTACTTTGTCATCGTCCATCACATACGAGTATCGTATAATTGATTTAGGATGATTTAGGATTTCAGAATGTATCCTATGTAATGAACGACCTATAATTTTCTCTATGCTTCTTATTATTATCAGATCTTCCATAATACAATGTGAACTATTGTTGGAACTAAATTTTGGTTGATTTAAATTACCATTGTGTTTATAGTCGCATATGCTTGTTCTGTTGCTATCGTAAATACATTGGATTGCTCGTGCTGGGATGAGGCTAAGATAGTGGCCTTGGTTAAAAGTTTGGGGCTGGGGTCTACTTGATCTTAGACTAATTGAGCGGTAAGCAGTATAACGGCTCCGACTCCGGCGCGAAAGGCATTTGGGGTCGGTGGAAGTAAGTACTCCGTGTGAACCTCTTCTCGGCTCTTTTTACCTCTCCTATTGTTCCTTTTCTGGTGAGGTGAGTTGTTCAGTTAAAAGGGTAATAGCAACTATAAACGTATCAAGGCGTGGAAGATACCTGCTGAACGCTTAGCGCCAGCCCATGTCCATGCATAATATAATCAGTGCTGACACTGATGCTTGCGCTATTTTATTCATATATGTTCAGCAAAATTTTTACTCTTGGGCTTGTAGTTATTGCTCTATTTATACCTGAAATATGGCCCGAATATTCATTAGCCATGCTAGCCCTGACAATGTGTGGGCAGAAAATATTTATGCCTGGTTGGTCGAGAATGGCTGGGATAAGGAGGACATTTTCCTAGACTTTGACCACAGAAGAGGTATAGCACCGGGGGAAAGATGGCAGGAAGCACTACAGGTAGCCATGGGCCGGTGTGAGGTAGTAATATTTCTGGTATCGCAAGCTTGGGAGGCTTCGAAATGGTGCATCACCGAGTATCTGACTTCCAAGATGTTAGGCAAAAAATGCATACCTGTGCTGATAGAGCCGGACGCTTCCTATAGCATGCTACCTCTCATGAAGGCCGAGCACCAGGCGGTGAACCTAGTAACGGATAAGAAAGGATATGAGCGGCTGAAGCGAGGTTTGCTGAAAGCCGGTATTGATGCAAATACATTCACGCATGCCCCAGGGAGGCCGCCCTATCCAGGTCTACGGGCGCTGACCGAGCAAGACCCTGCCATTTTCTTTGGCCGTGACACCCAGATTATCGCGGCATTGGATACGCTACGGCGCATACGTGATACGGGAGTGCAGCGAATGTTGGTGCTACTTGGGGCCTCGGGCTGCGGTAAGTCCTCATTGATGCGAGCCGGCCTCTGGCCCCGCTTGAAGCGTGACGACCAGAATTTCCTGCCGCTACCTGTGGTGAGGCCGGCCCGGGCTGTGCTTTCGGGTGAAATGGGATTGTATCAGGCACTGGAAAGCGCGTTGAAGGATGCAGCCCTGACAGGTAAGCTGACTGACTGGTGCCCTCAAACACGAGGGAGCATTCGGGACTACCTAGACCAGGAAGGTAGCAAAGGCTTGGTTGCCCTTCTTGAGGTTGTCACGCAGGCCCATCAACGATTATTGCTGGAACCGGCTACGGAGCAGGATGCCGTTCCAACAGTAGTACTGTTTATTGACCAATTAGAGGAATTGTGGAGTCCGGATGCAAGTGAGGAAGCCACATTATTCATTGAACTCCTGGGTGGGACAATGGAGACATACACAGGCCTACTTGTAGTTACCTCCATACGCTCCCCCTCTTACGGCCTACTGGAAAATGAGCACCGGATTCCCGCAGGGCGCCAGGTATTGCTGCGCCTAGAACCCATGCCAGAAGGCTCATTCGGTATGGTCATTGAGAAGCCAGCCAACCTAGTAGGCTTGGAGCTGAAACCCGGCTTGACAGACCAGTTGCTGCTTGACGCGGCGGGGCAGGATGCCCTACCCCTGCTGGCCTTTACATTGGAGCGCCTGTATCGGGAGTACGGAAGTGATGGCAACCTGACTTTAAACGAATACCAAAGATTAGGTAAAATCTCGGGGGCTATTGAGAGCGCAGCCAAAGGTGGCCTCGACAAGGCAGCCAAAGAGTATAGTTTCGCATCGGACGACGGGAAACTGCATGAACTATTGAGGAAAGTATTCATACCGCACTTGGTCAGGGTAGATGAACAGGGTGAATTCATCCGACGGGTGGCGCTGCTGAGCGATATCCCGGCTGATGCCCATAAGTTGGTGTACCTGCTGGCAGATGAAGGCCAGCGGCTGCTGGTGATAGACCGATTGCCAGGACATAGACAACTGGATACAGTTGAGGTTTCACATGAGGCTGTACTACGCAAGTGGAAATTACTAAACGGATGGCTGCTTGATGAGAGGGAACACCTCATTTGGCGCCAACGTATTGAGCAGGCATGGGCTGATTATCAAAAGACTGGGTCGAAAGAACGTGAGGGAGCGTTCCTTGAGGGTATATTACTGGAAACTGCTAGGCGCTACCCTACGTGGGTGGCCAAGCTACCACAGGAGTGGCTTGTTTTTGTTCAGCAGAGTATGGATGCTGACAATGCTCGCAAAAGGCGACAGCGCGTTTTCGCAGGGACCGCTATCAGTGCTGCTATTGCAGCGATAATAACATTTATTTTTCTAATTATCAATCAACGAAAAAGCGAGGACACACAACAGCAGCTTGAACATGAAAGCCGACTTAACCTGTCACAATTCCTGGCAAGTCAAGCTAATACCTTCGGACAGGCAAGTCCTCAGACAGCCGTGTTATTTGCTGCTGAAGCCTTAGCTGTTTCCCTCAACAAGGATGAGTTGGTTAGCCCTCAAGCACGTAAAGCCGCGAACGACGCCCTAATGACACTGGATGGAAAGGGGTATCAGGGCAGCCTTAACCATTTAGTCAGCAATGTGGTATTCAATCGGGATGAATCACTTGCAGCAGCAATTGATGACTCGGGGGTCATCCAAGTGTTTGACCCTAACCTACCATTTCCGCAGGCGCTGCGCTATTCTATATACGTCAACGCCGGGTCACGACTTGTGGCATTCAGTGTGGACGGCACTAGTATTATCACATATGATGAAAGGTATAAAAGGGAGGGCTGGCAGTGGCCGCTGACAAAGGGCAAGCCAAGCCAACCGGTGCGAATACCCGGTGGGGCCTTGGAAGCAATGGCGGCCTCGGATGACGGAAGCCTGCTGGCCGCCGCCACTAGTAACGAGGTTATCCTCTATAGTCTGACAGACCCGAAGGGACTACGAGAAATCAGCAGGTTCCGAAAACTTGTACCTGATGAGGTAAGTATCCTGAAGCTCGACATGCATGCGAACATACTATTTTCCGGCTCTCGGCACAGTTATGTACAAGCATGGAGGCTGAATAGTGCCGGGCTACGGCTGCCTGTCGTCTGTTTTGATGCCAAGCACTCAGCGGTGCAACAGGGTACGCCAACCCGGGTACCAATTGATATCATCGACCTGTCTGAAGACCAGACCCATCTAATTACAGCAAGTTCATCTTGGGTAGAAGGGTCAGATGAGGCAGACCTTGCGGCGAAGGTATGGACGCTGCACGACCTGCACCCAGTTGGAACTCCACGTCTGCTAAAGCATGAACAAGCCATTTCGTTCGCCGCATTCATTGACCCAGGCCAAACTGTAGTGACAACCAGCTTGGACGGCACCATGAAGCGCTGGTCGCTGCCTAGTGCCGGCCCGGCCACAATGCTTGCCACGGCCCGCCACGAGTCTGACCCCACGGATGTTTTCAGAAATATTGATGCAGCCGCACTGGCACCAGATAGGAGCTTCATAGCTACGGCCAGCTCAGACGAAGTCATTCGGCTGACCAGCCTGTCAAATGCAGCTACGAAGCCGGTAGAACTTCGTGGCTTTAATACCACATCGGATTTTGTCAAAATCAGCCGGAGTGGGAAATGGCTTGTTTCCGGCGATATTGAAGGCACCTTGCGACTGTGGAACCTGAAGCAGGGATGGCCCGGGAGCAGAGCAGTGGCGGCTGGCAACTGGCAGATAAGCTATAAGGTCTCGCTGCTGGCCGAATCTGGAAGCACCGCCGCGCTCCTGGCGGATGACCATCTGGAGCTTTGGGACTTGTCGAAGATAGGCTCCCCCCGACAATTGCCTCCGTTAGATGAGGCTATTGAAGTGCCCAATAACTACCCTACCGGTAAAATACGGCTCAGCCCGGATGGCAGGTGGCTTGTGGCTCAACCAGCCACCTGCAAAGACAAATCGATTGTTCGGTCGGTTGATGGTGCCGTCACCTTCACGATTCAAGTCCGTACGTGGGATGAGAATGACAATGATTTCAGTCCAGATTCACGTTGGCTGCTCGTGAATGAGTCCACAGGGGCAAAAACGTATCTACTAGCACAGGCCCCATATTCGATACCATTAACTGCTTCCAATGGAGCAAGGGCATACTTCAGCGAATACAGTTGCGTTGGCGGAGAACTTTGGGTATATGGGCATGGCTCATCAATGAGCGGCGGCAGTAGTGACAGGGTAGGCTATCTATGGCACATAGCCCACGGGCAACGCCAGGCACAACGGTATGAATTAGGTGATTTAGGCACTTCCTATGCAACTGGTCTATTCAGCCCCAACGGCCAATGGTTAGGCATTCCGAGCGACAGGATATTCCACACACCTGGCAAGTTGGTGCACCTGTCTCAGACGGTCAAAGGTATCCACCCGCTAACGCTAACCCGTCAGGAAGCCGCCTCTGATATGTTCGTTTTCAGCCCCAACAGCCAGTGGCTGTTGACTGGAACGAACGATATTCTGACAAAGTCAGAAACGCGTGCGACAATACGAAATTTGCGTGCTCCCATGCTAGAGCCGCAAGTACTACCTATACTGACACAATATCTCCGAACGGCAGTGTTCAGTCCGAATGGAAAATTCCTAGTAACCGTAATGGGTACGGATGACTTTGCCCGGCTATGGCACCTCAATGAGGCAAAAGGCATTTTCGAGCCTACAGGTTTGCTCAGAGGGCCCGTCCCGACCCTTAATCATTATTGGGAGGTAATATTCAATCAACAATCTAACAAGGTTGCTATCACGACAACAGATGACGCCACACCGTTTCTCTGGTTTCTAGCGCCTGAAGGAAGTGCGTCAGCCCCGGTTAGGCTCCCCACTGGTGCACTAGACCTTAAGCAGGTGCTTTTCGCTCCCGACGGGGACAGATTGTTTGCCTTGAGTTCCTCCAGCTCCTCGACTGGGGGGAATATGAGCCGTGGAACCCAGTTACTAATGTTCGATGTGCAAGCCCAAGGCCAGAATGCTGCTAGCCAGGAAATACTCACCCTGGCAGAGGGAGACATAGATGGCCTGCAACTCACAGATGGAGGAAAGAGAGTAATGCTGGAGGGTAAACTTCCTTACAGCCGGCCTGTATTGGACGGTAATGCGCTATTCGCGCAGTTGGGAAAGGCCATCGGCCGAAACTTAACATGGGATGAATGGAGGCGGACGAGTATCAGTGGCCCCTACCGCAAAACCTTCTCAGCCCTACCAGTTCACCCAACAGTGGTGAAAGTATTGACTGACCGTGTGAAGACAGGCGAAATGACCGCCCCGGGTGATGTGCCGATAGACACCCTGGCGGGGTGGGCGCTGGAACTGAACAGTCCCATGCTGTGCGGCGAACTAGCGAGTGCCCTTGCCAAGGGCGGCGAGGGCAGGCTGTCGTCGCGCCTAATAGCGCAGGCATTGGCCCATTGGCCTGATGAGACTAGTTTCCGGATGACGCAACAAGCGGTGCATGCTTTGCAACGGGGTAAATGAAGAAGGTGAGAAGTTTATGGATGGCCTACATAAATAATCCTACAATAACCCCTTTATTATTCGACAAAAGGATGGTGGCTGTTGCAGGACTCCCAATGGTGAATTTAACTAATAAAGTCAATTTCTGAGAAAGGCTAAAAAGCCTACTTATCGCTATTATTCCTCGTAAACGAGGAAATAAGACATAACTTCTCTGAAATACTGATAGGGTTCTGCAACAGTCAAATGTATCATAAGGACATTATTTACGCAATTCTATTGCTTGTTTCAAGACGCAAATTGAATTCTGAAAATTTTTTCAGGTATAACAAGTAGAATCATATGAAAAACTTCAGGACTCGTCTACTATTTCAATTCAGCAGTAAAATTTACTGACAATCAAATAGTTATTTATTGATCCTACTTTTCTATCTCTCATCAACAATGGGTTGTTGAGGTACTCATTCTGCATAATATTTTATAAATATCTGTTTGATTTAAGGTGATAGGTAGGCGAGAATAAGCTGTTTGTTTAACTTCTGCTATAGTATATTGATGATTGTAATTAATGAGTATTCAGTTGGATAAAACATATAGCATTTTTATCTCTGCTGTCTCTAATGAACTGCGTAGCTATAGGCAGGAGGTGGCGCGTGTCCTGCGGCGTAAGTGTATAGTGGTGCATGACCAAGAATACTTCACTCAAGGTTCGGGAACTCTGCTTGAGAGATTAAATGAATACATCCAACAATGTGATGCTGTTATACTGTTGATAGGTGACTGTTGTGGAGGCTTCCCTACCGAAGAACATATAAAGTCTCTCAGTACCATTTCTATCTTCGAACAGTACAAAGCGGATAATTACGTAAATGACGTTTCTTATACACAATGGGAATACCTATTAGCTAAATATCACGGTAAAAAGACATACACATACATAAGCAAAGAGGGCTTCAAACCTGATGAACCGAATCAGGAGAGTGAAGACCTACAGCAATATCAACAAGTATATCGTAAGTGGGTACAGAAGCATCAAGGGGAAAATTATGAACCTCTTATTTTATCAACTAAGTTGGTTGAGAATGTTCTGCTCCTACCTTTTCCTGATCTATCTCATCCCAGACCCACCAATCTTCCTTATACCAGCTTGGGCTCGGTTTTCAAAGGTCGTGATGCCCTTTTGAAGGATCTACGCGAAAGATTTATAGCTACTCAATCTGCTTCAAAAATCATAGTTAAAGTACTATATGGATTGGGCGGTATTGGCAAAACACGCTTAGCAATAGAGTACGCTTTGCACTACGAGAATACTTACAATGCATTACTTTTTGTAAGTGGTGATTCGCCTGAAGCTCTACTAAACAACCTTGCTAACCTGTGCGGCCCTTTGGTGCTAAATCTACCGGAGCAGGGAGAGGCAGAACAGCAGAAAAGATTAGCTGCAGTTTTGCGATGGTTACAGCAACATGCAAGCTGGTTTCTGATTATCGATAACGTTGACACATCAGAGGCTGCTAAGGCAGTTGAGCAGTTATTAAGTAAGTTGCATGGCGGGCACATCCTAATCACAGGTCGTTTCAGTCAGTGGAGCCGGCAAGTGGAGCGGATCGAATTAGACGTGCTGTCTTTAGAGGATGCTACTGACTTTCTGCTGGAGCGTACTAAAGATGGGCGCAGAGAAACTTTTGAGGACCAAGACTTAGCTAAAGCAATTGCTATTGGATTAGGGCAACTTGCACTAGCTCTAGAGCAAGCTGGTGCATACATTGAGACGACACGATGTACCCTGCAGCAGTACCACCAGAAGTGGGAAACGAGCCGCGTTATGTTATTGGAATGGTTTGATGAGCAACAAATGCAGTATGCAAAGAGTGTTGCTATAACATGGATAACCTCATTTGAAATGTTGACTGAGGCAAGTCGTACTTTACTAAATCGACTTGGATGGTTAGCGCCTGAACCAGTACCTGAATCTTTATTAGAGGTTTCAGTACCGACTGCCACCCCAATAGATATGCTATCAGGTTTAGTGGAACTTGCTCGCTATTCACTAGTGACGCGCTCTTTCACTATGCCAACCTTTACGGTGCACAGATTAGTACAAGAAGTAACACGTCAACGGTTGTCGCTAATCAACAGAAAAAATGTATTACGTGAAGCGCTGCTATGGTTAGAAAAAGCATTCGCATACGAGCCAGATGATACTCGTAATTGGCCGATCTTAGAACCTTTAGCACCTCATGTCATGACGGGTGCTCAGTATGGCGTTCAATTAGAGATTGCCTCTCCAACTACTGGCTTGTTAAATGAGCTAAGCCGATTATTAATGGCAAAGGCACAGATGCCTGAAGCTGAAAAGTTGCTACGGCAAGCTCTTATAATCGATGAACAGGTTCACGGCCATGATCATGCATTTGTAACCGTTCGCCTTAATAATCTAGCCAACGTGTTGCAGAATACAGGTCGTTTGGATGAAGCAGAACCGCTGATGCGTCGTGCCTTAGCCATCAGTGAGAGCGAAGATGGTACTGATCATCCCAACGTTGCTACTCGCCTCAACAATTTGGCCACCTTGCTAATGGACACGAACCATTTGGAAGAAGCAGAGCAACTATTACGTCGTGCACTAGAGATCGACGAACAAAGCTATCACCCTGATCATCCTAATATAGCGAGGGATCTTAACAATCTGGCTCAGTTGCTACATTCAACAAATCGTTCACCTGAAGCTGAGAAGGCTCTACAGCGTACTATTACCATATACCAAGATTTATATGGCGTTAATCATCCTACTGTAGCTAGAGGATTGAACAACTTAGCGGGTTTGTTTCGGGATACTAATCGTAGTACGGAAGCATTGGCGTTAGCACGTCAAGTGCTTCATATCATGGAGCATAATTACAGCCCCGATCATCCCTACGTAACTAGATCCCAACACTCTCTAGCCGCTATGCTAATGGCAACTAATCAACTAGATGAGGTGGAATCTTTATTACGTCAGGCTTTGACTGCGAGTAGGACAAACTCCAGCTCAAACCCTATAGAATTATCTACTAGCCTCAATAATTTGGGGGTCTTCCTAAATGATCAAGGTCGTTCAGCTGAAGCAGAACCAATGCTACGGGAGGCATTGTCTCTAGATGAAGACATCTATGGTTCAGATCATCCAAGTGTGGCTAGAGATCTGCACAACCTTGCGCAGGTAATTAAAGCCATTGGGCACTTAAAAGACGCAAAATCAATGATGCACCGAGCTTTAAGTATTAGTGAGCTAAATCACGGAAAGCACCACCCAGATGTTGCTATTCATCTTGTGAATTTAGCGCGCCTAAGCATATCTGAAAATCATCTGCAGGAAGCTGAATTATTATTGCGACGCACCTTGAGTATTTTTTTTGCTTTTGAGCGGCAGAATGGTTCTGAACATCCTCGCTCCCATTCTGCAATTAATGAATACCGTACTGTATTAAAAGCAATAGGAAAATCAGACGAATTGATAAATAGTGCTATTGACGCGATACGTAATAAGTAGTTGTTATACACTCAGCGCATTCCTAGTATTTTACTATTCCTTTAATTACATGAATACACTGCAGAAGGTGATTTTTATTTCCTGTGTAAGTAATGAATTTGCTCAGCATAGGTTACGACTTGCTAATCAACTTGGCACTTTAATCGGCGAGCCTTTTACAATAGTAGTCCAAGAGGATTTTCAACAAGGAGATACCTCCTTATTAGAACGCTTAGATAATGGAGTACGCAACAGTGATATAGTTATACATTTGGTAGGGACATCTGCAGGGGCCGGACCAAGTACACAGCACGTTGAACGTCTTTATTCAAATTGGCAAGAGCCACTACCGAGCCCTTTGCCTACTAGGTCTTATACACAATGGGAGTATTGGTTAGCGCGTCGTTACAGTAAAAGTATATTTGTTTATTTTCAAGTGTTGCCTTCTACACAATCAATAGAACAAGAACTAGAAAAAAGCCAAGATTATATTTCGCAGCAAGAACACCGTACAGCAATTAGAGAGAATGGTGAGCATCGTAAAAACTTTATCAATACTTTTCAATTAGTAAAAGAAGTTTTTTACGACTTAGGCTTAGGGCCCAGCGCAAAGATTAATAATTTACCTTACGGGTCACTTGGTAATCTATTTAAGGGTAGAGATTCATTTCTACAAGAGATAAATAAAACATTTGGAGGGATAACTTTTCAAGGCCATCAACGGATTGCTGCTATTACGACGCAAGCTAAGACTGCTACTATGCATGGGCTAGGTGGCATTGGTAAGACTCGTGCAGCAATAGAATATGCTCATATGTTTGAGAATGAATATACTGCAATACTTTTTGTGGTGGCTGACTCTGTAGCAACTTTATTCGCTAACATAGCCGCTCTCTGCAACACGTTGAAATTACAAGAGCAAACGGAAAATGATCAGGAAGTTCGGCTAAGAGCCGTCTTACAATGGCTACAGCAACATCCTGGCTGGCTATTAATCTTAGATAACGTAGATACAGATGAAACTGCGTTAGCCGTTGAAAAAATGTTAGGTCAAATACATTCAGCAGGTCAAGTGCTTATTACTTCGCGCTTGAGAAATTGGAGTGGAGCTATCGTACCCTTAGAAATGAATGTATTAGACGTATCTGATGCAACTGATTTTTTATTAGAACGCACAGATATCCATCGCCGAAAATCTGCTGATGATCAAATATGTGCTGAAGCAATAGCTTGTGATTTAGGACAATTAGCATTAGCCTTAGAACAGGCTGGCGCTTATATTGCTACTAATCGGCTCACATTAAAAAGATATCGAGAGAAGTGGTTAGCCAATCATGAGTCCGTAATTACATGGTATGATGAACGACTTATGCAATATCCAAGAAGTATAGCTACTACATGGCTGACTTCGTTTAATTTATTATCTGAATCAGCTCGTATTTTATTAAATAGGTTGGCTTGGTTGGCTCCTGAGCCGGTTCCTGAAACATTACTAGAACTCTCTGTGCCTGAAATTAGGTCAATAGATGCTCTAGAGGCCTTAACTGATTTAGATCGTTACTCGTTAGTGACTCGCTTGAAGGATACTCCATCCTTTTCTATTCATCGGCTGGTACAAGATGTAACTCGTTGCCAACTAAATCATGAGCATAGTTTAGTTGTGCTATCAGAATCATTGAAGTGGATAAAAGAAGGATTTGTCAAAGATCCACAAGATGTACGAAATTGGCCAATACTAGAACCGTTAGCTCCCCATCTTTCAATATTAGCACAACAAGCTGATAACACAGGCTTAGTTGAGCATGCATCGGAATTATATAATACTTTAGGTAATTATCTATTAGAAAAAGTACAGTTTACAGAGGCAAAGCGAGTGTTATTACGTGCGCTTACTCTTTCAGAAGAGCGCTTAGGTCATCATCACTCAGATCTTACTGCAATACTAAATAACTTGGCACGTGCATCAGAGGAGTTAGGTGAATTAGATGAAGCTGAGTCTATATTGTACCGAGCTATATCAATTATTGATGACCATCCAAATGAGCGGGACGAAAGTATATACGTGCATAATCTATCACGTGTAATTTTTGATATAAATCATAGCCGAGCGGAAGAAGCTGAAGCACTGTCACGTCGTTCCTTAGCTATTAGAGAGCGTATTGATGGTGAAAACGCTTCAACTGTCGCAACATGCTTAAGCCAGTTAGCAACTATTCTGCGAGGTAGTGATCGCTTGCTTCAGGCTATATCAATAATGTTGCGTGCTCTGAATATCGATAGGGAGAATTTTGGTAAGTGCCATCCAAGAGTAGCCTTGCGTCTCAATAGTCTAGCTTATGCGTCAAAAGACACAGGGCATTGGCGAAGAGCAGAATTGTTTATGCGTCGTGCGTTCGCTATCAATGAGGATCATTATGGACCTGATGACCCACGTGTAGCTTTGAGCCTTTCTAATTTAGTACATATGCTCCCTCTTGCTAAGCTCTCAACAGAAGGAGAGATGTTAGCAAGCAGAGCTATTACAATCTTTGAACAAGTTTATGGCCCTAACCATCCAAAGGTGAGTTTAGCGTTAGATGTACTAGGTTATGTATTCAGACGTACAAATCACTTTGACAAAGCAGAGCCACTTGTACATCGAGCCCTTGCTATTCTCATTGATTATCAAAAGCAAACAGGGTATGAACATCCTAATTATTTAGGAGAATATAGAACATACCGTGGTATATTGAAGAAGCTAGGGAAAAACGAAGCAGAAATTGAAGAAATTATTCAAAAAATGACAGGCGGTTTGTCTTAAGCACTAAGTTCTGGACTATTTAAATAGTTTATATTTTATTAGTGTTAGTTTGACTTAAAGGTTATATGTTGTTTCACTGCGTCTTAAATTTTTAAGACGCAATTGTCATCTGAACAATGAAAAAAGATCTTGCCGAAAAATTGTCTAATCAACAAGGTCCTAAACGCATACTGTCTTTGGATGGGGGCGGAATCAGGGGCATTTTGACCTTAGGTTATTTATTAAAAGTCGAAAAAATCCTTCGGGAGAGATATCATAACCCAACCTTGGTATTGTCAGATTATTATGATTTAATTGGTGGCACAAGTACTGGTGCCATCATTGCATCTTGCCTAGCATTAGGAAAGCCAGTTCAAGAAATAATAAACTTGTACAAGAATTTCGGCAAAGAGGTATTTGGTAATCGTGTTTGGCCTATCATTCCAAGAAGCTTCACTACAATTAGATCATTTTTAAAATCAACTTATAAAAGTTCAGTTTTGGAGGCTAAGTTAAAAGAACAGTTAGGTGATACTTGCATCGGTGATACAGAAAAGATAAAATGCGGTTTAGCTATTATGGCAAAAAGGGCAGATACATACAGCTTATGGACAGTTGCAAATCATCCTAATGGAATCTACTATGAAGCAAACAAAGGGCAGAAACTTTGGGAACTATGCAGAGCAAGTTCAGCTGCGCCTTATTATTTTTCGCCTAAAAAAATCAAATTAAAAAGACGCAATGGTGAAAGCTTTGATGCTGCCTTTATTGATGGAGGGGTTAGCCTCGCTAATAATCCTGCTTTTCAGTTGTTTCTTACATGTACTATTCCTTCCTTTGGCTTTAATTGGAATTTGGGAGAAAAAAATATTTTTATTTCATCGTTTGGAACTGGTAATGGTGTTAAAAAACAAAAAGTAAACGAAATTTCTAATCGAAGAACTATTAGTTGGGCTCCTGAGATATCTGAGCTTTTTATGACTGATGCCTTAGAAATGAACCAAGCTATTATGCAACTATTTGGTAAAAATTACGGCCCTTTAGAATTTATTGATAGTCAGTATCAAGATTTGAAAGACGTAAATTATATAACTGAAAGAATATTTTCATTTACCCGGTTTAATGTGAAGATAACACAAGACGTGCTAAAGGGATTTGGAATAAATAAAAGTCAAAGAGAAGTAAATTCTCTTGTTCAGATGGACCATTTTGAAAATATTGATACATTACTTGAAATTGGAAAAAAAGCAGCTTTAGAAGTTATGGAAGAGAATTTTCCTAAAGCGTTTGATATCTAGTCTAGACTCCCCAGGGCTACGCGTTGTCTTACGCAGACATGTCAAGAAACACCCACTAGCCACAAGGTAGAGCTTCTCTTAATTAAGATGCACCAATTCTTTGAGCAAGCTGGCGGGTCTGAATTGCTTGTAGCGGCGCACGTGCGCTCGGGTGCCGATCATTACCTGGTAATATTAGTAGTAAGATGGACTTAATCAAGTGAGAAGAAAAGGGTACTATGTTCCTGCTCTCATGAGTTCAAAATCAATCAACAGTTCGCCACGTGAACGCCTTCGCTATGATGCCCCTCGAGCCGAAGCATTGCGACTAGCAAGCGAAAGCTCGAAAATATAAGCCGTGGTTCGTCAGTTAGGTATCAGCCCCATATGCTAATTTACAAGTAGCAGAAAGCCGCGCACTAGGATGCTCGACGTAGGCAGTGAGGAAAACAAAAGTGAGCTATGTCTCAACAGCAAGCCAAGAACCGGGGCTTGAAACAGGAGCGTAGAGTTATAAAAAGACTTGGTCATTTTCGCGAGTCGTAATTGTTTTATCTGAGCGTAAAGGCCTCTTTATAAGGTAGCACACGAGTCGGAGCAAAACCTAAGGAATCCAGTTCGGCCAATTTCCAAGTGCCCCCTGGTTACTACTCGTTCTTTCACGGTATAGGATATATGCTTCAACTCCCAATATCTGCTTGATAAATGCAACGGGTCATAACTGGACTTTTGAGGGGCTACGCAATGGACTAATCATGCCCATGTGTTACAGGTAGGTAATGCTAGCACCAGTGCCAGCAGAATAAGGTAACGGAGGATGACTTCCGGTAGACTTGCATGAGAGATGCAGGCAAGCATGGCACGTGCTGGGAGCACGTTCAAAACGGAATTGTTACCTCAGGGTGGTGCGTCCTACTAATCAAGCAATTATTTAGATGAAATTCACTTCTACAGTAACAAACTTATTTCCCCAGTAATAATAGTTAGTTGCTTAGATATACAGTTTCCCTTTGGACAAAACCAGTAAGGTGTAGCATTATCTTACCCAAGGCTCTAAGAGGCGTGTTGGTGCATTCGCTGGGTACTAGTAGCAAGCAGGTACTGCATCTTGGTGTAGTACCTGCTTTTCATAAAAGCAGTATTCTTTATTCTAGCCGATGCTCAACGCGCTTTAATAGGTCCGAAGGACTAATGCGTAAAGCAGTGGCTAATTGAAAGATTGTTAATAGAGACGGCTGCTTCTTCCCCGTTTCCAGCAAGGAGATGAACGTACGGTCCAAGTTACTTTCAAAAGCGAGCTCCTCTTGAGAGAGCCTCTGCTCGTTTCTCGCCTCTCGGACGACCACCCCAAATGCTTTGATTGGATCGCCGCTCATAACGAGGGCAAGCTACCCGCGTACGTTGAGCCATATTGTTGTCAGTAGTCTACAATATAATTAGCTTGCGTTACTTAGTCCCAGGCAGAAAGGCACCCTGTTCTTTCAATTTCTCTACTAGCCTATCCCTTCTACTATGAACACGCCCTTCTCCGAATCAGATCAACCTGCCTATCAAATTCTACTTTATTCCCACGCTTCGCCTCTCCAGCAACAGCAAGCCTTTACGCGAACCTATCAAGAACTACAGCCTCGTTTCCCAGAAACCGAGCTTCATCAATGGGAAAAGGCCTTTGCTCGGTGTGAGCCTACCTTGTGGGTCGAAGATGAGCAGGTGTGGGTCGAAGACGAAAGTCTCACGCGGCTCTTAACGTATCTAATGGGTACGTATACAGTTGCTGAGCAGGATCGCGCTCAAAATGGAGCGTTCATCCATCATCTAGCAAGAAAGTTGAATTATATCAGCAAAGCATCTGCACGGGGTGTAGAATACTGGCAGGCGCAACCCTTAGCGGATGCACTCGCTGGCCAACGAGCACTGCTGCTGAGCTTCGCTTCAGAGGATGTCATTGCCCTCCAGGTTCAAGAAGCATTTATGCTACCCTCATTGAACAAGGCTGCGTCACCAAAAGTGATTGTGAAGACTTTTATTACTCAAGAGAAAACTTCTACAACTACTTCGCCTCAGAATGGGCTAGTGCTTCGAGCGCATTGGGAGCATTTACAGCAGTGGCTTGAGCAGCAGGAGCAATCATTACGCCCATGGAACGTAGCGGCTATTGCCCGGCAACTAAGAATGAGTCAGTCAATTGTTAAAAGGCTATTATTTAAGCCTCAACCTTACATAGGAGTGGGGCCAGAAATTTTCACCCGCGGACGTCTGTCGCGCGCACAACGCTTGTTTGCTTCTTATGGGTACTCTCCTCCAGTTGAACCCCGTTAGCGATCATAATATTGTGTCTTGAGGCTGAGCACTGAAATTATGAGTAACGCTTCTTATATGCAACGTCAGTAAACTGAATAGGATCCGACGCCTGCTTGTGCTAATTAGATTATTGCTGGCCCTAAAGCGCAACTTTATCTAAGTCAATCATGAACTTTGGTAAAGACTAGTTCCAAAACTCCTTAAAGCGTCGATTGACATTATTAACGTAGAGATGATCACGAACGACAGACTCATACCAATAAGGAAAAACCTTTCTATCGCGTAGCAACGGCGTGCTCGCAATACGATACTGCTTCATCATAGCTAGAAACCGTCTGGGCCAATCTTCTAGCAGCCATTGCGCCTGTTGTAAGAGGGCTTTACGTACAATAAAAGGCCAAAACTCGAGTGCTATATGCTCTGGCCTTACTTGCCAGGCTTCAGAAGGCAAGTAAGCCCCTGCTTGTTGACTTATCTCACGCTGCCAATCCGACCCAAAAAGTGAAGGGCTAAAGAGTGTTTTGGCTACTTGCCGCAAAACGTCGAAATATAAGTGTGGGTAAAACACTTGTTCATGCCAACCCTCTGACAGAATACGATACCATTCAGTCTGTTGCTGAACCAAAGCACTGGGCGCAGGTTGACCACTAGAATACCGAAGATCGAATCCACAGTAAAAACATGCGGTCATTGGCGCGTCCGGCAGAGCTGATTTACGACCTAATTCTTGCCGGAAGAACACGATTGGTTGATTGCATTGGGGACACCGATCATGAAGATAGATTTCACAGTGGGGACACACCAGCGATAATGCTAATCGCCACTTTCTACGGAAATAAGGGATAGCACCATCACTTTGCAGACAATGCGGACAGAACAAGAGGCCATACCGGTTGCGTGTCCGATGATAGATGCCTAATGGTAATATCCATTCAGCATGACCCCGTGGATTAGTACGCGCGTGTAGCCATCCAGCATAGCTGGCTAAGGTAGTCTTCCACACGCGTTCAGGCGGAGTAGGCGTGCGAGTAGCCAATGTATCAAGCAAAGCCCTAGGAGCCAGCCGGTCTACGTCACGGTTCCAAATTTGAACCTTTGGCCACGTCACTGAGCAAAAGGTGTGCACCTTCAGGTTGTGAGCACGCGCTAGCCGCACCAGCCAACTAGATAATAGCTCATCCGGTTGAGGACGCACAAATGCCGGCCAGAGTGTTCCTAGAAGGTTATTACCCATCAGATGGTAATGGCACCGCGTGCCCGTCTGTGCCGTTCCGAGGGCGATGTCCAGTCCAAATTACTTAGTAGTTGGAGGGTAATGCACTCCTGCCCATTAGAAATGGCGGCTTCAGCAGCGGTACACAGCAAATTATGGATTTCGCCGAACAACCCCTCTGTTTTAGCCAAAATATCCATTGCCAGCTTAGGTTCGCTTAGCATGGAGGCTTTACGTAGTGGGAGACGGTATTCGAACGTATCTAAGAGGCGTAAGTAGTCTTCATCTATTTGCCACCGAGGCAAGCATACGGATTGGAAACGCGAACCCAGTTGGTCCATCGCCCGCAAGGCTGCCCAAATCTCCTCAGTACCTACGAAAACGAAAGTAAAGTGTAACTCATTCGTCATCGTTTTAAGCACTGTTCCTAATTTCGCCTGCTTGTCATGATTTCCTCGCAAAAGGTTGTGCACCTCATCAATGATAAGCATGCGCACGCCCATCTGTTTAAAGTGTTCGCGTACCTGTGATTCGCTTTTGATCACATGGTAGCTAGCGCGCACTGGCGCGCCAAGGGCATAAAGAATATTATTGTATAAACGCTTCTCTTCTGGTACAGGAGGAGCCTCGATCATGAGAACAGGCGCACGCAGTCCGTCCTCCTCTTCTACGATCGTAGCTTTGTGCCGCTGGCAAAATTCGCGCATCAGGGTTGATTTACCGTTGTTGCTGTCGCCAACTAGCAGGAAGTTCTCTGTTCGGTGTACCGGAGGACGCTGCAACAACCTGGTCATTTTGTCTAATACGTATTGACCTTGCGGGTAACCGATCCACTGTTCTCTCCACAACCATCGTATGCGTTCCGCAGCATCGAGTTGAGCAATAGCTTTCGCTTTAGGATGTAAGTAATCCATCGTGAAGGTCGGTATAGGGTCGGAAAACACGAACTGGCAATGCAAGGGGCGCAGGCGGTGTAGAAGCCAGGATGACAGGAGGGAGTACTACTTCAATTGGCTTTCGATTTTGTTCTCTCCGCGCGGCTTTTGTGAGCCGCTTCGCGTTATTAACTATAGCCTGTTGTCGGGCTCTTGCTTCAAAAATGAGGGTTTCGTTAACCGGTTGCTGTTGCTGCTTGACGATTCGAAGCGCTTCACGGTACTGCCAGATGCTCATGGCAGGCCAGAGGACATTACGATATGGAATGGCATAGTACCGGCACAGTTCAGGATCCCAGAAGTACACTTTGCTGATGTCACGAGGGTCACGCTTGAAAATGAACTGCCTGGTACCTAGAGCATTTCCCTTACTTGGTGCTGCCCGGTCAACCCAGCGGCCAAGTACGTCTGCCTGATAATGGATATGGTCAATCACCACACCGTAGTCCTGGATTGAACGTACCATGGAAGGCATAAAGTCTAGTCGTAGTCTGTGCTCGTTTACCACTCGCGGCTGCACTCCATCCGCCCCAGCGCTCCCTCGCATACCCTTTAGGAATTGCTGAAGAGGAGTAGCGCCAAGCGCAGTGTGATTGCGCTGGTGATAAATTGAGACGAAGTAACGGGTCAGCCACACTTCTAACTCATGTAGGGTGAGTACTGCCTTGCCTTCCGAGTCGTAACGGCCCCGCGCTTTAATATTGGAGAAGGTGGTACCAGGTAACATATGAATTTCTTGCAGCACCGTTCCCATTAGACGCTCAATGTGCCCCCCGTACTCCGGTCTTCCTATAATGCGCCATTGCAATTTGAATCCATATTCCTTGGAAGCAGTTTGCAACATGTTGCCGCGAAATTCACGTGCATTATCTAGGTGTAAGAGACGGGGAACACCCCAGCAAGGCCATTCCCCATCAACGTCCAATTTTCTCATACCTAATTCTTTCGGTAAAATAGCATGAGCTAAGCACAAGCCTGTTCCCATGGCACCGGGCGGGTCGAATGACACATGGAATCCAATAACCATGCGGCTATACACATCCATAGCTATCGTGATCCAAGGTCGACCAATGCAGGTAGTACGATCCATTTCGTCCACCAACATTAGGTCGAGCAATGTATGATCGATTTGCACAATATCAAGAGGCCCTGAAGATGAAAAGCCGCCCTTTAGTTGATCATACTGTTCACGAGCTTCCCGTGAACCATATCGACGCAGCGTACGCTCTCGCCCGTTAATTTGAGCAATACGTTTCCGCAACGTATTCAAACAAGGAACCTGCCACTCCGGATGATGTGCAAATCGCGCCTTTAGCTCGAGGTAGGTTTGCTGCACGCGACGGCGCTGCTTGGTCAGGTAAAATGTTTCGATTACATTTTGTATTAAACTTTCTACCTCTGAAGTTAAGCGGGAGCGACCTTTTGCTCCTTGACCTGGGCGATTGGCCATTGCCGATACTCGGCCCGTGTCATCCCACCGCTCCAGCCACCGGTAAATAGTAGCAGGATGTACCTGATAAGCCGCCGCTACTTCACTCACTGTCATGCGCTTACCGGCTATTGTCTCATTCAGCAAGGTTAGAGCGGCTGCACGTCGTTGTGCATGGGCTAGCTGGTCTGGAGTCAGTTGCTCTGAAACTGGCTCCAGACTCTCTGCTTGTGCTCGACGTACGCTCAAGTCACATACTGGTAATCGGCCAGCTACGCCGTTGATTGTATCTCGTGCAAGAACAGTTGCCAAGTCTTCCTCTACACGCAAAATGGTGTAGCTTCTCCCTTGGAACTCTACTATTTCCCCTTGGCGTAGGTGCAATAGCTCTTTCATCTATTTAATATAAATAGAATACTTATACGTAGTATATCTCCTTTATCAAAGCAATAGGAAACTTTGAAAAGTGAGTATCTAGGAGTCCGTAGGTATTCTCAGATCCAACATTAGTCGAATATCCCGCTGAAAAAGCTACATGCTGTTTGAATTCTGATATGCTTGTGCTTCGTAATTAGATCTTATTATGTCTCGGCAGAATAGTCTATTGACTTGTACTCCTTTTCAGCTATAGCATATGATAAGCCATCACTTCTAAACTCAAGACTTATCAATATATAATGAGTCCTGTAACTGATTAAAAACGAATTGGGACTTTAGGCTATTTTATGAACTGCTGTATAATACATAATAGGGACCTTTTGAAGCAGTAGTGTAGCAGAACAATGGCGAATCCCTTTTCACTAGTCAAAAACAAATCCGTCGCAATATATAATGGATTAATAATAATTAGTCGCAACTATTAGCGGCTATTTTTCGCGTTAACTTCTGCATCCTAGGTAATTTATGTTGCAATAAATAATGAAATTAACAGTGGTGGGGGCAATCCGCAACCCGGTGAAATTTCGCTGGCCCACAATGGTGTCTTGTTCTTGGATGAACTGCCCGAGTTCAAGCGTACGGTGCTGGAGGTGATGCGCCAACCGCTGGAGGAGCGACGCGTAACCATTTCGCGGGCGAAGGTGAGCATCGACTTCCCGGCTAATTTCATGCTCATTGCCAGCATGAACCCGTGCCCGTGCGGTTACTACAATCATCCGGAGAAGGAATGTGTGTGCGGCCCTGGCGTGGTTCAGCGGTACCTCAATAAAGTGAGCGGACCCCTACTCGACCGCATCGATCTGCATGTGGAGGTCACGCCCGTTACCTTCGATCAGATGACAGAAACCCGCAAAGCGGAACATAGCAGCCATATTCAACAACGCGTGGAAAAAGCGCGCACGGTGCAAACCGCGCGCTTTCGGGAGTTTCCGGATGTGCATTCCAATGCTATGATGCCCCCGCAAATGGTGAAGGATATCTGCCAGATCAACCAAGCGGGCCGAGCCCTGCTCAAAACAGCCATGGAACGCCTAGGCCTCTCGGCCCGCGCCTACGACCGTATCCTGAAAGTAGCACGCACGATTGCCGACCTAGCTGGCACCGACGAAATCCGCATCGAGCACTTAGCGGAAGCCATCCAATACCGTAGCCTCGACCGGGAAGGCTGGGCTGGATAATGAAAGCATAACGGAGTAGCTGAAGGACTGAGTAATTCGTTGAACGACGTTACTCAGTCCCTCTTTGCGTAGCTTTACGGCGCTATGTACAAGTCCTTGTTGAAGCCGCTCCTGTTCCAACTCAATGCTGAACAGGCCCACCATCTTGTCTTCGGTAGCTTGAAGCGCTCGGTTCAGGTGCCTGGCACGGCCGCCTTGCTACGGATGCTGTACGATTACCAGCACCCTAGTCTGGAGCGAGAGGTGTTTGGCCTCAAGTTCAAGAACCCCGTGGGCTTGGCAGCTGGCCTAGACAAGAACGCCGAACTAACGGACGAGCTAGGTGCCCTAGGCTTCGGGTTTGTCGAGATTGGAACAGTAACGCCACGCCCCCAGCCCGGTAACCCAACACCTAGGTTGTTCCGACTACCATCCGACGAAGCACTTATCAATCGGATGGGCTTCAATAACGAAGGCGTAGCCGTAGTAGCGGCGCGGCTGCGACAGCGCCGCTCTCAGGTTCTTATTGGGGGCAACATTGGCAAGAACAAAGACACACCCAATGAGCAGGCCGCCGACGACTACGTAGCGTGCGTAAAAGCCCTCGCTGATACGGTCGACTATTTTGTGGTTAATGTCAGCTCGCCGAATACGCCCAACTTACGCCAGTTGCAAGAAAAAGAGCCGTTGATCCGGTTGCTTCAGCAAGTACAGGAAGCGAACCTAGCTCAACCCACTCCCCGCCCCCTGCTCCTCAAAATCGCCCCAGATCTAACTGATGGGCAGCTAGATGATATTCTGACTATTGCCCGTGAAACCCAGTTAAGCGGCTTAGTAGCTACCAATACCACTATCAGCCGGGCAGGCTTGCAGGCATCAGAAGCTAGCTTAACTACCATCGGAGCGGGTGGGCTTAGCGGACGGCCTTTGCGCCAGCGAGCTAACGAGGTAATCCGCTATTTGCATGGTCGTACCGAGGGAGCCTTGCCGATTATTGGCGTGGGCGGCATACACTCCGCCGCTGATGCTCAGGAAAAGCTAGCGGCGGGTGCCACGCTTGTGCAGCTTTACACAGGCTTTGTTTACGAAGGCCCGGCCTTAGTCAAGCGCATCAATCAAGCTTTGAAGAGTAACTGAGTGGCTTCGCACTGAGTAACTGAGTGACGTTCATTGACCACACTCAGTTACTCAGTCATTCCTTCAGAGCTTTACGCCTACCTTCCACTCGATAACATCAGCAGAGCCGCGGTGCACTTTCAAGTCGACGGCGCCGAAGAGTAAGTCTGTGAATTGGTACTTCAATCCTATCCGTTCGTAGTAGAACTTATTGGATTTATAAGGATTATACACATAGATGCCGAGGTGCGTTACGAAAGCTAGCCGACCGAATAGCAGCTCATGCCCAACCAAAACGCCTCCCTTTTTTACGTCAGGCAGTTTCTCGCCGGCGCTGGCCGTGTCGCGGAGTTCTGCGCTCAATGAATGGTCGTAGAAGCCTTCTAGCCCCACTAGCAGGTTACTCTTTCGGTTGATGCGCCGGCCCCCAATCACTGATACGGAGTTGACCAGGTACTTACGCCGGTCTGCTTCATCGCGCTGCTTAAAGCCTAGGCTGGTGCTTAGGTTGATGAAGTTGCGCCCAATGTCGGTTGGTTTATCAGCATCGGTGATTGGCAACGCTTGGAAGGCACGTTGCTGATGGTAGTTGAGGCCCAGCATTACCGAGGGCAGGTTGATACCAAAGTTCGGCTTTGTGGTGGCACCGTTGGAGTAGTGATTGAGCCCAACCCCCATCAGTAAGCCCACGCGCTCCGACAATGCCACATCATATTCCAACCGCATTTGGATGGTGGCGTTGAGATGCGAGCTGATAATGTTGTTCTTATGATTGGTCTCCTGGTTGAAGGCGTTGGGGAAGTAGCCCACGCCGGTGCCCAAGCGAAAGTTGACCTCTTGGCGAGCTGTACGCCAGAATGACTTGTTTATGTACACGGTAGCCGCGTACGATTGACCTAGGGTAGGATTATGGTAATCGTAGTACACTAGCGCTAGCCCAATCTTCGGGTAGCGGTACCATGCGTGCCATGGTGCGGAGCCGTTGGTTTGGCGTTGTAGGTTTAGCTCGAAGCCAGTGGGGTGCGACACAGCTAGGTGCTTCACCGCAGGTGTGTGAGCAAGGATAAAGCTTCCTTGCGCGTAAGCACCAATAATTAGTGGGCCAGCGGGTAGCGTCGGCGACGCTTGTTGCGCTTGGCCACGTTGTGGTATTCCGAATACCAAACCGAGTAACGTAAACCCAGTGATGAGTAGGCGAGATGCGGAAACGTAAGGCATAACTAGCAAGCAATGCCTCAACTAACGCAACCAACGCGCCACAGTTACGGAAACGATTATTTCTCTCGCCTAGGGTAAGCCATTCTTATTCTTTGGCTTGAAGGAAACGTGACCTCGATTTTACTCATTTTTTATGATTTATTATAAGCTAGGCCGCAACTTTTTATTTTTTTCTACGCTATAGACGCCCATACATCACGCTAGCAACGCAATTCTAATTGCCTGCGCTTCTAACAATTGACTTTAAAGTTTACCTACCTTTTTTATGAAAAAGCTCGCTCTCCTCACGCTCGGCCTTGCTACTGCTTCTTTGGCCCATGCTCAATCTGGCTTCCGCATCGGAGTCCGTGTTGGCGGTACCTACTCGACTATTGGTGGCAAGAATGCCGACCAAGTTGGCGGCCCTAACAGCGGTGCTGACATTAACTACCTAGCTGGCTTTAACGCTGGTCTCTCTTTCCAACTGCCTCTAAGCAGCGACGGATTTTGGACTTTAGCTCCTGAAATTCTTGTAGACCGGAAAGGCTTCAAACGCTCTTATACGATCAGCGACCGTGGCACGCTCACTAGCCAAGGCTACGCCAACAACGTGGAGAAATTCCAGAGCGAAGGCAAACGCATTCTAACGTATATCGATCTACCAATTCCAGTACGGATCAATACCGCTCCTGGTGGCTCAGGTTTATACTTCGAGCTAGGTCCGCAAATTGGTTACATGGCTCGCTCAAGCCAAGACTTCACGCAGACCACTAAGTTTAACAACGGTGACAAAGACAAAACCAGCACCCCAGCAGGCGACTACAAAGAAGACCTGGCTAGCTTCGACATCGGTGGTTTGGCTGGCGTTGGTTACCAAACAGAAGGTGGCATCAGCGTAGGCGTACGTTACAACCAAGGTTTCAAATCGTTGTTCGACACGAAAGACGTAAGCGCCAAATACGAGCCCAAAGCATTCAACCGGATGTTCACGGTACAACTCGGCTACCTACTGCCCCTCGGCAAGTAATACACTAAGCAAAAGGCTGACTAAATGCTAGTCAGCCTTTTCTTTTTACACTAACACACCCTTTTGCTTACCTATTCTGGTCATCTGCATCCGGCCAGGTATTTTCTTACTTATCATGAAAAAGGCTTTCCTTGCAGTAGTTGCTCTACTGCTTATTACCTCTGCTTCTGCTATCGAATCACGCGCACAAGGCGTACGGGTCGGCATCAAGGCAGGCGCTAACTTGTCGAACCTTTCGGGCGACCTACAAGATGAAGATCGTTTCCAAAACAAAACTGGCTTTGTTGGTGGCCTGATGCTCAACGTGCCTCTGCTTGCCGACAACTTCTTGTCGCTGCAACCGGAGCTATTGTATTCTCAGAAAGGCTTCAAGAATGACGGTTCATATCTAAAAGGGTTATATAGCTACAAAGGCAAGGCTACTTATAACTACCTCGATTTGCCCGTACTAGCCAAAATCAAGGCTGGTCCTATCTTCGTAGAAGCTGGTCCTCAATTCAGCTACCTGATCAATCGTAAAGATGAGACCCGCCGCTACCTCAACGGTCAGCAGCTTGACTATAGCTCTGCTGAGCGCGACCTAAGCAACGTTAACCGCTTCGAAGTAGGCTATGCTGCAGGCATTGGCGTACAAGTAGTAGGCGTCATCCTCGACGTACGCTACAATGGTTCCTTCACCGATTTCACTAAGAACGGCTACCAAGGCAACGACCTTCGCAACGCTCGCAACTCGGTGTTTCAAGCTTCAGTAGGTTTCCTGTTCCCTAGCGGCAACTAACGCGTCCGACTTCCTCTTTCTATAAGCACAATGCCCCGCTTTCCTTGGAAGGCGGGGCATTGTGCTTTTTTGCATCGGTGAAAATGTGCTTCCCGTCGATTGTTGCGCGTCAGAACCCGCCTTCGCTTTTACTTTCGAGTTTTCATGCCGCTTCGGGGTTCTTCTATCCTTATCATGCTTGTCCAACCTACGCGCGTTACTTCTGCAGTCTTTTCCCTTAGCTATATGAATAAGTTTTTGCTCGTGACGACAGCCGTGTTTGGCGCTGCTGTATTTGTTATTCCGACCGCCTACGCGCAAGGCATCGGAATTGGTATTGGTGTTAAAGCAGGCGGCAATGCATCACGCCTAGCGGGCGGTATCGCCAATAAAGATTATTACTCCACTAAGTACGGTGGTCATGGTGGCCTGCTGCTGAATGTGAGTTTCTTAAAAGACGGCATGCTGTCGGTGCAACCCGAGGTGCTTTTTTCGCAACGCGGCTATAAGATTGACAACCCGACCTACCAGATGGGAAATAGTACCTTCAACCTCAAAGGCACTTCGTCCTACAATTATCTCGACGTACCAGTGCTCATTAAGTTTAAGCTGAAGAGCTTTTACGTTGAAGCAGGACCGCAGTACAGCCGACTTCTAAACGTGAAAGATGAGGAGCGCTACTTGCTCAATGGCAAACAAGCTAGCCACAGCAATACCGAACCTAGCTTAGCGCGTGTGAATCGCAACGAAATTGGTCTTGCCACAGGACTCGGAGTCCAAACAAATTCTGGTTTGCTCATCGGCCTTCGCTACAATGCCTCCTTCACGGAATTTGCGCAACGCTTTTATCACAATAACGAGTTGGCTAACGCCCGCTTCTCTGTGTTCCAGGCTTCGGTGGGTTACTTGCTGAAGCTGAAGTAAGCACCCCAAACCGCCGGTGAAGCGAGGCCCGACTTTCTACGTAGAAAGTCGGGCCTCGCTTTGTTTGCACACTACCCTCGATTAAGTCATGAAGGGCTACCACTTGCGTTGTAGTTTTGTTGCCCGCAATGATTATCCCCTTCGTTCGTTCACCTCATCCATGAAAACGTTTCTCGTATCCCTGTTGTTGATTGTCAGCTTTGCTTCTACTGGTCTTGCACAAGGCTTGCGGGTAGGAGTCAAATTAGGCGGCACTCTCTCTTATGGGGCAGGCAAAGACGTTCGGGAAAGCAAACTCCGCACGGCTTACCACGGCGGGGCGGTCTTCAATATTGGCCTCGGTATCCTAGGAGACAGTGTCGTTTCGCTGCAACCAGAAGTTTTGTACTCGATCAAGGGCGACCAAGCTACCTCTTACGGGCCATCAATATTGGCGCAGCTCACGTACGTCGATGTGCCCTTGCTGCTGAAGGTCAACGCAGGAGGCTTGTATTTCGAGGCGGGTCCGCAAGTGAGCTATCTGCTTTCCAGCACCCGCAACCCAACCAATGCGACTATTGATTCTATTTCCTACCGCAAATCAGACCTAGGTGTTGCGGTCGGCTTTGGCTACCAAGATCCGAAAGGCATGAACGTGGGCTGGCGCTACACTCGCGGCTTCAACAATATCCTGACGACAAGCGACAAGACCACAGTTGCCGCCGGCACTACTGATCCGGTGCTTCGCAACACCACCATCCAGCTGTACGTCGGCTTCTTATTCAATCGGCTTTTTGGCAAAAAATAATCTTACATACGAAGGCCCTACGCTAAACAGGCCCGCTTCTGTGCTGAAGCGGGCCTGTTTAGCGTAGGTTTTATAACCTAGGTACCCTTAGCTCCGACCTGCCGCCGCGTAATTCTGGTAGAACAACGGTATCGTCTCGATGCCCTTCAGGAAGTTGAATACGCCGAAGTGCTCATTAGGCGAGTGAATGGCATCCGAATCGAGGCCAAACCCGAGCAGCACCGTATCGATACCTAGCTCCGATTTGAACATGGCTACAATTGGGATAGAACCACCGCCGCGCGTGGGCACGGGCTTCTTGCCGTAAGTGGTTTCGATGGCCTTGGCGGCCGCTTGGTAAGCCACTGAGTCAGTAGGCGTCACAACAGGCTCGCCGCCGTGGTGGGGTCGTACTTGCACCGTCACGCCCTCGGGCGCGATGCTGGCGAAATGCTGCTGAAACAGCGCCGTGATTTCGTCGGAGGTTTGATGCGGCACCAAACGCATCGAGATTTTGGCGAAGGCCTTGGATGCAATTACTGTTTTGGCCCCCTCGCCCGTGTAGCCGCCCCAGATACCATTCACGTCTAGCGTGGGTCGGATGCCAATACGCTCTACGGTTGTGTAGCCTTCTTCGCCATACGTGGCTGGCAGGCCGATGCTCTGCTTGAACTCGTCGTCGGAGTGAGGCACGCGGTTGAGTTCGGCGCGCTCGGCTTCGCTCAGCACATCCACCTTATCGTAGAAGCCGGGGATAGTAATGTGGTTGTTCTCGTCATGCAAGCTAGCTATCATCTTGCACAGCACATTGATGGGGTTAGCCACCGCGCCACCGTAGAGGCCCGAGTGCAGGTCGCGGTTAGGACCAGTTACTTCTACCTCGTGGTAGCTGAGGCCGCGCAAGCCTACCTCGATGCTCGGTGTATCGTTGGCAATCATGCCGGTATCGGAGATGAGAATCACGTCGGCCTTTAGCTTCTCCTTATTCTCCCGCACGAAGATACCTAGGTTGTTGGAGCCAATTTCCTCCTCGCCTTCCACCATCACCTTCACGTTGCAGGGCAGGCCACCGTTCTGCATCATCACCTCGAAGGCCTTCACGTGCATGTACACCTGACCTTTGTCGTCGCAGGCGCCACGGGCATAGATCTTATCGTCCTTAATGACGGGCTCGAACGGGCCAGAAGTCCATAGCTCCAGCGGGTCGGCGGGCTGCACGTCGTAGTGGCCGTACACGAGAACCGTTGGCAAGCTAGGGTCTACTACTTTCTCGCCGTATACGATGGGGTTACCAGCCGTTTGGCACAGCTCCACGTTTTCCAAGCCTACTTCTTCGAGGCGTGCTTTGAGGTAGTCGGCTGCCCTGAGTACATCATTGCGAAACTTTGGATCAGCCGATACGCTCGGGATGCGCAGCCAATCCATTAGCTCGTTTAGGAAACGTTCTTGGTTATCTTGAAGGAAGGAAGCCATTTATTGAGAATGAATGTTCGCAGGTAAACAGGAGGCCATAAAGGTAGCAGGCAGGAAGCTTCTCTCATGCTAGAACACAAGGTATCAGCTCTGCATTTAAATTAGATGCAAGTCTTCTATTCTCAACTTAAACAGTTTCTGACTGCTGCTTTAGAAACTGCAGATGCTATAGGTTGCTCTGAAGAAGAAATCACCTACCAAGAAAGAGCTTATGATATTCAGTTTCCATTGGCTTATCGTCTTTTTCTGATATGGTGTGGAAAGACGAAGCTCAGTTGGATGAATGGACGAGATTTCGGATTAGATACGCTCGCTTATAGTTGGGACTCAGCAACTGAGCTCTTAGCAGAAAACCAATCCGTTTTAGAACCTAATGGCTTTGTTTTCTCGGAATGGCAGGGCTACAATTTCTGGTACTTTTTACAAGGAATTGACAACCCACCCGTAAAGCTGTGCATTATACAGAGTGATGTTGATCCGGGCCTCCAAATAATTGAATATGGCCGTTTTACTGATTGGCTTATCAATCAAATTAAAGATTCTATTAAGCTTAAGCAATCACTCAAAAGGATTGATGTTCACGTACCAACCATCTGGACTGAGTTAGATCGAATTGCCAAACTAGTAGCTAGCTAAGCTATTCCGCTTACCGCCGCCCAAACAGCGGTACCCGGCTTTCCGTACCCGCTAGCAGCCGCTGGATATTCGCCCGGTGCGTATAAATCAGCAACCCAGCTAGCACAAAGCCGAAAATGAGCAGCAACGAGTTATCGGGGCGGAACGGCGGCAGTAGTTGCAGCAAGGCAAAAGCTAGGCCTGCCGTCATAGAGGAAAGTGAGACGTAGCGCCAGATAAACAGCATGGCCAGAAACACCAGCAAGCACACGCCTACCGTGAGCGGCGCAATTGCCAGCATCATTCCAAGTACCGTGGCTACGCCTTTTCCACCCCGAAAACCAGCAAAGATGGGGTAAATGTGCCCGAGCACCGCCAAGATGCCGCATGCCAGTTGGAAATACAACAATTGATCTTCCCGGATAGCGCCTTGGTTCAGCATCACTTGAGCTAGCGAAGTGGCAGCCCAGCCTTTCAGCACATCCACGGCCATTACGAGGGACCCAGGTTTCTTACCCAGCACCCGGAAGGTGTTGGTAGCGCCAGCGTTACCGGAGCCGTGCTCCCGAATATCGAGACCGAAGAAGCGTTGCCCCACCCAAAGCGCAGTTGGGATGGAACCGAGAAGATAGGCCAACACGAGCAGGCCAAGTACAACAGGAAGATTCATAGCAAGGAGGGCGGGTTAGGGTGGTCGTCAAATATAGAAGAAGATCTGAGCTGTATACGCAATTACCGAGGCAGATGTGGCAGGGCGCTGTTGTACTACTATTTTGAAAGTTGTATTACCACCACAACGGCCCTCACAAAAAGCCCCGCCACGGGAGAACCGGGCGGGGCTAGGTTGCTATTCACCGAAGGGGTCGTCTTGGCCCTTCTTCTTTTTCTTCTTCTCCTTCTTCGGCTCTTCGGTTGGCGTATCAGTTGGTGAAGCTTCCTCCACTTTATCCTCCTTCTTTTTCTTCTTGCCCGTGTCTTCGGCCGGAGCGGCAGCGGGCGGAGTAGCGTCGGTATCGAAGGCACTGCCAGTAGCGGTCTTGTCCTTCTTCTTTTTCTTCGACGTTTCCTCTACTGGTGCATCGGCGGTCTGGGTGTCGTCTTCTACGACCTCGTTCTTGCCCTTCTTTTTCTTCTTACCGCTTTCCTCCACCGAGTCGTAGTCCTTGCCACTGCTCACCACAGGGGTTATCTTCTTACCCTTGGTATCGACGTTGTAGTCTTTGCGGAAGTGCGTAAGATACGTCTGTACTTCTTGGTCGTCACCTAGGTAGAAGCCGTATTGGGTGGCCGTGTTATAGTCTCCCTTGGCTTTGTAGCCGATGATTTCGTCGAAGCTGCCGTGCTGGGCCTTGGCTAACAGCACGTTGTTGGTGTACTTGAGATAGTACCACGTCAGCGGATCAGCTTCTAGGTACAGTTCTACCGCGTCGCCGTTGGCTTCCTTCTTGATTTCGATGTAGCCGTCGATCATGGCATTGAGGTCTTTCTTGCCGATGCTCACGAGACCAATCTTGCCTACCGAGTACCACGCTTTCTGCTTCTCCGACCACCGTAAGTCTACCTTGTTCAGTACAATAGTGTGCAGGAATTTCGACGACACCTTCTGCAAGGGCACGTAGGTTCCTGCCTTGCGGGTGACGTAGCTCTGCACATCCTTGTTGCCGATGAACTCCCCCATTTTATACAGCTGAGCCGGAGAACCATCTAGGGCTTCGGCTGCACCTTTCGTGTTACGGGTCATGTCGTCGGCCATTGCTTCCACTGCCTTTTCTGGCATGTTGATGTCAAAGGCCAGGAATGTATCTAGCGCGTATTTGTTGCTGTCTGGCTTGGCCGTGCCTAGACCTGCCGCCGTGAGGGTGTAGTCCTTATTGGAGTTGATCAGGTTCAGCTTGCCCCGGAACGTCATGGCCGCTGACGAATCGGCGAAAGTCATTAGGTTGCCTTCATAGTTGTCCGGGTCATTCGGGTCGAAGCGGGCCACTGTGAACAGGTGCTTTTTTGCATCGAAGCCTAGCGTACCGTCTACCGTAAACAAGTTCATGTCCGTTACATCGGGCTTGGTAGCCACGTAAAGCGGGTACAGCTTAGAAGTGCTGTTCGACACAAACAAACCCATATGCATAGGGGTGCCATCTTCGGTCTTCGGCTCCATTAGCTTGATCTTCATGGCCTTCGGATCAATACTATCCTGCACGGCAAACCACTGCGCAGCATCCGGCTTTTTGCTGAACTCTAGGCGCGACTGCCCGTCGAAGGTAAAGCCCCGATGTTGCGAGTTGAGCGTTACGTTGCCGCGGTATGCCACTCGCGGAGCTAGGTGAAATTTCTCCGAGTCGGCTACCTTTGCAACAGCCACCGTTGGTGGCGCAAAAGGCTCATTCGGATCAGCCGCTTTCTTAGCTCGTAGCAGGCTCTTCATACCGCCCTTGCCAGCTTGCGCCAAAGCGCCCCGGGTAGCCGCGGCTGAATCGACATTGAAGCTCGAGAACTTGATAGCAAAGGAATCAGCAGTAGCGTTCTTGTACTTATAGAGTGCCGTACCGGTAAAGGCAGTGCGTGAGCGAACGGTGATTTCACCGTTATACAGGTTGTGAAACTTCGCCAACGTATCCATCACGATACCCGCATTTTTGAAGCTGCGCATTTGGGCGTTAGCCAGCACATACACTTTGCTGCTGTCGGGCATAATCCAGGCATCGGCGGCAGCGATATAAGGCACGCCACCTGCCACTAAGCGGTAGCGACTCAGATCGTACTGCCCCGTGGCGGCGCGGAACTTAAGACCGTGCTGGTCTGGCTTGGTCGAGTAGAAGTACGAGCGCGAAGAGTCGGCACCCGTGGCAACGCGGAGCTGCACAATCTTCTTTTTGAAGTCCCACTTACCACCACTCAGCGTTGTTTTGTATTGAGAATAAGGTAGATCGATGCTCGATTTTTTATCACCTTCTTCTCGCGCAAATTCGGTGTTGCCCCCTTTCACATCGTAGTTGAAGGCTACGTTATTTGCTGTCAGCGCCGGCTTATTCGCCTCCGCCGACTTGATACTGAAGGTAGAGCGTTTACCAGAGTAACTGGTCGGCTTGAAAGCGAATTGCGGCGAGCGAATAAACGACTGCGGACCATCCATCCGGCCATCGCCGTAGAGGCCACCCGGTGTCAGAATGGTAGTACCCTTGAAGCTGTACGCATTGGCATACATCTTCATCGGTTGTCCATCACGTTGGGTACTTAGGTACATCGAGTCGGCCTTTACTACCCATTTCATTTGATAGCCCGGCAGCAATGTCGTGTTCGAGAACTCAACCCCATTGAGCGGACCTTGCCCAATAGTGCCCGTTTTGCCCACCGTCACTACGGAGTCTTTGTAGAAGATAAACTGCTCACTACCGAAGCTACCCGTGAGGTATTTTATGTCGCCGATGCCTTGCAGACCGCGGTTGCTCATGCGGACTTTGTTGAAAAGTCGTCCTTTACCACCGTACAGCGAGAAGCCTTCTTTCGGCACGTCATAATTGAAACCTAGGGCTCCGTCCTCTTGCAACGAGAGTTTGGTTTTGAACGGCGGCATGATATTGCCCGAGTTAAACGTACCCGTAAAGCCAATGGCAGAACGGTTTACGTTGTTGAGCGAATCAATCTTAAAAGGTGGGATATCGAAGTAAACCGTTGTGTCGTAAGCGCCGCCCAGCACTTCGGGGTTGTTGAAGAAAACGTAAGCACCCGTAGAAGCGTCAAACGAGGGGTAGGCACCTAGCTTCTTACGCCCCGACTTGTTATCGGGCCGGTTGATGTAGAGCTTACCCGCCGATTGCTTGTCTTTATTGGTGAGCGTAAAGTCTTTTTCCTTACGCGCCCGCATTACGGAGCCTTTAGAGCCTTTCCCTTTCACAATGACGGAGTCGATCTTCGTGAGGTCGATGAAGAAGCCATCATAATCGAACTTAAACTCCTTGCCCTTGAACACGAAGGCCGAGGCCACGACCGTACCGTTGAACAACACACCGCGGTTCTTCTGAATCCGAATAATGCTGCTATCGGGCCGCACGTACACCGTTACGGAGTCGTCGGAGAAGTTGAAGCGGTCTACCCCGCGCACAATCAGGTCGTTGTTGTTCAGGTTGAGCGTAGCGTTCTTTCCTGATGGCGACAACGATTTGATGGCAATGTGGTCGTAATCCTTCTTGCCGCGCGACGATATGACGTAATGCCTAGCTTTTGGTAGCAGCGTAATTTGGTCGGTCTGCGGATTCCATTGCACGTAGCTATCCTGCGCTAGGCCAGCCACCGCGGAGCGTACGTTCGACTCTTTCAACTTCAGCTCCTGGCACAAGTCCTGTACCGTGAACTGCTTCACGTTGTCATGGTTCAAGCTATACCCCACCACCATTTGCAAGGGATGTAGCTTGTTGATGGCCTTGATCTGCTGGTAGCGCGTGTTCGTGTAGAAGTCCTTTGATTCGAAGTTGGCGGTCACCTGGTTCTTCGCCGTTAGAATAGCAAAGTCGATGTAAGGCGTGCGGAGGGGCCAGGTCAGCATCTCCGTCGTGATTTCCATCTGGTGGTAGGAATCTACATACGGCGTGGCTTTATACAGGCCGCTTTCCCGGGTAAGTTGCAATACCTCCCCGCGCTTTGCGTACTTCAGCTTCACGCCAGGGTGCGTCAGGGAATCGGCCTTATCCTGAAAAATGGTAACGGAAGCCCGATCGGCGGTGATGATAGAGTCACCTAGGGTATAAGCCCGCGAGGCTGCTCGGAACTTCGTCTTGCCGTCTACGTCCACGAAAATGCGCGAAAGTGACTCATCTAAGGCAGCGCTGAGCATGCGGCCACCCGCCATCGAGAAGCCCCCAAAGTAGCGGATATTCTGTCCAATGTTCTTCACCCGCGCATCGTTGGTGAGCGAGATAAAGCGCGGATAACCTGTATCGGTAGTGCCTGCTTTCTTCTTAACAGCTTTGTAAGATAGAGCACCCTGAATGGGAGCCTCCAATACAGACGAATACGTGAGCGTAACTGGCTGAGCCGTAAACTCCGGCTTGTTTAGGTCGAAGTCATAGCTGGTCAGGTCGGCCGTGGCGGGGTTTCCATTGACGGTCCATGCGTACTGCCCGCCTTGGCCTACAAAGCGGTGGCTAGAAGGCACGACAATACCACTGGTTTTGCGCAGCACAATGGAGTCACCGGCACCTGCCATGTACAGGTCGGCATCCTTGATGATAAGCACCGGGCCGCGCGTCGGAGGTGCTAGGTAAGTGTCATATACTGGCGCCGGAGCTGGCTCGGGCTCTGGTTCCGGCTCGGGTTCCTTGGCGGGAGCGGCCGCTTTGGTGGGCGTTTTAGCGGGAGCTTTTGCGACTGGCTTCTTTTTGGGTGTACCCCAGCCATCGTCGCTTGAGGAACCCCAACCGCTGCTGCCAGATCCCGAATCACCCCATAGGTCGCCGGTGTCCCAGCCACTGCTGCTCTTTTTCTTTGGTGCAGCCTTCGCAACTGGTTTTGCTGCCGCCTTTGCCGGCGTCTTGGCAGGAGTAGCTTTGGGAGCAACCGGTGCAGGCGCGGGAGCGGGAGCTACAGGCTTCGGAGGTACAATAGGTGCCGGCGCTGGTAGCGGGTTATCCGTTTCGTTGTAAGCAAAAGAGAAGGTGCCCCCTACTGCACGTAGCGTGCTGTAGCGCGAGTTATACAAAACCTTGGTGTTCAGAAACTGAGCCGTGCTGGTCAGAAACTTTTCAGCTTCAGGACCCGTGTCTTTGTCCACGGTCTTAGCTACTACATCCAACAGCTCATCCATCTGCTTATCGCTGAAAGACTGCACCGTTGCTCCGGCCGTAATAGCTTTAAAAAAATCTTCAAAGTGCGGCCGAGGCTTGAAGCGTTTCGTTAGCATCTGCTGCGAAATACCGACGATTTTGGCTTGCTGCGATGCGGTGAGCTTGTTGCTCGCCCAAAGCTGCTGCAACTTAGCAGCAGCAGCTTTGGCTCCGGTGTAATTGCCGATGGCCATCATCGTCTGCACCTCATTGATAAACTGCCCGGGCTCACTCGACAGCTTGCCCGTGAAGCGAGCTACTGTGGGCGCCGGTGCGGGCGCCTGTTTAGTTGCTTGAGGCTTGTTCTGCTGTGCCCATGCTGGGGTACCTAGCCCCAATAGCAGTACAAAAACCCATCGAAAAGCCGGATGCTTCATACAAATTCTCTCAGACCCTAATAAGACGGCTACAATTTCGTAAAAAAGGGACATACTTTTTGGGGAAAGACCTAAAACCGTGATTCAACGCCACCAAACGCGTTTTTAACTATATAAACCTAGCTAGATATAGAGGTTTTTCTGATTGCAGACTTCTATCGAACCTAGCTTAAGTGCAAAAAATTCTATTTTCTCCTCGCCTTACGCTATCTTAGCTAAACGAGCCAAGTGAACCGACATTGTGCCCGCAGGCTTGCGGAAATTGTTAGCATTTTCCAAGCCAGTATTCCCCCACTGCTTCAAGTAAAATATCGGCATAAACATCGTTTTTAACCGATATTTAGTGCAGGCATGTACATATCTCGTCCTTATTTTGCCGCTTTTCACCCACCTCACCCCTATTTGCATGAAAGACATCTTACTCGAAAACCTAACCTTCTCTCTGAATGGTCGATTGTGGATTGAAAGTACCAACGACCGTTTTTTAGGAATTGGCCGTCTCGAATTGCTTGAGAAAATAGAGGCCTTCGGTTCTATCTCCAAAGCCGCGCAAGCCATGGAAATGTCTTATAAAAAGGCCTGGGACTTAGTTAGTTCCATGAATGCACAGGCGCGCTCCCCCTTGGTGAGTACCCAGGCTGGTGGCAAGCGTGGAGGCGGGGCGGCCCTCACGCCCGAAGGCAAGCAGGTGCTAGAGACCTTTCAAGGTATGCAGGCCCGCTTTCGGCAGTTTATGGAGCAAGAAACCGCTCGGCTTTATGAATAGGCCGTAACCTGACGAGCTGGCTCGTCGTTATATTTGCAAATACATAACGACGACTTCCACTCTATGCCCAAAGCTACTTGCTGCTTGCCACGCTGGTTTGGCGTATTTATCGGATGGTTTCTTGGACTAATTAGTGTTCCTTCCGCAGGGTGGGCACAAATCGTTACCGTGCTCAACTCGTCCGTGTGCTATCCGATTCTTGCAGTACACACCAAGCAGCATGTTGATGCCAGTCTTGAGCCGCTGCTCACAGGAACTACCCTAGGTAAGGCGGTTTCCGCTGACCGAATTATTGCACCGCAGGAACAGACGCCCATCCGTTGGCTCCGGCGGGCGACGTCACTGCGTGTAGTAATTATTCAGTTCTAGCTCTTCTTCAGCATGCCTCAAGCCTTACGCACGCTAGGACCCTTGCCTGTTGCTTTCACTTTGGTAAGTGTCCTTACCGCCTATCGGACGCACGCCCAACAACCGGTTTCGCAGCAGACGATTGCTGACTCTGCCAAGACGAAAAACGTCGCGCTCGGCGAAGTAGTAGTGGCGGCTTCCAAAGTACAGGAGAGTATTTTACAGTCGCCGGTGACGGTGGAGAAGCTGAACGCCCGTGCCTTGCGCCTCACGCCAGCCCCCTCTTTCTTCGATGCCATCGAGAACGTTAAGGGCGTGCAGGTGATTACCCCAAGTCTTGGGTTCAAGGTCATCAATGCGCGTGGGTTCTCCAATACTACTAACGTCCGCTTCGTGCAGCTCGTGGACGGCATGGATAATCAAGCGCCGCATATTGGCGCTCCGATCGGCAACGTCTTGGGGCCAAGCGACCTAGATATTAATGCCGTGGAAATTGTCCCTGGCACTGCGGCTGCACTTTATGGACTAAACGCCATCAACGGGCTAGCCAACTTCACGACCAAGAGTCCCTTTTCGTTCGAAGGCCTCAGCGTGCAGCAGAAAACCGGCCTCAACCACGTGAACGACCGAAGCGCTGGGATACATCCGTACACCGAAATGAGCCTGCGGTACGCCAAAGTACTGGTGCCCAATAAGCTAGCTTTTAAAGTAAACGCAACCTACCTGCGTGGCTACGATTGGGTCGCTGACAACTACACTGACATCAACCCGAATGGCAATGCTAGCACGGGATTATTTGGGGCTGACAACCCGGCTCGCGACCCAGTCAGCAGCTACGGCAACGAATCCTCGAACCGCTCTAACCTGACCCTAGGTGGCAAGACCTACCAAGTGGCGCGCACCGGTTACCTGGAAAAAGATGTGACTGATTATCACCTGCAAACCATCCGCACCGATGGGGCGCTCCACTACCGTCTCAACAGCAACACCGAGCTAGCCTACACCTACCGCTTCAGCAGTCTCGATAACATCTACCAGCGCTCTAACCGCTTTCGGCTGGAAGAGTACCGGTTGCAGCAGCATGGCTTATCGCTGATGAGTCCGGTGGTGCAGGTGCGGGCCTATCTCACGCGTGAGAACACGGGGAAAAGCTACAACCTGCGGTCGATGGGCGAGAACCTCGACCGCAGCTACAAAACCGATGCAGTCTGGAACCAGGAGTATACCGCCGCTTGGAACGCTGCTACCCAAACGGGCCAGACTGTGGCACAAGCCCACGCCACGGCTCGCGCCACAGCCGACGCTGGCCGCCTGCAGCCGGGCACGCCGGAATTCAAAGACCGTTTGCGGCAGCTTCAGGATATCAATAACTGGGACCAGGGCGCCGCTTTGCGCGTACAATCTGATCTGATTCATGCAGAAGGCCAGGTAAATGTTGGGGAAGCCCTTCGCCGCCGGGCGAGCAGCAGCTTTCCGCAGTGGCTCGACGTGCTAGCCGGGGCTGACCACCGCACTTACGTCGTCGTACCCGATGGCAACTACTTTCGCAACCCAAACCCCGGCAAAGACCCGCTCACCGATAACCTAACGTATAGCAAAACGGGCGGTTTTGTGCAGGCGGGTGCGCATTTGTTCGCTGACAAAATCCGTCTGACGGCTACGGCGCGGGCTGACAAGAACGATTATTTCAGCACTCGGTTCAATCCGCGCCTCACAGCTGTGTACTCACCCACGCAGCGCCACAACTTCCGGCTCAGCTACCAGAGCGGCTACCGCTTTCCTAGCTTGTTTGAGGGGTTTTCCAACGTCAATAGCGGACAGGTACAACGCGTAGGTGGCCTGCGCGTGATGTCAGATGGCGTGTTTGAGAACAGCTACCTGCGTACCAGCATCGACGCCTTCAATGCGGCCATCACCAAGGACGTGAATACCGGAGGCCTTACGCGCGCGCAAGCTATTGCCAACAACCAAGGCATCTTAGCAAAGAACACCTACACCTACTTAAAGCCTGAATTCATCAAGTCGTTGGAGCTAGGTTACAAGGCAGCGCTGTTGTCGGACGCCCGCTTGCTGGTCGATGTAGATTTTTACTACAATGCGTACCGCGACTTTATCACGCAGGTGGAGGCTTACGTTCCTATCACTGGCACAGGTGAGGTTATCACGACCACTGAAACCAACCTAAATGCCGTTGCTACTGCCCTGAGTGCTCGTAGTGGGCAGAGCCGGTACCGCCTCTGGACCAACTCGAAGAGCCAAGTGTACAATTACGGCGGCAGCGCGGGCCTACACTATGAGCTGGTCGGCGGCTACCTGGCGGGCGCTAACGTCACCTACGCCCGCCTGGACCGCACCGCCAACGGCGACGGTTTGGAAGACGGCTTCAACACGCCGCGTTGGGCTTACAACTGGAGCGTTGGGAATGAAAATGCTTACAAGAACTTCGGCTTTGGCCTGAACTACCGCTGGCAGACCCGCTATTACTCCAAAACTTTTCTGGTAAATGGCTACGTGCCAGCCTATAGCACCCTCGACGCGCAGATTAGCTACGCGGTTCCCACACCCAAGCTACGCTTCAAGCTAGGTGCCACCAACGTGCTTAATCACTATTATTATTCGTTTCTGGGCGGACCGCGTATTGGGGGGCTGTACTACTTAGCCATAACGTGGGGCGTAAGATGATGCTGCAACCGCAACGACGACTCACGCACTAGTAGCTCGGGCTGGAGTACGATACGACGCGGCGAAAACTGCCCCGACTTGTCTTCGAGCATTTCCAGAAAAAGCTTCACCGCTGACTGCCCCATTTGCTCGCAGCGCTGATCGACGGAGGTGATGCGCGGCTCGGTGAGGGAGGTGAAGGTTTCGTTGCTGAAGCCTACCAAGGCAATGTCTTCCGGTACCTGAACCCGACGTGCTTTGAGCACTTGCATGGCCCCAACGGCTGAAAAATCACTGGCGGAGAACACTGCGTCGGGTGGAACAGGCAAGGCTAGTAGTTTCTCCATGCCTTCCACGCCGTCTTCCGTTTTCATATCACACGTGAAGATTAGCTCCTGCTCGTGGGGTAAGCCGTGGGCCTGCAAGGCATCTAGGTAGCCGCGCTGCCGGTTCTTGTAGATGTTTAAGTGCTGAGGGCCAGCGAAATGCGCTATTCGCTGACAGCCCTGTTCAATCAAGTGCGTTACGGCTTGGTACGCTCCTAGGTAATCATCAATAATGACGGAGCTGACGTTGATGCCTTCCAGTACCCGGTCGAAAAATACCAGCGGAATAGCCCGCGTGCTCACCTTTTCGAAGTGCTTAAAATCGTGGGTGTTGCGCGCCAAGGAAACCAGAATACCTTCTACTTGCGCATTCATCAATGACTCAATGTTCTTCTTCTCATTGGCCACGTTTTCGTTTGACTGGCAGATCATGATGTTGAAGCCCACCTTGCTGGCTACCGTCTCGATACCGTGCATCACCGACGAGAAAAAATGGCCTTCGATGTGCGGCACCATTACACCGAGCAAATTGCTCCGACCTTTCCGAAGCGCCGCTGCCAAGTGGTTGGGTTGGTAGTTAACTTCTCTTGCCAATTGCCAGACTTTCTTGCGCGTGCTTTCGCTGATGCTCGTGTGGTTGTTCAGGGCGCGTGAGACGGTCGAAACTGAGATGTTCAGCTTCTTGGCTAGGTCTGCTATAGATGCTCGGTTAGCTGCCAACTGTTTGCGTGTTACCGCGCTAAAAGGACAAACGTTTGCATAAACCTATCAAGGTTTGAGTAGATTTCAAACGGATAGGCTTGCTTTCCCTACGTTCGCTGCAACTTAGCACCCCCAATGGACCTGCCCGAGCAGTGTGCGCTAGCAAAACTGCTTTCTGCTACCCCACAAACCCGCTCCTTCTCACCCTTCGCTTACTATTCTTTCGCGTATGCCTAAATCTTTCCTCTCACGGCTATTAGCTAGCTCATTACTCATCCTAAGCACTTTTCTAGGTGCTCACGCGCAACCGATTGCATCTAAAGGGAAAGCAGGTACGCCCTTTTTCAAAGATCCCGATATGATGACTATCGGGGTGTACTACTACCCCGAGGCGTGGCCAGAAAGCCAGTGGGCCCGTGACTTCGCCAACATGCGCAAGCTCAACCTAGAGTTTGTGCACATGGGCGAGTTTGCTTGGGGCCTGTATGAGCCGGAAGAAGGAAAGTACACCCTCGATTGGCTGGAACGAGCCGTGAACCTAGCTGCTAAAGCTGGGTTGAAAGTCATCCTCTGTACGCCAAGCGCTGCGCCACCCGCGTGGCTGGCCGAAAACCATCCGGAAATCTTGATGGTGGATGCCAACGGACGCCGCATGCAGCACGGCACTCGCGAGCAGGGCAACTGGAGCTCTCCTCTCTTCCGGCAGTACGTAGAGAAAATCAATACGCAGCTCGCCAAACGTTTTGGCAATAACCCGGCGGTAATTGGCTGGCAGATCGACAATGAGCTGAGCCACTACGGCAAGCAGTTTTCCTATGACGATTTCAGCCGGGCTAGGTTTCAGGCATGGCTCAAGCAGAAGTACAGCACCATCGACAACCTAAACCGCGACTGGGGCAACGTGTTCTGGTCGCAGCTTTACCAAAACTTCGAGCAGATCAGAATTCCAAACGAGCAAGAATTGGTAGCTACGGCTAACCCGCACGCGCTGCTGGACTTCCAGCGCTGGTTCACCGAAGAAGCGGCCGATTACCTGAGCTTTCAAGCTAACACGCTCCGTCAGAACAGCCAGAACCAGTGGGTGACCACCAACTTCATGGCGATGCACCGCGACGTGAATCCTAGCCTCAGCAGCCGCAGCCTCGACATGATTACTTGGACCGTATACCCCGTCCACGGTGATTATGAAAACAGTGACCTAGGTTTCCGGCTCGGCAACGGGGCCGCGCTCGGCTTTATGCACGACTTTGCCCGCACTCTCAACGGCAACGAAGGCGTGATGGAACTACAACCAGGACAGGTGAACTGGGGCGCCATCAACCCGCAGCCTTTGCCTGGCGCCGTGCACATGTGGATTATGCATGCGTTTGGGGCGGGTGCTAAGCTTATCTGCTCGTACCGCTACCGGCAGCCGCTAGCTGGTAGCGAGCTGTACCACTATGGCTTTGTCGGGACTGATGGCGTGACGCCCCTGCCCGGCGGTCAGGAATACGGCCAGGCCATGCAGGAAGTGAATCAGCTGCGCAAGTTGCGCAAGGCTAACGCCAAAGAGCCCGCGGCGTACTCGGCCCGCCGCACGGCCTTCCTCTACAACTTCGACAATCGCTTCGACCTTGATATTCATCCTTCCACGACGCGCTGGAACACGATGGGTCACCTGCTGCGCTATTATCGGGCGCTCAAGACTCTAGGCTGCCCCGTAGATGTGATTACCGAAGACCGGGACTTTTCGCGCTACAAGTTTCTAGTAGCTCCTGCCTACCAATTGCTTGATGCGCAACTTGTGACCCGCTGGACGAAGTACGTGCAAGAGGGTGGGCACCTCGTACTGACCGCGCGCACCGGCCAGAAAGACCGTCGCGGGCACCTGTGGGAAGGCCCCTGGGCTGCTCCTATCAACGAACTGATTGGCGCCAAGTTCAGCCCGCAGGCGTTCGATTTGCTGCCGGGTGAACGAAAGGGTAAGGTTTCGGCGCAGGGTAAAACGTATGAATGGGGCTCCTGGGGTGAGAGTTTGCTACCGGCATCGGGTACCCAAACGCTCGCCGCTTATGCCGATCAGTTTTACGCAGGCGCAGCAGCTGTGGTGTCGCGCAAGCTAGGTCGGGGTACCGTGACGTACGTAGGCGTGGAGTCGCTGGAAGGCGACTTAGAGCGCGACGTGCTTCGTAGCGTATATACAGCAGCCGGTACACCGGTTGAGAACTTCGCTGATCAGTTCTTCGTGGAATGGCGTGACGGGTTTTGGGTGGCGACCAACTTTACGTCGCAAAAACAAACGGCGCCGGTACCTGCCAACGCGAAAATCATCGTTGGCAAAAGGGAGCTAGAACCGGCCGGCGTTACGGTGTGGCAGGAGTAGACAGCCGCCAGCTATAGCGCGAATTTCCCTCAACAAAAAAGCCCCGCCTGCGGAAGCAAGCGGGGCTTTTTTGTGAGCGTGAAGCGCAGTACCGGACTACCAGTAATAGGTGTACAGTGCCGTAACGATGGCCAACACGATAACCGAGCCGATGGTGAAGCTGCGGTTGGTGCGGAACATGCTGCTATCAATCTCAAGACCGTTGGTTTTGACACCGCGGCTAGTCTGGAGAAGGCTGATGATTACCATACCCAGGATACAGAAGACGAACACAAAGCCCATCCGGTCGAGGAACGGAATTTCGTAGATGCCATTCACCGGCACCGAGTAGCCCAGCGGCGCCAGCCATGATAGGTTCATCATGAGGGGCAAGAACTTGAGCAATACGGAGAGCAGGAAGCCGCCAACCGTGGCAAACAATGCCGCAGTTGAAGTAGCTTTTTTCCAGAAGAAACCCAGGATGAACATGGCAAAAATACCGGGCGACACGAAGCCCGTGTACTCTTGAATGTAGGTGAAACCACCTTTTTCGATACCTAAGTGCGGAGCGAGCAGGATGCCGAGCAACATGGCCACTACCACCGAAATTTTACCCACGGCTACCATCTTCTTCTCCGAAGCGTCCTTGTTCAGCACCTTCTTGTAAATGTCGAGGGTGAAAATGGTAGCAATTGAGTTGGCTTTACCAGCCAGCGAGGCCACTACGGCGGCCACAAGCGCCGCGAAAGACAAGCCTTTCAGACCTACCGGCAAGATGTTGAGCAGCACCGGGTAGGCGCGGTCGGGAGCTACCTGGCCATCCAGCATCATCTCCGAGCCGAATACGTTTTGCTTGAAAAGCACGAAGGCCGCGATGCCGGGCAGCACCACAATTACAGGCATCAGAATCTTGAGGAACGCGGCGAAGAGCAAGCCACCACGAGCCGTAGGCAAGTCGGCACCGAGGGCGCGCTGCGTGATGTACTGGTTGCAACCCCAATAGTTAAGGTTCACAATCCAGAGACCACCGAGCAATACCGTCATCCCCGGCAACTCAACGAAGTTGGGGTTATCACGTCTCAGGATCATGTGGAAGTGGTCGTTGGCCTGCGAAGTGAGCAGGTTGAACCCGTTTATTGCTCCAGACGTGCCGTAGTGCTCAGCCACTAGGTTAAGCGCCAAGTACGTGGTAGCCAAGCCCCCCAGAATGAGGAAGAACACCTGAATAACGTCGGTGAAGCCGATAACCTTCATACCACCCAGCGTGATAATAACGGCGCAGATAGCTAGGCCGTAGATGCAGAGGTCGATGTTCAGACCTGACACGCTGCTAGCGGCAATAGCCCCTAGGTACAGAATCGAAGTTAGGTTAACGACTACATACAGCGCCAGCCAGAAGATGGCCATGATCATAGCTACTGTGCCGTTGTAGCGCTGGTGCAGGAACTGCGGCATCGTGAAGATCTTGTTCTTCAAGTACACCGGAATGAAGAACGTGCCCACAATGACTAGCGTGATGGCCGCCATCCATTCGTAGGCTGCAATAGCTAGGCCCATCTTAAAGCCTGAGCCAGCCATTGCCACAAATTGCTCAGCCGAGATGTTGGAGGCAATAAGCGAAGAGCCGATGGCCCACCAAGTCAGGGAGCCCTCTGCGAGGAAGTAATCTTTGGAGTCACCTTCTGCCGTGCCGTCGTGGCCGGTCTTGCGCAGGTAAATCCAGGTACCGTAACCCGCTACTATAATGAAGTAGACGAAGAATACGATGTAATCAAGAGTTGCGAGTTTATTCATTGAACAGGAGAGGTATTGAAGCCGGCCATCGGCTTGAAGAAGCAAGGAGTAGAAGTAGTACCTAAGGCGAATTAGAGCACTACCCAGCTTAAAGCTAGGTAGTGGCAACCAAACTTAACTAATTATAGGCGCTACTTGCGCACCCCAAAGCGATACACAGTAGTAGAGTGCAGTGTATCACCCGGCTTCAATACTGTGCTTGGGAATTTCGACTGGTTGGGCGAGTCGGGGAAGTGCTGCGTTTCCAGGCAGAAGCCATAGTGCTTGCTATAGGTTACATCGCCAGTGCCTTTGAGCGTACCATCGAGGAAGTTGCCGGTGTAGAACTGCACGCCGGGCTCGGTAGTCGTTACTTCCAAGGTACGGCCGGAGGTGGGCTCGTATACCGTGGCGGCGGGGTGCATGCCGCTGCTGGCGTTGTTTAGTACCCAGTTGTGGTCGTAGCCACCGGGTACTTGCGCGATCCGCTCGCCGATGGTGTGCGAGGTCGTGAAGTCGAACGGCGTGCCTTTCACTGGCTTCAACTCACCCGTCGGAATCAGGGTGGCATCGACAACCGTGTAGCGGTCGGCGGGCAGCGTTACTTCGTGGCCGAGCACATCCTTGTCTTGGCCGTAACCTAGGTTGAAGTAGCTGTGGTTGGTCAGGTTGACGGGTGTGGCTTTGTCGGTTTTGGCCGTGTAGTCAATCTTCAGCTCGTCGTTGTCGGTGAGCGTGTACACCACCGTCACGCTAAGGTTGCCGGGGTAGCCTTCTTCACCATCCTTGCTTAAGTAGGTAAGCTTCAGCGCTTGGCCGTCGGTTGCCGAAGCAACGGGCTCTGCTGCCCAAATCACTTTGTCGAAACCCTTCTTGCCACCGTGCAGGCTGTTGGGGCCGTTGTTCTTCGCGAGGGTGTATTCTTTGCCATCAAGCGTGAATTTGCCGCCCTTGATGCGGTTGCCGTACCGGCCAATCAATGCCCCGAAGTAAGGGCCCGATTTCAGGAACGCTGGGCTCTGATAGCCACTCACGTTATCGAAGCCGAGTACAATGTTACCTAGCTTGCCAGCCTTGTCGGGCACTTGCAAGCTCGTGACGGTACCGCCATACGTGGAAATAGTGGCTTTCAGACCATGGGCATTGGTGAGCGTGTAGAGCTGCACCTCTTGGCCATCGGTGGTTTTACCGAAGGAGGCTGGGGCTGACATGTCAGAGGAAGAAGACGTAGAAGTTTGAGTTGAATCGGCTGTCGCGCTGGTGCTGCTACTGGCTTGGTCGGCTGGTTTTTTCTGGTCGCAGGCGGCAAGCAAGAGTAAGCTAGCCAAGCTTCCGGTCACGAATCCGGAGCGGTTGAAAACAGTCATGGACAAAGAAGAAGTATGAAGGAGTTAGGTTGGGACGACGAAGGAAGACGAAAATTTATGCTCCATTAATATCAAACCAGGCTAGATAATGCAGTACTAACCTCTACTTCTTGTACAGTAGCAGCACCTAGGGTTTCCATGGCATTTAGCTGGCAGTTTTGCACGAATTATAGCAATCTTCGAATGAAGATAGTGCTAGTTGTAACGATTGAGCCGGTAAAGTATAAATTCCTACTGAATGCCGCAATCGTTTGCACTTTTCACGGGTTTTAAAGCAGTTTTAAAAGTCTGCTACCCGAACTGCTTTCAGCCTACTCGCTCTTTCACATTTAGAAGCCAATACATGTCACTAAAATTGTGACAGGCAGCCATATAAAATATTTCTCTAGCACAGGCACTCACGCGCACTCCTTCGTCAGCTAGGTAGAATAGGCTTTAGGCGACCTTCTTCTAGTTGAAGAAAAAAATGCTAAATCTGCTTTAATTCACACAAACGATACTTCAGGTGCTACCGAGTGATTTTGCTAGCAGCAGGCACTCATTTCCCTCCTGCTAGCCTGTTCAGTTACTCTCCTGCTGGCTCTGGCGCAACACGTACCTGCTGATACAAGGGCAAGTCGTAGAAGGGCCTTAGCAGTTGAATAACGTCTAAGGCATCGGCCAAAGCCTGGTGCGCCACGGTTTGGTCGGCAAAATGCGCACGCGCCTTGCAAATGGTCATGGTGGGCAGGCGATTATCTTTCTTCCAGTTCAGATAGAAAGCCGCTGGATCGAGCATGGCGGGTTCAGCGCGCACCAATGTGCCCCAGCCGGGCAGCTGACGCAAAAACAATAAGTCGAAAGAGGCGATATTTTTGCCCGCCATCGTCACGCTCACGCAGTCCTTTTTGTCGGGCTTGAAGCCCTGCGCTAATAGAAACTCACGCAGCTGCGGCAACAGTTCGTCAGCCGTGCAGCCTTCCGGGTTTGGCCCTTTTTGCGCCAACTCCTCCAGCAAGCGCGCATTTAGAGCCAGAGCGCCTGCGGTGCCCACGTACTCAGGATGCCGCACCAAGCGCCGGAAGCTAGGTAGCTCTGTCAGCGGCTGTAGGTGCTTGGTATCTTCTACTACAGCAGCTAGCTCAATAATCTGGTGCCGCTCCGGGTTGCCGCCGGTCATTTCGAGGTCGAGGGAGATGTAGCGCATACTCTGCACCTGTACGCGGCTACGCTAGGTGGCGTTGACCATCAAGCTAACAATACGGTGCAGCTTTCCTGTATTTTCCGCATCTTTCTAGGGTCCGTACCAAAGTTAATCTAGCATCACGCCTATAGATTCTGACGGCGACATCGTTATATCTTTTAGCGGCATGCTTACATTTAGCGGGCTGCGAAAAGCAATACGCATTCTGTGCATTATAAGCCCTATTCTGCCGGCACTTTGCGGGCAGCATCACTTAGCAAGTAGCCAACTCCTTGTTAAGCAAGTTCAATTGCTTCTTTTTCTTTTATCTGTTACCTGTCGCTATGAAGATACGCCGTACAGCTATCCGGCTTTTGCTTTTTCTTATCACACTTATACTCGCTTATCCTACTGATGCGCAATCGGTTATTACGCCCCTAGCGGCGGCTAGCAACAACGTTCAGCAAAAAGACCAGCGCACTGTTGATGCGAGTCCGCAACTCTACAACGGTCCAGAATATATCGACTATGCTCAGCGCTACCAAGTGCGCAACGGGCATCAATTCTTTCTATTGCCCGACAAACAGCCGGGTAGCGTCTACTATAACGACCATAGCTTTGCTGGCCTCAGCATGCAATATGATGTCGTGCTTGGGCAGCTTGTGTTACAACATGTAACGAGCCCGCTGAGCTTGCATCTCATTAATGAACATGTTCGCTCTTTCACCCTGGCCGGACACCACTTTATCCGCCTCGTGACTGATAGCTCGGCGTCTGCCGTTGTCCAGACCGGTTACTACGAAGTGCTGGTAGATAGCACGGTGCAGCTGCTGGCCAAGCGAGTCAAGCAGCTACACGAGAAAATAAACCAAAATCGAATAGAAGCTGAGTTTCTTCCCACTGATAAGCTCTTTATCCGCAAAGCAGGCGTGTATTATTCGGTCAACAAAAAACGCTCGGTTACGCAGGTTTTTTCTGACCGCAGCAAAGAGGTGCAGAAATATATTCAAGACAATAAGCTCAAGTTTAAGAAAGCCCGGCGAGAAGCTGATATTGTGCAGCTTACGCGTTATTACGCCGGCTTATCACCGCAGTAGCACTGCTAGTTACGGTTCGTACTTCACTCACTCTTTGCTACGCTAGCTCCGCTATGAAGCTCCACTACTTATTGTTTGTTCTTTTATTTTTTAGCCTAATACACTTCACGGCCAGCGGGCAGCAACAAGCCGAACCGACGGTTAGCGGCAATTTTAACCACATACTATTCGAGCAGTTTGCTACGCAGGTCGAGGCTCAAACCAAGCTGCATTTTTACTTCAATCCGGCAGCAGTTGACAGTCTGTTCATCACGCTGCAAGTACAGGATACGCCAGTGCGTACGGCGTTAGAACGAGCCCTACAGAATACCGCTTTCCACTTTGCTATCGACGACGAAAATCGGGTGTTCGTCACCCAAGGCTTAACGCTGGACCCAGCTCTCTCCGACAGCTTCTTTAACACCGAAAAAGCGGGCAACATTGTAGCTACGCGCCGCGACGAAGCTAGGCCAACTAGCACCGGCTCCCTTAGCCGCTCGCGCTACGTTCGGGAGGCAGAGGCCAAGCTCTATGAAATAGGTGCGGGCGAGGCGCGTGGCGGCAAGGCAACCCTCGCCGGCCACATCCGCGACCTGAAATCCGGGGAGCCGGTCGTGGGGGCTACTATTTACTCCGAGGCGCCTTCCATCGGCACCAGCACCGACCAATTTGGTTACTACTCACTGACTCTGCCAACGGGTCGCTACGATTTAAAAATCAGAGGGATTGGTATCAAGAATACCAAACGCCAAGTTGTGATACGTGCGGATGGCAAGCTGGAAATCGAGGTAGAGGAAGACATCACGCCGCTGAAAGAAGTCGTGATTGAAGCCGAGAAAGACAAAAACGTATCGGGCATGCAAATGGGCTTGGAGAAGCTCGATATCAAGACGCTGCGGCAAGTACCTACGGCTTTTGGCGAGACTGATATTTTGCGGGTGGTGCTTACCCTACCGGGCGTAAAATCGGTGGGCGAAGGCAGCACGGGCCTCAACGTGCGCGGCGGCGCCACCGACCAAAACCTGATCCTATTTAATGGCACCACCATCTACAATCCATCGCACTTATTTGGCTTCTTCTCCGCGTTTAACCCCGATATTCTGCAATCGGTAGAGCTGTACAAAAGCGCCATTCCGGCCAAGTACGGTGGGCGCTTGTCGTCGGTGCTGGAAATAAAAACCCGCGAAGGCAACAAGAAGAAGTTTTCTGGTTCGGGCGGCATTGGTCCGCTCACCAGTCGCCTCACGCTGGAAGGTCCCATTGTAAAAGACAAAAGCGCCTTCATCATCAGCGGCCGCACCAGCTACTCCGACTGGATTCTGCGCCGGTTGTCGAACAGTTCTTTTCGGCAAAGCTCGGCGTCTTTCTACGACATCAGCGCGCACGTGAGTCATCAGCTCAACGATAAAAACTCCCTGTACCTGACAGGATATTTGAGCTCCGACCGGTTCCGCCTCGCCAGCGACACCACGTATCAGTACCGCAACCAAAATGCTAGCTTGAAGTGGCAGCACAACTTCAACAACAAGTTATACGGGGTGCTCACGGGCACCTACAGCCGCTACGCCTACGACATCACGAGCGAGAAGAACCCAGTGAATGCCTCGCGCCTAAAATATGGCATTGAACAAACCAACGTGCAGGCCGATTTCAGCTTCTTCCCCAATGCCAAGCACACCATCGACTTCGGCGTCAGCTCGCTGCTCTACCACATTGCGCCTGGTAGCCTCACGCCGCTCGGGGCCGAATCCTTGATCAGCACCAACGTCCTAACCCGCGAGCAAGCTGTGGAAAGTGCCATTTACGCGTCAGACCGCATTGACCTCAACAAGCGCTTATCTATTTCGCTGGGCCTGCGCTATTCACTCTTCAACGCCCTAGGTCCGCACGATGTGTACCAGTACGCGCCGGACGTAGGCCGCTCCGAAACCTCCATCACCGACACCTTGCGCTACGGTTCGGGCAAGGTGCTGGCCACCTACCACGGCCCCGAGTACCGGGCGTCGTTGCGCTACGGTCTGACCGATAACTCGTCGGTGAAAGCTAGCTATAACCGCACCCGCCAGTACATTCACCAGCTTTCCAACACGGCGTCGGTATCGCCGGCCGATATCTGGAAGCTCAGCGACGCCAACATTCGCCCGCAGGTTGGCGACCAGTACTCCGTTGGATACTACCACAACTTCCGGGCGAATACCATCGAGACGTCGGTGGAAGCCTACTACAAAAAGCTCCACGACTTTGTGGATTACAAGAGCGGCGCCACACTCATCCTGAACCACCACATCGAAACAGATATCGTGAATGCCGAGGGCAAAGCCTACGGCGTGGAGGTGCTGGTCAAGAAGCTCTCGGGTAAGATCAACGGCTGGATCAGCTACACCTATTCCCGTTCGCTGGTGCGGGTCAATGCTGGCACGACGGCCGAGCAGATAAACGGCGGCCGCTACTACCCTAGCAATTTCGACAAGCCCCACGACGTGACCATGATCGGCAACTACCGCTTCAGTCGCCGTTTCAGCTCCTCACTCAACTTCACCTACAGTACGGGCCGCCCCATTACGTTGCCGCTGGCGAAGTATTATGTGGCCAACTCCTTGCGCGTGTACTACTCTGACCGCAACGCCTACCGCGTGCCCGATTATTACCGCGTCGACTTTGGGTTGAACATCGAAGGCAACCACAAAGTAAAAAAGCTAGCTCACAGCTCTTGGACCCTAGGGATATACAACCTGACGGGACGCAAGAATCCGTACTCGGTGTACTTCAAATCAGAAAAGGGGCAGATCCGCGGCTACAAGCTCTCCATCTTCGGGCAGCCGATTCCGACCATCACCTACAACTTCAAGTTCTAGATGCGTCTTCTCTCCTATTCCATTCGGGTGGTACTGCTTTGGTGTTTGGCTATTGCACTACCTAGCTGCATCGACTCCTACATGCCCGACGTCATCAGCGCCACCAAGCATTACTTAACAGTCGACGGGTTTATCAATAGCCAAGGTATTACAACAATAGTCCTTTCCCGCACCTACGACATTGATGCAAGGGCGACCATCCCGCCCGTTGAAGCGGGCGCTACCGTGACCATAGAAGCGGAAGGTGGTGGCAGCTACAGCTTGCGAGAAAGCACCACGAAAGGCACCTATGCTTCGGCCAGCCTCAGCCTACCGACTACGCAGCGCTACCGGCTGCGCATTCGCACCACCGGTGGCACAGAGTATGCCTCGGATTACGTGGCTATCAAGACTACCCCACCCATCGATAATATTACTTGGCGCACCACGAATGATGGCCTAAACATCTACGTCAACACGCACGACAACACGAACGCCAGCCAGTACTACCGTTGGGAATACGAAGAAACCTGGGAAATCAGACCACCTTACTCCCCCTCGGTGGAATACAAGAATGGAAGGATGCAAGATATTACTGTTCCTTTTCCGACAACCTGCTGGGGCAACGTCAAGTCTGTTGACATCAAGATCAGCAACACCACTCGCCTGAGCCAGGATGTAGTTTCTGATTTTCTAGTTCGCTCATTCGCAACCACTGCCTCCCAGATTTACTACAAATACAGCATCTTGGTTCGGCAGCATACCCTCACCAAAGAAGAGTATGGCTACTGGGAATTGCTCAAGAAAAACACGGAGAACATTGGCTCTCTGTTCGATCCGCAACCTGCCCAACTCACAGGCAACGTGCATTGCCTCAACGATGATACTGAGCTAGCTTTAGGCTACGTAGGCGCGCATTCACTTACGGAAAAGCGCATTTTTATTTCGAGAGGTGAGTTGCCATCCACTTGGCGCCTACAGAACGGTTATGAAGGATGCTTGCCACCTGATACGGTTTTTCTATACAAGCCTTCTCCACCGCCACCCAACCCGACAGAGGTCCTGCGCTCTGCTTTCGGCAGGTCTACCTTTCTACCCATCCAAGCCATCTACGAGCGAGATATTATAATTGGCTACTTAGCCAAAGAACAAGGCTGTATCGATTGTCGCGCGCGGGGCACGTCCGTGCGCCCTAGCTTTTGGCAGTAACTATTATCGGTATGCGCATCATTCTTCCGCTTTTTAGGGTTGTGTTCCTCTGCTGTCTAGCGCTGCTCCTGCCTGGCTGCATCGATTCCTATATGCCCGATGCCATCAACGCTACTAAGAGCTACTTAGTGGTCGATGGCTTAATCAATAGCCAGGGCATCACCACTATCACATTGTCGCGCACTTACGACATCGACGCCAAGACACCGGCGCCGGTAGAGTCGGGCGCCACGCTATACGTCGAAGACGAAGCGGCGGCACGCTACACGCTGCTAGAAAGCACTACCAAAGGCACTTACACGTCGAGCAACCAGACTCTGAGTCCAGCCAAAAGGTACCGGCTTCATATCCGCACTAAGGGTGGTAAAGAGTACACCTCCGACTACGTGACGGTGAAAAGCACGCCGCCCATTGACAACGTTAGCTGGAAACCAACTAACTCCGGCCTGAACATCTACGTCAATAGCCACGACGACGCCAATAATACCCGCTATTATCGTTGGTCTTACGAAGAAACCTGGGAAATCCGGCCACTCCTTGTTCCTAGTGTAGAGTACCTTAACCGTAAGATGCAGGATATTCGTCAGCCTTATCCGCAGGCTTGTTGGATAACAGAAAAGTCGACGAACATTATTCTAGGAAATACCTCTAGCCTAGGTCGTGATGTGGTTTCTGACCAGCTGCTACGCTCTTTCTCTACCACATCAGACCGCCTGTACGTCAAGTACAGCATCTTGGTACGGCAGTACGCCCAAACCAAAGAGGAATACGAGTATTGGAGTTTGCTCAAGAAAAACACGGAGAACATCGGGACGCTATTCGACCCGTTGCCTGCGCAACTTACCGGCAATATGCATTGCCTCAACGATGATACCGAACTAGCATTGGGTTACGTGGGTGCCGGTAGCGTGCAGGAAAAACGCATCCTCATCAGCCGCGGGCAGTTGCCGCCCACTTGGCGTTTGCAGGCTGGTTACGAAAGCTGCGTGCCACCAGATACCGTGTCTTTAACCAACGTAGATAATACGTTCACCAACCCTGTAGTTATACCCGTAGGCCCAGTATTTTCTTCTACGGGTAGCTTAAAAGGGTATACACAGTCAAGTGCCGAGTGCGTGGATTGCCGCAAGCGTGGTAGTGCGGTGCGTCCTATCTTTTGGCAATAGCTGCCTTTTCTATCATCTACATGCCACAGCACTGAATGGCTACTATTACCAAACTATTTATGGCTAAGCGAGGAGTTAGGTTGCTCGTACTACTTACGCTCTACCTAGGTGCCCGCAACGTGGCAAGCGGCCAAGAGCTTGTTGTGGACAGCCTAGCTCGCAAACTAACTCGCTATCAGCAAGCTGCCCTAAACGAGAAGCTTTTCCTCCACCTCGACCGGCCACTTTATCTAGGTGGCGAAACGATGTGGTTCAAGCTGTATGCAGTAGATGGCACTAGCTGCAAGCCGCTAGCACGAAGCACAGTAGCCTACGTGGAGGTATTAAACCGAGAGAACAAGCCAGTACTGCAAGGCAAGATTCCGCTGAAGCAGGCTACTGGCCATGGTTCTTTCGTGCTGCCCAGCGCCTTGGCCTCGGGAGTATACACGGTACGAGCCTACACGAGCTGGATGCAAAACTTCGGTCCGGAGTATTTCTTCCACAGCACCATCACAGTCATCAATCCAACTGCCGCCTCGGGCGGGGCAGCCAGCCCGGATTCAGCCGCTTACGAGGCGCAGCTTTTCCCCGAAGGTGGCAACCTAGTACAAGGACTGAGCAGCAAAGTAGCCTTCAAGGTAACAAACAAAGCAGGTACTGGTGTGGGCGCCACCGGAAAGTTACTCGACCAGCGTGGCACAGTGGTAGCAAGCTTCCAGACCCTGCGCTTCGGCATGGGGAGCTTCACCTTTACCCCCGAGCTAGGTGCTACCTATACGGCCATGTTAACCCTTATTAACAAACAGACCATTAGACGCAAGCTACCCGTCGCGTATGAGCGTGGCTACGTGATGCATTTGGAAGAAAGCGGTCCTGCTACGCTTACAGTGGCGGTGAGTGCTACTGGCGCGCAGAACGAAACCGTTTTCCTACTGGGGCACTCGCGGCAGCAGGTGGCGGTAGCGGCCAAGGCACCCTTAGTTAATGGCCGAGCGACTTTTACGGTCGACAAAAAACAGCTGCTCGACGGCATTTCGCATTTCACCTTGTTCACTGCCGAGCAAAAACCAGTGTGCGAGCGGCTGTATTTTCAGCAGCCCAAAACCAAGCTAAGCATCGACGCGCGGCCGGATAAAAACCAGTATGCCACTCGGGAGCAGGTAAGCGTGGCGCTAGGTACCTCGACGGCGGGGCAAAACCTAGGTGCCAACGTATCGATGGCCGTGTACCGGCTCGACTCGCTGGCTACCGCGCCTACTACCGATATCAACAGCTACCTGTGGCTAGCTTCTGAGCTGAAAGGCAGCATTGAGCATCCCGAATACTACTTCACCGCTGAGCCCGACGCCACGGCCGCGGCTGATAACTTGATGCTCACGCAGGGCTGGAGCCGCTTTCGCTGGGAGCAGGTGCTAGCCTCTGCGCTGGTCAGCTTTCCGAACGCGCCCGAACTCAACGGCCCATTGGTACGTGGCCGCCTGACGCAAGCCGGCACGAACCAGCCACGGAAGGATATCATCACCTTTCTGTCGTCGCCGAGCCGGCTTATTGGGCTTCAAAACGCGGTGAGCAATGCCGATGGCCTAGTGCAGTTTGAGCTAGGCAACCTGTATGGCTCTCGCGACATTATGGTGCAAACAAATCCGCAGCAGGACACCACGTGCCACATCGAAATCTTCAATCCCTTTTCGCAGCAGTTCGTGGCCAGGTCGGGCGCCACCTTCACGCCAATTCCGAGTTTCAAGGTGGACTACGCGAAGCGGCACTTCCAGAACCAGGTGCAGAATGCCTTTGTTGATAAAGCGCGCGCCCGCTACCTAGCTCCTCTCACCGACAGCACCGCGTTCTACGGCAAGGCTGATGAAACGTACCTGCTGGACAAATACACACGTTTTAAGGTGCTGGAAGAAGTAATGCGCGAGTACGTACCGGGTGTACTCGTCCGGATTCGGAAGGATGGCTTTCACTTCTTGGTAGTAGACCGGGTAAATAAGCTTATTTTTGATGATAACCCGATGATCCTGCTTGATGGCGTACCGGTCTTCAACGTCAACAAGATGATGGCGATGGATCCGCTGAAGATCCAAAAGCTAGAGGTAATGGCGAGCCGGTACTTCCACGGGCGAGCCGTGTACAATGGCCTCGTAAGCTACACCACCTACAAAGGCGACCTAGCAGGTTTCAAGCTCGATCCGCGTGTGCTAGTGCAAGAATACGAAGGCTTGCAAGGCCAGCGCGAGTTCTACGCCCCCCGCTACGACACACCCCAGGCTAAAGCAAGCCGCCTCCCCGACCTGCGCAACCTCCTGTATTGGAACCCGACTATTATAACTAGCACCGCGCCTACCAAACTCGATTTCTACACCGTTGACCAAGCTGGGCGTTATCTGGTAGTGTTGCAAGGGCTAGCTTCTACTGGGCTGGCGGGCAGCACCAGCTTCACCTTTGAGGTAAAGTCGGCGCTATAGAAAAGTATTCGAACAGACTCAAGTAGCATTACTCAACTACTACACGGCGTATTGTGCGGCCATTGGCGTTATCTATCTGAAGCAAGTAGATCCCGCAGGACAATTGCTTTACAGAAAGATCAAGGTTGTAAGTCCCTGCTTCCACAACGTGTTGTTGCAGAGGCTGACCTAGCAGGGTTAAAAGGCAAACTCGATTTACTGCTTGTGCAGCATCCCAACTAACGGTAAACTTTTCCCGACTTGGATTTGGGTAAACTTCTACCGACTGCACTTTTCTCTGCGAATTAGCTAAGGGAGTGCCCATGGAAGCTATACGTGCTATGCTTAAGTGATGCACCGTTGGAGTAGTAGCGTAGACAAAGTTTCCTCCTACTAGTATTTTGCCGCCTGCCGTTTCGCTGCTTGCAAGCACATAGCCGTAGCCAAATACAGGCGTGAAAGCTGGGTCAATCTGCCCTCTTTCGTCAAGGGACATTAGACCTATATCCGTAACGTTGTCTGAGTGGTAAATGCCCCCAGCCCAAAGCCCCCCACCTTGGCGTGGTAGCAGTGTACGAATGTTGAATCGATAAGATAAGACATCTTCCAAGGTCATATCAAGCTTGCCATTAGGTAGAAAACGCGCGATGGTGCCTCCCTGCCTAGGCACAAGCGTTGGTGTTTGCCCGCACACAAGCAATTTACCATCGGGGCGTAATACCATATCACGCACCAACGGCGACGAATACTCATTGTATTCAGTTGCTTGAAAAGAGGTATCGTACTGACCATTGGGCAATACCCGGTGGAGTTGATACCCAGCCAGGATAAGCTTGTCGTCTGGCTGAACCACTACACGGCGGCCTTCTCGTAGCCAGTTATCAAGCGTTGAGGAAATTTGAAACGTTTTATCGACAACACCATCTACACTCAACCGGGCAAAAACGTGTCCAGTGTAAGCGCGAGCTAGTTCTCCGCCCACGATGATTCGACCATCGCGCTGCAAGGCCAACCCTTGAGCAATGTAGCCTGCCGTACGTTGGAAAGTTGTATCAAGAGCGCCACTTGGATGCAGCCGTATTAAGCTCCCCCAACGTTGACGTGCTTGTACCTCTAATAATCCTGCTATCAAGATCTTGCCGCTGGGCTGCTCCACTATACCTTCGACGTAGCCTGCTGGAATAGGACTCCGTCGCACGAATGCAGTATCAACCTCATCATTGGGCAGCAAACAAGCTAGGTTGCCGGCTCTTACGCCACCCACTTTGTCAAAGGAGCCCGCCAGAACTGTACGGCCATCGGTAAGCCTTGCCATTTTTACTATCGTACCTGGCTGGTAAAGCTGCGGAGCATAGTGCTCATCAAGTTGCCCCGACGCCTGTAATCGTTGCAGAGGCCCCTGCAAGCCCGTACGATGGTTGTATTGCCCATAAACTAATAGGTTGCCCGCCGCATCCACGGCAATACCTTTTGGGTTCAATGACCACCGAGCAGGTGTTTGATAGCCAGAATTTAATTGGCCGTTTGCTAATAGTTGAATAGGGGTTGCAAGTCCGGTTGACTGCGAAGACAATACTAGTAGGCGCCCATCAGGTAAAAGCTCAATACGTCGCTCATTTAACTGATTGAGAATGCCGTACTCAGCCGGTGTTTGAAATGAGTTATCTAATTGGCCAGAAGGTAGAAGCTGCTGAACACCAGCTTTTCGTCCTTGCATCAGCAACGACGAGCTAGCTCCAACAACAATCTGCCCTGTTGGCCTAATTAGCAGCGCCTGCACGCTGGTGCTACTGGTTATGCCAGCCTGAAAGCTAGGATCAAGCTGGCCATTGGGCAGCAACCGCAGCAATGAGCTTGCAGGTCTACTGAACAAACCGCCTACTAGAATTCGACCATCCGGCTGCACAGCTAATGCGTCCACCTCATCGGTGTCGCGACTTGTACCAATTACCGGCGCGAAAGACTCATCATAGCTGCCATCTACGTTCAGCCGAACTAGGATTGGCAGGCCTGGTATACCCACGCTACCCGCTAGCAGGATCTTTCCATCTGCCTGCAACGCAGCTGTTCGCAGTAATGGTAAGTATTTACCGGCAAGCTGTAGGGAAAAGCTAGGGTCTGGTTGCCCATTGGACAACAACCGCACAACGTGCGAACTAATTTGAGGATACCCAACTATATGTATATCACCTGATGCCATTAACAAAAGGCGGCCATCAGGGTATCTCAGTAGTCTGGGTATAAAGTTCGTGTATGAGCCTACTATATCTATTTGGGCCAGTTGCTGAGCACGCTGCTCAACCTGACCATTGGTGTTCACCCGAACTAAATTACCTGTCGCGATGCCGTTCGTATATACTTGGGCACCCAGAATGAGGCAACTACTATCAGCTAATGGTTGTAAGCCATATATCTGGGCGTATTGCTCGATGCTCAACCGAAATGTAGGATCAAGCTGCTGAGGGGCACTTTGACCCCAACTACTTCTTGCTAGTAATAGAAAAGTACTCAGGATAGAAAAGTAAAATGAATGTGTGTACCACTTATTCATATATGAATCAATATTTATCTATTTAAACCAAAACTACATCCTTTCCTTAATTGATCCTACTCAGCAATTTTTCTGCTGGTTATTACCTTCGCCTTTCTATGACTGATACCGCCCAACCCGCTAAAAAGCTCTTCCTCCTCGACGCCTTCGCCCTGATCTACCGCGCCCACTTTGCGTTCAGCAAGAATCCGCGCGTCAACTCCAAGGGCATGAACACCGGCGCCGTACTCGGCTTCACCAACACGCTGGTGGAAGTGCTACAAAAGGAAAAGCCTACCCACATTGGGGTAGCTTTCGACGCCCAAAAGAAGACTTTCCGCCATGATTCCTTTGCTGAGTACAAGGCCCAGCGCCAGGCCATGCCCGAAGATATTGGCACGGCCATTCCATATATCAAGCGCATCATTGAGGCATTCCACATCCCGATTCTGCTCGTGGATGGCTTCGAAGCCGACGACGTGATTGGCACCCTAGCCCAGCGCGCCGAGGCGCAAGGCTTCGACGTGTTCATGATGACGCCCGACAAGGACTATTGCCAGCTCGTGACGGACAAGATCAAAATCTACCGGCCGGCGTTCATGGGCAATGCGGCGGAAGTGCTCGACAAAGAGCACGTGCTACAACGCTTTGAAATCGAGCGTGTCGAGCAGGTGATTGACATCCTAGGTCTTCAAGGCGACGCCGTGGATAACATTCCCGGCATTCCGGGCATTGGCGAGAAAACAGCCAAGACGCTGATCCAGAAGTATGGCTCCGTGGAAAACCTGATTGCCAACGTGGACGAACTGAAGGGCAAGCAACAGGAAAACGTGCGCAACTTTGCTGAGCAAGGTTTGTTGAGCAAGGAGCTAGCAACCATCCACGTGAACGTCCCGATCGAGTTTCACGAGGAAAACCTTACCCTGAGCAAGCCAGACGAGGAGATGCTGCGGTCGTTGTTCGACGAGCTAGAGTTTCGGCAGCTCGCGGCGCGCGTACTCAGCGGCGGCGCGGCGGCCACGCCCGCTGCCCCGGTTGGGCGCGGTGCCCGGCGGCCTAACGCTCCTTCCCAAGGCTCCTTGTTTGATGCACCCGATGCGGTGGCTATTGCATCGGAGAACGGCGAGACGGGCCACGAAGGCGCCCCGGCTGGTCCGCGCCGCACGCTGGCCGATGTGCCGCACCACTACCATTTGGTAGACACGCCAGCCCTGCGCAAGTCGCTGCTCGACTACTTACTCCAGCAGAAAGAAGTTAGCTTCGATACCGAAACTACTGGACTTGATACCATGACTTCACGGCTCGTGGGGCTGAGCTTCTGCTGGTTACCTGGCGAAGCCTATTACGTGCCTGTACCCCAAGATGACCAGGAAGCCGCTCAGGCGCTGGTAGATGAGTTCCGGCCGTTTCTGGAAAAAGAAGGCATTGTGAAGGTGGGCCAGAACATCAAATACGACCTCACCATTCTGAAGCACTACAACGTGCGCGTGGCCGGCCCTCTGTTTGACACCATGCTGGCTCACTACCTACTGGAGCCCGACATGCGCCATAATATGGACGTGTTAGCCGAAACATACTTGCACTACACTCCGGTTTCCATTATAGAGCTGATTGGCCCCAAGGGCAAAAACCAAAAGACCATGGCCGACATTCCGCCGGCCGAGGTTTCTGATTACGCCTGCGAAGACGCCGACGTAACCTTGCAGCTCAAACATGTATTCGAGCCTAGGTTGCAAGAGCTAGGGTTGCTGAAGCTCCTGAACGAAGTGGAGAACCCCTTGGTGCCCGTGCTAGCCGACGTGGAGTACGAAGGTGTGCGCATCGACTCAGGTGCGATGGGCGAGTACTCGGCGGAGCTGCAAGGCTATATCACGGAACTGGAGCAGCAGATCTTTACGGCAGCGGGGCAAGAGTTCAATATTGGCTCCCCCAAGCAGTTGGGCGAGGTGCTGTTTGATAAATTGGGCCTAGGTGGCGGCAAAATCAAGAAAACTAAAACCGGGCAGTACGCTACCGGCGAGGAGGTACTGAGTGTGCTAGCCGCCGACAACCCAATTGCGGGGCTCATCTTGGAGCACCGCCAGCTTACCAAGCTGCGTAGCACTTACGTGGAGGCATTGCCCCAACTGGTGTGTGCCTTAGATGGGCGCGTGCATACGTCGTTCAACCAAGCCGTGACGGCCACGGGCCGCTTGAGCAGCACCAACCCGAACCTGCAGAACATCCCGATTCGGACGGAGAAGGGCCGCGAAATCCGCAAAGCCTTCGTGCCGCGTGACGCCGACCACGTGCTTATCGCCGCCGACTACTCGCAGATTGAGTTGCGCATCATGGCTGACTTCTCCAAGGATGCGACCATGATCGAAGCCTTCCGCCAAGGCATCGATATTCACAGCAGCACCGCCAGCAAAGTCTTCCACGTGCCGCTGGATCAGGTGGATAGCGAGATGCGTCGTAAGGCGAAGACGGTCAACTTTGGTATCATCTACGGTATCTCAGCGTTTGGCTTGGCCCAACGCCTAGGCATTTCGCGGAAAGAAGCCACCGAAGTGATTGAGGCGTATTTTCAGGAGTTCTCGGCCGTGAAGAAGTTCATGGATGAGAGCATCAACCGCGCCCGTGAGCTGGAGTACGCCGAAACGCTGCTAGGTCGGCGCCGCTACCTACGTGATATCAACTCGCGCAACGCCACGCTGCGGGGCTTCACGGAGCGCAACGCCATCAACGCGCCCATTCAAGGCACCGCCGCCGACATCATCAAGATTGCCATGATCCGCATCCACGATTGGCTGGAAAAGGAAAAGCTAGGTACCAAGATGATTCTGCAAGTGCACGACGAATTGGTGTTCGACGCGCCCAAAGAAGAAGTGGACCTGGTCATTCCGCGCATCCGTGAGCTGATGATCAATGCCTTGCCACTCAGCGTACCGATGGAAGTGGAAGCTGGTACCGGCACCAACTGGTTGCAGGCGCACTAACGCCACATTTGCTTTTTCTGTAGCATATGAGCCGCTCACCAACTTGTTGGGGGCGGCTCTGCTATGTTGCGGAGCTCTTCTGAAACTGAGCACCTTTCCCGTTTACAGCATCCTCACTGCCAACGAAACGTATAGCACGGCTTTCACCTACAGCAGAACGCTATGCAACACCACACGCATACCACCACGCTACAAAACCTGGCTCGCATTACAATGGGCACCTTTATGGTAGTAGCCGGCACGGGGCATCTCACCTTTGTTCGCCATGATTTTCAAGCGCAGGTTCCTGATTGGATTCCGCTGGACAAAGACTCCGTTGTGCTACAATCGGGAGTGGTTGAAATTGGCTTGGGGCTAGCTTTATTGTTCTGGAAATCGCGCCGTATTGAGATGGGCCTAGGATTAGCGGCGTTCTACGCGCTGGTATTTCCGGGCAATATTCACCAATACACGCACCACCTTTCGGCTTTTGGCCTCGATACGGACGCCAAACGGCTTGGCCGACTGTTTTTTCAGCCAGTATTGATGGGCTGGGCGCTGTGGTCTACTGGGGCGCTGAAAAGCTTACGCTCGCAACGAGCGGCGCGCAAAAGGCACGAATAGCGCAGCGCGGATGTTTATAATAAGCACTAGCTTGATAAGCAAAGTGTCGCCACGGGGAAAGTTGTAAACTCCTGGCTTCTGAATTGGTATTACACGGGTATGACGACAGATTCTTCTTTTGACGTGGTAGTGATTGGCGCCGGCCCAGTTGGGCTAGCCTGCGCCTTGGAGGTACAGCGGCGCGGCCTCACGGCTGTGGTTATTGACAAAGGGGCCCTGGTGAATTCTATTATCGGTTACCCAACCAACATGGAATTCTTCTCCACCCCCGAGCTGCTCGAAATCGGCGACCATCCCTTCCCAACGGCTCACTACAAGCCACTGCGCGAAGACGGCATCGATTATTACCACCGCGTAGCGCGCGCCGAAAATCTCAACTTACGCCTCTACGAGCGGGTAACGAGTCTGGAAGGCGACCTAGGTCGCTACGAAGTGGTCACAGAGAAAGGCAGGATCAGCTGTCGCTACGTTGTTGTAGCTACCGGTTTTTATGACGTACCTAACTACCTGCACGTGCCCGGCGAGGAGCTGCCGCACGTTACGCACTACTACAAAGAGCCGTACGCCCACTCCCACCAAGATGTCGTTGTCATCGGGGCCAAAAACTCGTCGGCGAAAGCGGCCCTACAACTCCTGCGCACCGGCGCACGCGTGACGATGATTATTCGCGGCGAAGAAATCAGCCAATCGGTGAAGTACTGGATTCGCCCCGATTTGCTTAACCGCATCAAGGAAGGTCGTATTAAAGCGTATTTCAACACAACCATTGAGCGCATTACGCCTGAGACAGTTGAAGTGCGCACGCCAGAAGGTCCGCTTTCCGTGCCAGCCACCTATGTGTACGCCCTTACTGGCTACCACCCTGATTTCTCCTTCCTAGCGGCCCTAGGTATCACTTGCCAGACCGACCTAGCTCAGACTCCCACGCACGACGCTGAAACGCTGGAAACCAACCGCGCTGGTGTGTACCTAGCCGGCACCGTCTGCGGTGGCCTGAACACCAGCCGCTGGTTTATCGAGAATGGGCGCTACCACGCGCAAGTTATTGCTGCTCACATTGCTGGCCAACCAGCGCCTGCTTTACCGGAGGTACTGCAACCCGTGCAACTGACGGTAGAAGCGCCTGTTGCGCACTCTTAACTGCTTAAAACAAAAGCCCCCGCTGCTACGCAGCGGGGGCTTTTTTATGGATGAAAGCTAGGTCTTGTTACGGGAACAACACCGCCTGGTATTCGTCCGGATTAACAAATGGAATTGATGACTTATAATTCTCATTGATTACCCGGATGTACTCATTGGCAATTACAGCGTAGCCCCGTGAGGTGAGGTGGATTCCATCCAAGGAAAACAGATTGCCGGAAATGAAGCTCGTGCTGTTCGCCGTGGCGTTGATGGCAATACCATTCTTGGCGATGGTGGTGAAGAACGCGTTTACATCAAACAGCGGCACGTTGTACTGGCGGGCAGTTTTCGCAATTATCTTGTTTAGCTCCGCGGTGCGGGTACCTACAGCAGCCAGCTCGTCGGCATCGAGCACGTACTGGCTCGGTAGCGGGTTGGACTGAGTAGCGGAATAGCCTACACCCACCGGCAGCGGAACTCCTGTCGTGGTGGTACCAATAACCGAAGAAGCAGTTAGCGTTAGTAAGTCGCTGGACGTGGCCTCGCGCACTGTGCCGGCGCCCGTCCGAATGTAGAGGCTAGCCTGCGCTGCGTTGGGCAGCGCTGTGTTGCCTTTGATGCTAGCAATAGCGGTTGCGACGGGCACAGCGGTGAAATACGGCACATCCGTCACGCTCGGAATGTTGGCAATGACGCCTTTCACGGTGCCATTTTTCGTGATGGTGCGCACGATGGTGCGGTAGCCTTGACCGAAGCGTGTCGTGTCGGTGAGGCCGCTGAATGGGTTGGTCGGCGACGCCACGCCCCCGGCGGTAGCGTACGTCAGCACGTCGTTGCTGCCCAACCAGCACGTAAAGAAGCTAGGGGTGGCCCGCCCGATGTACGTGAGGTAGTCGACGGTCGGCCGCTCGGTGGCAGACAGCAAGCGGTTCAGGTAGGGGTTCAGCAAACCGTAGGGGGCCATGCCGCCCGTAAGCGCCGACACACTCGACAGCACCGAGATGCCCGGAATACCTAGGTTGTTCGGTTGCGCGCCAGTGTAGGCCGTCAGCTGCCGTTCGCCACTTATTAGCGTCTGTCCCGTGTAGGCCAGCTGGTAGGTGCGGGTGTTACCCGCCTGTCCCGGCGATAGCAGAATAGGCGAGCCGGTAGCGGTGAAGCCTTGGAAATTCAGGTAACCCGAGCCATCTTTCTGGTTGTCAGCAAACAGCGGCTGCACGAAAGCCCCGCCATTGGCTTTTTCAAACTGCTTGGCCAGAATGCTTGGGTAAGAGTTCTGAATTCCTTGGTTGAAAAGGCCGCCGCTCTGATAGCCAGCGGTAAGGGAGTTGCCAATGGCTACGTAGTTGGAAAAATCCGCCGTGCCTTTATCCGCCTTAGGGGCATCAAGATCGGGTTGGCAGCCAGTTAGTACCAGCCCGAGCAATCCAAGCGCCGCCGAGCTTCTGTTGAGTAACGTATTCATGAGGTGGGAAGAAGGCGGGTGATTAGAAATTATAATTCAAGCCAATACCGGGAATAACGATCTTGGTCTTGTAGGTGCCGGCTACGCGGTCGGTCGTGCCATTGGCGGCAAGTTCAGCCTGGGTCTGGCTGCGCTTTTTTAAGTTAACAAACTGGCTAGAGATATCTAGGCCGAAATGCTCTCCGAACTTATAGGAAGCCCCTAGGGTAAGCGCAAGGCGGGCGGCGTCGGGCGTTTCGGGCGTCACGAAGCCGTCTTTTACCGGCGAGAAGTCATACGCGCTACCGGCACGCACCGTCAGGCCGCTGGTCAGCTGGTATTGCCCTCCCAGGCGCAGCGTCACGGCGTCCTTGTACTCGCGGCGGGAGTTGCTCGTCGTAACGCCACCCACCGGACCGTCGAAAGTGAAGTTCAGGGACTTGTACTTGCTCCAGAATACGTAGTTGGCATCCAGGCCAATGGTGAGCTTCTCCGTAGGCCTCACACCGACACCTAGGCTCGCCGTGGCCGGCAATGGCAACGTTACGTCAAAGTGCTTGGCCGCGAAGCGTGAGCTGAGTGAAGACGGAATATTAGAGAACGACACGTCGCCGTTGCTGGTCTTCACATGCGCGTCGATCTGCGAGCGGTAGCTAGCCCCGATGCTGAGCTTGTCGGATGGCTTGTAGTAGATGCCGGCGTTGTAGCCAATCTTGTTCTCAGCCTTGCCATCCAGCTCCACGTGGCCGGTGTTGCCCTGCTGATCCTGCACCGGTACGTCGCGCTGCAAGTTGACCGAGCCGTACGCTAGGATTACCAGTCCCGCCCCGATGCTGAGCTTATCCGTGATGGCATAGCTAGCTGTTGGCTGAATAAAGACAGACTCCAAGGTGATGTCCGTCAGCGAGTAGCGACCTTCCCAGCCGTCGGCGTATTGCAGCTTGCTGCCGAAAGGGGTGTACACGGCAATGCCTGCCCGGAATTTGCCTTCCGCCGGACCAAAGCTGGCGTATAGGTTGAAGGGCGTAACGGTGCTGTTGCGCAGCTCACGCTGCGTGCCACCGTATTCCGCTCGAAAGGCCGAGCGGGCCATAGTTGCATTCACGCCTACTTGCACGCCACGCTCGCGGACTCTAGCCAGCGCACCAGGATTGTAGAACATGGCCGCTTGGTCGAGCGACAAGCCAACACCAACACCGCCCATGCCATTGTTCTTTTGGCCTGCCAGTGTTACCTGAAAGCCACCTGCGGAAGCAGCTGTGCTCGTAAGCAACGCGCTACCCGCTAGGAGTAGATGTTTGAGATTCATAAGGAGATGAAAAAGTGGGAATTTGGGGTGGGGGATACGGGCGAAATGTAAGAAAAAAAGAGAGAAAATAGTAGGCGTGCCTAACACTTTTATCCCAAGCAGAAGCTAGCCCAAAGTCTTGTTTTGAGATAAATGGATCTATTTGACTCTCAATAAATTATTGTTCATCGCTTTGCACTTGACGACTACGCAAATCGAAGCGCTGGCCGCTCACTAGCAAGTGAACGCGCAAATCTTGGCCCGAAACCGGTTCGCCGCGCCCAATGCGCCCAATGTTACTTCCTCGCAGATGGCTTCCGTCGACCACTATCACCACGCCGTCGCCAAATACCTCTGCCTCATGTCCGTGCCGGATAATGACCCCAGTTTCCTGACCTAGCCCTAACCCTAGGCGAACCGGGTGCTGCAACACCGCATGCGCCAGACGGTTGAACCTGCCGCGCTCAGCAAAATGCTGATCGATGTACATTTCTGGCATCAGCCCTAGCCCGTTGGTCGTGCGCAGGCCGCCTTTGGTGAGGGAACGGGCACCGTGGCCTTCCACAATCATGCAGCTCGGTATGACGGCGGCCCCAGCGCTGGTACCCGCTACGATGAAGTGCTCATCTTGGCGGTGCCGCTCAATCAGAATGGCCTGGGCTTGGGTTTTGTCCCAACATTCGGTGATGCGCTCCTGGTCGCCGCCCGTGAAGAAGACGAGACCAGCCTGCTGAAGCCGTGCTAAGTGCGCCGGCGTATCAGCCGGATGGCGCTCATCGATGCGCAGATGATGCACTCGCTCGCAACCTAGCTCCTGAAAGGCATTCACGTAAGCCTTCCCGGAGCGACCTGGCTCGGGGGCCGCGGTCGTCACGATTTCAATCTGGGTTGTGGCTGGGTTGGGTACCATATCAGCCAACATGGCCAGCATTTCATCATCGTCGCCGCCCCCAAGGGCAACAAGCGTTCCGCGCGCAAGAGTAGACGAGTGAGACATAGGCAACTAACTAGAGGGGCGGCAAAAGTACACGCCGTTTTTTGAGTTGTACGTTCAGCTGGCTGAATTGCGATACATGAGACTCTTACAAACAAGTGCCAGCACGGGTTCTCCGAGCGTATCATGTAGCCAGACAAGCACTTACTAGCACAAAGCACCTAACGTGTAAAAAACGGACCTGTTCATCGTGATGGCTCGTTTTTCGCCTTGAAAACCGTTCAGCTTCTAGTTGCCTTCCGAAGCGCAAGCATAATTCAGAATTAATACTCCAGAATTCCTGTTTCCCCGTCAGTAAGCCCTACTTTTGCGGGCCTTTTGTTCACCAATCTTCCTGCCTAGCGAGAAATACCTTCGGCTCTTTCATGAATCAGCAACCGACTATCGAACACATCACGTCCCTGATTCAGGAGGGCGAGTTTTTTAAGCTCAAGGACATTCTCAAAGAATTTGAACCGGCCGAGCTAGTTGCGCTGATTGAGGAAGAAGATGAGCGCGAGCAGCTCATTATTTTCCGGCTCTTGCCATTGCGCATTGCCACCGAGGTTTTTGAGTATCTAAGCTTGGATACCCAGCGGCTGTTCATCACCAACTTGTCGCAGGAGAAAATCACGGACATCCTCAACGAGATGTCGCCTGACGACCGAACGGCGCTACTCGAGTTTTTGCCCGAGGACTTCGTAAAAGAAATTATCCAGACCCTTTCCGAACCCGAGCGGAAGGTGACGTTGGAGCTGCTAGGTTACCCCGAGTCGAGTGTGGGCCGCCTGATGACGCCCGACTACATTGCCATCCGGGAAAACTGGACGGTGCAGCAGGTGCTCGACTACATTCGGCGCCACGGTGGGCAGTCGGAGACGCTCAACGTGCTCTACGTCACCGACGAACGCGGGGGGCTCATTGATGACCTAGCTATTCAGGAGATCTTGCTCGCCGATCCGCAGAAGTACGTGAGCGAGCTGATGGACCGGCGCTACGTGTACCTGCAAACCATGCAGGACCAAGAAGAAGCTATTGAGGTGTTTCGCCGCAATAATCGGGTTGCCTTACCCGTGGTGGGCAGCGAAGGCGTGCTGTTCGGCATTGTCACCATCGACGATATCCTGGATATTCGGGAAGAAGAAGACACCGAGGACATTCAGAAGCTAGGTGGCTCGGAAGCGTTAGATGAGCCCTATCTTGACACGCCCATCTGGAGCATGGTCAAGAAGCGGGCAGGTTGGCTCGTGATTCTGCTCATTGGTGAGATGTTGACTACCTCGGCCATGCACCACTTCGAGGACGACTTGCAGCGAGCCGCCGTGCTCGGGCTATTTATTCCATTAATCATTTCAGCTGGCGGTAACGCCGGTTCGCAGGCTACCTCACTCATTATCCGGGCGATGAGCTTAGGCGAGTTTTCGCTTTCGGACTGGTGGCAAGTGATGCGGCGGGAGTTGATTTCAGGTCTGCTACTGGGCGGCATCCTAGGTATCGTGGGTTCGCTACGTATTGTCTTGTGGGCCAATTACATTGACCCTGGCTATTTTGGTCCTTATTGGGCTCTGATTGCTGTAACAGTAGGCTTCTCATTGCTAGGTATTGTGCTGTGGGGGGCGCTATCGGGAGCTATGCTGCCGATGATCCTCAAGCGCCTCGGCCTCGACCCGGCCACATCTTCAGCCCCTTTTGTCGCCACACTTGTGGACGTGACCGGACTGATTATTTATTTTTCGGTGGCTACCATGGTGCTACGGGGTACGCTCCTGTAGCAACTCATTAGGCAAACGCTTAAGTACTACACTAAACGAACAAAGCCGCCGTACCTACTGTATGGCGGCTTTGTTCGTTTAGTACACGTAGCCTAGCTACCGAGCACGCTCGCTATCTGCTGCGTAATAGCGATGTGTTCTTTGATGGCAACAGAAGCTAACGTGGCAATGTGACGACCGTGCTTTTCCATCATGTTGCTGGTGCTAGGCGCGGCGCTGGCCAAGTAGCCGCTCGTGAGAGTGTTCAGTTGCTGGTGCGTTTGGATTTGCGCGGCAATGTAGGCTTTGTCGAAGGCGGCACCTTTAGCAGCTTTGAGTTGGTCAAGCATGGCCTGCGACTTGGCGTCCATGGGTGGAGGCGTAGTGCCCATGTCTTTCAGGATGCTCATCATGCCCGTCATTTCGGCTAGCTCAAAGCCGGCGAACTGCTTCGCATATTTGTTCGTGGCCTGGGTGGTAGCGACTTGGCTACTCATCAACGACATTTGCGAAAGTGGTGCGACAGCCGCTCGAAACTGCGCCTCCGTAGTAATGGCGCCGGCTCCTTGCACGAGCAGGCCGTTCTCTTCTTCCTTAAATGTAAAAGATTGCAGGAGCGAGGCTAGGGTCGATAGGCCAACGCCAAGCGCTAAGCTGCCCTTCACCGAATTTGTCAGAAATGCCCGCCGTGGCGTAGCGTCGTGTAGCTGATTCATGAGTAGGTGTTTATAGTTAGTTGCGCTATGCCCACTTGCATCTTTTCTGCCGAATGCCAGCAGCAAACGAGTAAGCACGTCGATTATAACGATATCATAATGAGAAGGTTAATAGCCGAGCTTGCTTCTACTAGCGTAAGCTCAACACTTATCACACTTTCGTAATCATCCATTTTCGCCCTGCTTTTCCGCGCAAATCAAGGCATCACTAGTACTTTGTAACTTTCCTCACGTGGTATGGGCATCAAGATTTGGATGGGCCGAATAGGGCTATTACTGGCAGGTGGTTGGAGCCTGGGCAGCTGTGCGGCGGTTGGCAACGTGACCCAACTCAACGATGACTGGTACGAAGTGATGCACCTAGGTGGCAACGACACCCTAGCGGCTCGCCTGCACGACCAGCGCGTGTACGTGCAGCAGCGCTCCGATTCGCTAGTTTTTACGCCCTACTCTACGCAGCCAGTTCCCGCTCCCATTCGTTATCAGTTGCAACCCGACCACCACGTTTTAGTCCTCGACCGTAACCTTGACCTCGACGTATTCACGATACCGGTGAAGGTGAGGCCTGCGCGTGCCGGCGTGCCGGTGCAGCTCAATAGCAACTTCAACGCCGCACTCTACCTAGGTCGCCGCCTCAACTTTTACTACCTCAGCCGACAAAATATCACGCCGTGGCAGCAAGCACCCCGCATTCGGGCTACGGGTCTCGGCTACGGCGGCTTTCTTGGCCTAGGTTCTACGCTCATCACGGGCGACGTGACCCAGCAACAAGCTGGCCCTGAATACGAAGGACTCGTTCTGCACGCGGGCCTAGCTACTCTCTACGACGCGCGCATTTTCAACGTTGGTCTGGCTGCCGGTCTCGATCACCTCATTGGCCCCGACCGCCGTTCTTGGATTTATCAGCACCGCCCTTGGCTCGGCCTGTTGTTTAGCCTCGACCTGAATTAAATGGTTGAATGGTTAGTAGTGAAACTTATCAACCATTTAACCATCTGTCCACTTCCGGTTCGACTTCTTCTCGCTGTGCTTTTTCTTGGATTGCAGCCGCTCACGCACGGCTCCAGGGCTAGGTTTGGTAGCTTTACGGGCTTTGGGCTTGTGTAAGGTTCGCTTCAGCAAGTCATGGAATTTTTGCACTACTATTTCCTTGTTGCGCAGCTGGCTACGGTCTTCTTGGGCAGTTATGAGCAAGTAGCCTTCACTCGTAAGCTGCTTGGCTAGCTTCGTCAGCAGAACTTCTTTTTGCTCCTCCGTGAGTAGCTGCGAGCTAGCTAGGTGGAAGCGCAACTCCACTTTCGACTCAACTTTGTTCACATTCTGCCCACCAGGCCCACTACTGCGGGCGGTTTGAAATTGAAGCTCGGGCAAGAAATCAGCAGCAGAGGGAAGCATGCGGGGAGAGTAACAAACAGGCAAGTAAGAATCAAAAAACGCGGCAGCACGCCTAACTAAGCAAGCGTTAGCGCAGGGAGATGTACAACAACCAGCCCAGTAACAACATGCGCGCCGTCCAGGCCAGGGTACGCAGCCAGTTCGTGCGCGTGAGGCCATCAATGGCAATGTAGTTGAAGCCGCTAGCAGCCAAGCGGTTGTGAAACGGCACCGAGACCAGAAACGTGACGCCCCAGATAAACAGGACCAACCCTAGACTCCACCACACGCTGCTACCGAGTGCGCGCCCTTGCCACACCAGCAAACAAGCCAGCAAGGCCTCTGCCACCATCGGCGCCATCACTACCCACCCCATACGCGCTAGGTGTGCTTTATGATACGCGTCGAACGCTTGCGGCGTGACTAATCCAAAGCCCGGATAATGCACCAGCTGCACCGTCCAGATGACACCCGTGAGGTACGTGGCCAGGGCAAAATTGAGCAAGAGCAGTAGAGGGAGCGGCATAAGTAGGCAGAAGCAGTGTCCTTTTTGCCTACGCACAAAGCTGTTAAATGATAATTAGTAGCTGATAAATGAAAGTTCAGGCAACGGTTGTATCTTCTTCTGCATCTTAGGTCCAGAATCGCACTTCAACTCGTTTTATCCTGATTATGAAAACACTACGTCTCCTGCTACTGGCCATCTTGCCAGCGCTACTCATCCTTTCCTCCTTCCGCTCCGACCGGCTTGCGTCGCGCGAGGTGCGGCAAGTAAGTGCTTTCGCGGAACTCAAACTCGCGGGCTCGCCCAAAGTAGTGCTACGCCAAGGCAGCCCGCAGAAAGTGGAACTGGAAGGCGACCCTGCCGACCTAGCTCGCGTGGAAACCATCGTGAACAATGGTCAACTGCGCATCGGCATCAAAAACAACGACGGTCGCAACTCCGGCGACTCCGATGGTGGCCTACTCGGCCGAGTACTCAACAGCTCCAACAATGTGAATATAGGCCCCATTACCGTCTACGTGACCATGCCTGAGATTAAGGCATTGAGCGTCAGCGGCTCGGGTAGCATCAAAGCGGCAGACGCTATCAAGGCGAATACGCTAGACCTAGCCGTGAGCGGCTCCGGCAACTTGAGCTTGGCGCAGGTGCAAAGCACTGCCGTTACGTCGGCCGTGTCAGGCTCGGGCTCTATCACCGTAGTAGGTGCCGCCCCGCGCCACGACGTGCGGATTAGCGGCTCGGGTAACGTACAATCGGCCGATTTGCGCGCTGAGGCCAGTAAGGTATCGATTAGCGGCTCAGGCAACTGCCGGGTGAATGCCACCAAAACCCTCGACGCTCGCATTGCCGGCTCGGGAAGCATCTACGTTAGCGGCAACCCACAAATCAACAGCTCCATTGCCGGTAGCGGCCGAGTACATCGGAGCTAGGTTTTGGCGCTGAGCGCTTTGTAACACAACGCCCTACTCCGTTCTGTGAGTAGGGCGTTGTTGCATTTAGAAGTCAAACAAACCCTTACGGGAAGAATCTTTGTCCTTCTTTTTCCGCTTGCTTTTTTTGTCGCTGCCAAACACCTTATCAAACAGGCCATTATTTTTCTCTTTGATAAACACGTAACGCAGGGAAAAAGCTGTCGGTACCCGAAACCAGTCTTCGTTGTTGTGAATTTCTACGCTTGGCTTCACGTCTAGCGACAGTACCAGCGGGAAGAAGGCGACTTTGTATTCCAACCCTAGGATGCCGTCAACCCCGCCGAAACCGCCGTGGTCTTTCTGGGTACCTAAGTGACCACCAGCACCCGCGTAGTAGTTCAGGCTGCGACCGAGCACCCCAAAATGATGTTCGGCGAGCACTGTGACACTCGCCTCACGGTTGCGAATAATGCCAATACCTTCGAGCGTAGCCTTCGGCAGAATGCGTTGCTGCACGGTAATTCCGAAGTTCTCTTTGCCGAGACGCAAGCCTGCCGCGGTAATATATTTTTGAGCCTGAGCCTGTTGAGCGCAAAGGGCCAGTATCCCCGTTAGGGCACTCACTAGGAAGAACCGCGAAGACGGCAATCGAAACACCATAATCTTGTAAGCAACGAAACGAACTCCACCGTGCAGGGCACGTTTCAACGTAAAATAGTTGCGCAAAGTACGAGCCCAGCCCCGATATTGCGGCTTTTGCGGTAGCAACCGCGTACCTTGCAGCCGCTTTTTTTCGCTGATTCACTTTTTTGCTCTGTGTATATCCACCAAGTGGCGGCCTACTTGCCCGCCGCCGTCGTTACCAACGAACACTTCACCCGCCTCAACGGCTTGTCCCACGAGTGGATTATCGAGCGTACCGGCATTCGGGAACGGCGTAAAGCGGCCCCTGGCGAGAATACGAACACGATGGCCGTGGAGGCCACCAACCGGGTTTTGGCGGCCGCACCTGACCTAGCCGCCTCCGATATCGACCTTATTGTGGGCGGCACCTACACGCCCCACGATACCATCTTCACGATGGCGCACGCCGTGCAGCATGCCATTGGCGTAACCGATATTCCGGTGGTAAGCGTATCATCGGCTTGCTCGTCGCTGCTCAACGCCATCGAGATTGTGGAAGGCTACTTCGCTCTGGGCAAAGCGCGCAACGCTTTGGTGGTCGTGTCGGAGCACAACACAGCTTACAACAACGAGGGCGATACGGTAGCGGGCCACCTGTGGGGCGATGGAGCAGCAGCACTGCTTATCACTAAGGAACGCCTTGCTCCTACTGATTTGCGCATGCTCGACCTCATCACGGGAGGAGCAGCACCCGTTGGGAAAGCCAATACTGCCGTTACGCTCAAGCCTGTGGAGCGTGGTATTGTGATGCCCTTTGGTAAAGATGTATTTATTCATGCCTGCCAGTACATGGCTCGCGTGACCAAGGAAATTCTGGAGCGCAATAAGCTAGGAGTAAGCGACGTGACTTACCTGATTCCGCACCAAGCCAACCTACGCATTACCAAGAATGTCGTGCAACAACTTGGCTTGCCCGAAGAACGTGCCGTTTCCAACATCGATTACCTAGGTAATACGGGTTGCGCCGGTGCCGCCATTGGCCTGTCGGATACTTGGAATCAGCTTCAGCCTGGCAACCATGTGGTTATTACGGTTTTCGGGGGAGGATACTCCTACGGCGCCATGCTGCTAGGACGCTAATAGGCAGCTCCTCTTTTCTGTTAAGAAATAAAAGCAAAAGCCGTCGCAGCTCCTGAGCTGCGGCGGCTTTTGCTTTTTACGTCAGAGAACGTTCTCTCCTCTTATTCATTCAGCTTAACGAAACGCGTGGTACCCGCTCGCCCGTTGCTGTCGCGCCACCGCACGAGGTAGAGACCAGCGCGCAAGTTGTTGAGGGCCACCGAAAGTTGATTGAGCCCTGAGCCATAGGACAGCGCATACCCATCGTGGTAACGGCCGATAGTGTCGTAGAAGTACAAGGTAAGATTACCCGTTCCCGTACCCGTGTACCACAAGCGCAGCACGCCGTCGGTGAGCGGGTTAGGGTAGAGCTGTAAATCGGAAGCTAGGCTAGCATCGTCGCTGACGGCTAGGGGAGCTGCGTAGTCGAGGCTGCCATCGGGGCGGCGCAAACCTAGGCGGTAGTAGCTCAGCCCCGATAAGGGTTGCGGATCGAGGTAGCTGTAGGTGTTGCTGGTAGCCCCGGCTGGTAGCGTCGCGAGCGTCTGCCAGGAGGCAGTTGTATCAGCGGCACGCTGCACCACAAAAGCCTGCGCGGTTTGCAAAAAGCACTCATCACGGGTGTTCCAAGTGAGTTGTATACCCGCCCCGCCCAGCGAAGTAGCCTTGGTGGCGGTCAGCGGGGCTGGCAACATAGGCACCGGGTTGCAGACCGGCATTACGAAACCGCGCGTCCGTAACACCAAACGGCCGCCCGTAATGTCGCTGTTGCTATTGATGGCGCGGCTGTTGGTGCCGGAGGCAATAGCGTAGTGCATGACGGCGGTAGGCAGAATCAGGTGAGCAAGTTGCTGCGCGTGCCCTAGCTCGTGCACCGCCACTGACTCAAAGTCAAACTGCAACACATTGGCCCGAGCGGTGCCAAACTGCCAATTACGGCTATCATCAAACTGCGTATCGATTTCCTTCACCCAGAACACGACTGTACCATCGGCGGCGCGGCAGCCGCTGTAATAGCTGGTCGTACGCCCTAGCACGTCGGCGGGGAGTTCGGTGCCACTGTCAAATCCCACGGAATTTTCGCCGTCGTTGGCTATGTCCGTTTTCGTGCGAGCTGTGCCTACTACCCAGTTCACCCCCGTTTGGCAGCGCCACGTCGCGAGGGCGCGCTGCCACGCAGTGTTAGCGGCCGTGTTAGCCATGAAGCCAGGGTCGAACTGAAAGGTGTAGCCGCCTGTGTTGTTAGCATTAATGTGCCCTGGCCGGTACAGCTGGTTGTTCTGGTCCGCTTGCACGTTGGTGAGGGCATACAGAATAGTAACGGCCGTGGCACTCACAGCCTGAGTGGCGTCGCTGGCCGTGACGCGTACCGTACCTGTGCCGGCCGGCTTGCCGGTGCTACCGTAGGAAGGCACTCGTACCCGAATCTGCGTATCCGTCCAGCTGACATAATCAGCATCTATGGGCTTGATGTACGTTCGCCCGCCGTCGTCCGCGTTCCGAAACTCCACAAACCCGGTGCCCCGTGCCGCGCCGAAGCCAGTGCCTGTGATGGTCAGTACGGCACCCGTACCCGCGGAAAGACTGGTAGGGCTTAGGCTGCTGATAATAGCCGCCGTGCCGCGGTAAGCAACCGGTGTCGCTCGTTGAGCTAAAGCCGCACTTAGGCTAGGGTTGGGTGCAATTACCCGCGCTGCCTGCCCCGTTTCACTGCTCAGGGTGTTGTAAAAGCTAGCATCCAGCAGCGGGTACTCGCGAAACGGCTCGGTGGCCGTAGCGGAAGCTAGGTCGTAACGAAGAAAACCTTGCTCGCTGCCATACGCCGTCCAAGCCGGCCCGGCTGTTTCTACTCCAGTGAAAGGAGCCGCGAACAGGAAGAACACGCCTTGGTCGCCGGGCGCTAAGCGGAGTGTATTAGTATTTTGCTCCAGGTCGAGGTCCACTTGCCCGCCTTCAGTCAGCACAGTCAGCTCGGCGGGCGCATCGCCTTTGAACGACTTGTACACGCGCACCCGGTGGGCCGTGTAGATGCGGCGGTGCGCACTATCCCAGAAACCATGCGCGTCGAGTACCTCCCCTTCCACCACCAAGCTAGCTTTCTGCACCCGCTCAGCTGGGTCCATCGGCACCATGGCACAGTGTACTTCCGTCGGTGGAGTAGGTGTTTGCGCCTTACTTAAAGTACTTAAGATCAACAACAAGCTCACACTCAACTGACAAATCGTAAAAATCTTCATATATAAATGGGTGGGGCAGAAAATAGGCAAACAAGATACAACGTTTAGGAACGAGTAAAACGGCTTCACTGCTTACGCTTTCTTTATCGATGAAGCCGTCTGATTATCTAGCCTGACTACCCTTTAACTATATTTTTCTGTATGAAATTGTATCTATCATTGGCGGCATTATGTATGGCTCTAGCTTCTACAGCACCTAGCTATGCGCAAACAAACACGCTAACCCCAAGTACGCCGAGCTCGCCTTCGGTTCTACCCCGCAAAACTATGCTCAAGGCAGGAGTCGGGATAGGGCGTGGTTTTGCAATAAGCAGGTATGACGGTTTGGGTTTACCGATTGTCTTAGGCGTAGAGCATAGGCTAACGGATAAAATTACTGCTTACGCAAACCTTACTTCTGCGCTACAGCTGGCTAACGGTCACTCCCCCTATTACCAAACGTTTTTCAGACGTGCTGTTGCGAGACTAGGTGGCCGGTACTACTACAACCAGGCAGGACGGATGCAACATCATAGGCCTGCAGGACCTTTCGTTGGCAACTACATAGCGCTGCAAGCTAGCACTGATCTGGTGCCATATCGAGCCCCACTTGATGCTCGAACCTACATCCTGTATGACTACTCTGCCGTTTCCGCTTTGTGGGGTATGCAACGGCGGTTGGGGAATCTGCTATTGTATGATTTGAGCGCAGGAATCGGTCTTATGAACGATTTGAGACGGAAGTATAACCGCACAGACTACACTTTTTCGCTCTACCGCCCGCTCCTGCTACTCCCTGAGCTAAACTTACACTTGAGCTTAGCTCGCTAGTCCATCATTAACCACTATTTCTTCGTTTTATATGCAACTGCCTTTATGGTGCGCAGCTTCGCTGGCAGCTCTTGCTTCAGCATTACCTAGTCAAGCGCAAACGTCACCGTACGAAACCTCACCAACTTCCGATGCAAGCACTGCTATGTCGCGCAAAACAATGTTCAAGCTAGGGCTAGGACTGCATCGTACGTTCACGGGTTTTCGTGGTGTACGCCTGCCTATCACGCTGGGCGTAGAGCGCCAGCTAGGGTCTAAATTTTCCGTTTACGGGAATTTGGTTACAGACCTTGATCTACGTGAACGTCCAGTATATTATCTGATCGGTCCTTCTGCTGCAACTACCTTTCGCCCCCCTTTTCTGAGCCGCTACGTTATCGAAGCAGGAAGCCGTTATTATTACAATCAAGCGGCGCGCATGTGCCACAACCGAGCAGCCGGTTCTCTTGTAGGAAACTTTATAGCGCTGCAAACCAACGTTGACTTTGAGCCTTTCTACACAGGTGAGCGTCCCCAACGCATGCATTATTCCTTTGCTGGGTTATCGGCACAATGGGGAATGCAACGGCGGTTGGGCACTATCGCCTTATTCGATTTTAGCGTTGGGCCCGGTATATATAACAAAGAATATATCCGCTATACACATAACGGCACCTACTATCAATCTAACACCTATCATCGTGTAGAGCTTGGCGTAGAACTGAATTTGCGTCTGAGCATAGTTCGATAAGCAGTTCCCTGCCAAAGGGTATTCTGAGCAAGAGTACTTCTTCAAAGCTAGTCTCCTGGCAACTTGCTCAGAGTACCTCTCAGAACAAACTTCCCTGTACCGGCTGCGGGATGATGCGCGGCGGCACTACATTCAACCCTGTTAGTGCATTAAGCCTCTCCAGAAAGCGCTGCGTCCAGATGGGCGAGTGCATGATATCCTTTTGATGCACAAATAAATAGGCCGTTTGCAAGCCCGCGCCTAGCCAAGCAGCTAGGCGCTCGGCCCACGCATCGGCGCGGGCATAGTCGCTCGGTACTAAGCCGTGGCCGTTGAAGCGAATGAAGGCCACGGGCGTGGTCAGGCGCATGTGCATCACGTCGCGGCGGCCGGCCACGTCGCTAATGACTAGTGTTTTACCTAGGGCTTCGAGCATGGCAAACACCGACTCACGCAAACCCGGATCGGAGAACCAGGCTGGGTGGCGCAGCTCGACGGCCAGCGGCACGTAGTCAGGAAAGTCGAGCAGATAGCGCTCTAGACGGGGCAGGTGCTCGGGGCCGAAGGTGGGCGGCAGTTGTAAGAAGGCCCAGCCAAGCCGGTCTTCCAAGCCACTAATGGCCCGGCAGAACGTGGTGGTAAGGTCGTCGGCGTTGTACAGCTCCCGGTCGTGGCTGATGATCTGCGGAATCTTCGGGCAGAACTGAAAGCCCGCGGGCGTCGCGTCGCGCCACTTGCGTACCGTGGGCCCATCGGGAATGCGGTAGTGCGTCGTATTTAGCTCGATGCTGTTGAACTGCCGGGCGTAGTGATGCAGGTAATCGGCATCCTTAATACCAGCTGGAAAGTAAGAACCCAACCACGCCTTATTAGTCCAGATTGGACATCCTACGAACACCCTAGGTGCTGGCGCCGCGGCTTGCGAGCGGGCAAGTACCGCGGCTGTTTCGGGGTGGTCGGTAGGGAGACGAAAGTCAACGTAGCGCAGGTCGGAAAGGCGGCCAAAATCCATAAAGCAAAGTACGGCAAAACGGATTGGTACGTGGCTCTTACTCCATAGCAAATTTCCAAGAGTTTTGCAACCCGGTTTTGGACTATAATCCGGAAGGAATGCCAAAATTTTTTCAGCGGCGGATAGTCTTATTTCCACGGGTCTTTCTCGTGCTCCTGCTATAGTGCAAAACATGGCTTAACTAAACACAAATGCAGATTTTGGGCAATTCAGCTGGATAAATTAAATGCAAATTTTCTTTGAAAAGGATAAATGGCACGGTTTGGGCGCAGGGCCAACACCCGGCTATATACGGTCGGTTCTAGAAGGTACTTCTAGTTTTGTCCCGTTCACCAATCAATGACAGAATGACGTTGCGTATTCGACTGCACTCTTTTGGCTTGTTGCTAGCTATTTCTCTTTTCCTGTTTGTTTTCGGTTTGCAGGCGGCTTGTGCTGCCTCAGGAGAGGATGAAAACACTGGCGCTGCCAAGGCAGCCGTAATCCGTGGCCGCGCCTCCTGGTACGGCCGCGAACACCAAGGTCAGGCTACCAGCAGTGGCGAACGGTTCAACCGTTTCAAGTACACTTGCGCTCATCGTAGCCTTCCTTTCGGCACCCGCTTACGAGTTACCAATCCTGATAACGGCAAAGCCGTCGTGGTACGCGTCACCGACCGCGGCCCTTTCCGCCACCAACGCGTGCTCGACCTTTCGGAGGTAGCCGCCCGCCCCTTGGATATCGTGCAGCACGGCGCCGTTGACGTGGTGGCCGAAATAGTGGCCGAAGACACCCCGCTAGGTCCTACCGAAGCTCCCAACGACCTAGAGGCTTTGCTCCTCGCCACCGATACCACTCAAACGCTGGCTAGTGCTCCCGTAGAAGTAGTGATGGCGGCAGCAGCTCCGGCCGTAGCCACGAAGCTAGCTTTCATCGTACAGGCCGGCACTTTCTCCGATGCTCACAACGCGCAAGGCCAACTGACCAAGATTCAGAAGATCGACGCCTCGTTGCCAGCGACTATCGAAGCAGAAACCGCTAGCGAGAAAGCATTGAACCGTGTGCTCGTAGGTCAGTTCGACACCTGGAGCAACGCCAAAAAGGTACGCCGCCAACTCAAGCAGCACGGCATCAACGCCCTCGTGCGACGTGTGCCTGCTGCAGCCACTCCCGTGCAAGTTGCTGCAAAATAAAGCCTAGCTCTTTGCCTCTAATGACACCCTGGCCTCACAGTTGGGGTGTCATTTTTTATGCGGATTGCTGGCTAGCAGCCTACGACGTGTATGAGCAAACTCGTAGCCAAGCAGACCGTCCTTGTTTATTAACAGCTAGGTCGTTACTTGCCATCTATGATACGATGGCTCAAGGCAATCCTAGCTTTACTTGTAACAGTGGCGCTGACGTGGGCGCTGAATACGCGCCTGGGCGCCGTGCCGCCGTTTGGCAAGTTTCTAAGTCCTTTTCGGGGCTTTTGGCGCAATGGTGAATCGGCAGCCGATTTTCTCGCGCAGCAAACGTTGGCGATGCCTGGCTTGCAGCAACCCGTGCAAGTGCGCTTCGACGACCAACGGGTGCCGCACATCTTCGCCCAGAACGACCACGACCTATACTACGCCCAAGGCTACCTCACGGCCCGCGACCGGCTTTGGGAGATGGATTTTATCACGCACGTAGCGGCGGGGCGGCTGTCGGAAATAGTGGGCAAAGACCGGCTGGAAACGGATCGTTTCTTCCGGCGCATGGGCATGGTACACGGTGCCCATAAATCACTCGACACGGCAATGGCCGACCCCACCGTTCGTACGGTAATTACTTCGTACTCTGATGGCATCAATGCCTATATCAATTCGCTGACGCCTAGCACGTATCCGTTCGAGTACAAGTTGCTCGACTACGCACCCGAGCCCTGGGCACCGCTGAAGTGTGCGTTGATTCTGAAGTACATGGCGTTTGACCTCACAGGCCGCTCCGACGACTTGCGCCTCAGCAATGCCCTCGGTAAGTACGGCCGCGAGGTAGTCCGCGACTTATTTCCCGATTACCCGTTGCGCGAGGACCCAGTGATACCGGAAGGCACGCCGCTCGACTTCAAGCCGGTGCCGGTTCCCCCGGCCCCCACCAGGTTCGAGGCCGATTATTCGCCTTTGGTGCCGCAAAACCAGCCCGACCCCGAGCTAGGTTCCAACAACTTTGCTGTGAGTGGCGCAAAGTCGGCCACGGGCTATCCCATGCTCGCCAACGACCCGCACTTGCAGCTCAATCTACCTAGCATCTGGTACCAATCGCAACTCGCCGCGCCGGGCGTGAACGTGTGCGGGGTATCGATTCCGGGCGTGCCATTCGTCATTATTGGGTTCAATGAGCAAGTGGCCTGGGGCGTGACCAATACCTATGCCGACGTGCTCGACTGGTACCAGCTGAAGTTTAAAGACAACACCCGCCGCGAGTACTGGCACGATGGCCGCTGGAAGCCAGTGCGTCGCGTAGTAGAGCACATCAAGGTGCGCGGACAGCCCGACCAGCTCGATACAGTGCTCTACACCCACCACGGCCCCGTTGTGTACGACCGGCAACTGAGCCCGCAGCAAAAGAAAGCGTTTCCTTTTGCTACCCAAACGCCCATCCTGCATGCCATGCGCTGGGTGAACCACGACGACGCCAACGAATTTTTAACCTTTTACCGCCTCAATCGCGCCCATAACTATCAGGACTACACCACTGCGCTTGCTACGTACGGCGCACCGGCTCAGAACTTCATCTTTGCTGACAGTCAGAAGGATATTGCCATCTGGCCCAATGGCTTGCTACCGCTAAAATGGAAAGAGCAAGGCAAGTTTGTGATGGACGGCACCAATCCGGCTTACGATTGGCAAGGTTGGATTCCGTCGGCGCAAAACCCGCATGTGAAGAACCCGCCCCGGGGCTTTGTGTCGTCGGCCAACCAGTTTTCGGCTAATCCGAAGGACTACCCTTATTACCTCAACTGGAACTACGGCGACTACGAGCGGGGGCACCGTATCAACGAGCGCTTGGCCCGTATGAACCAGGTCACGCCCGACAGCCTGCGCGTGTTGCAGAACGACAACCTAGGTCTGAATGCGCAGTTGATGCTCCCGCGCATGCTGGCGCTTGTTGCTTCGCAACAGCTCTCGACGCCACAGCAGCAGGTCTACAACGAACTTCGCGGCTGGAACTACTATTATGATGCGCATGCTACTGGCCCCAGTGTCTTTGAATTGTGGTACAACAACCTAGCAAAGCGCATCTGGGAGGATGACTTTGGTAAAGCCACTGGTTTGGAAATGCGTTACCCGACCCGCGACCGAACCAACACGCTCATCCTGCAAGAGCCAAACTCCCGCTGGATCGACGACACCCGCACCCCAGCCAAGGAGACTCTGGCGGAGCTAGCTCGCGCGTCGTTCCGGTTTGCCGCCGATTCGCTCACCCGTAAGTTTGGTCCGCTTGGCCCTAAATGGGCGTGGGCCAACCAGAAAAGCACTGACATCCTGCATCTAGCCCAGCTACCCGGCTTCGGCCACATGGACTTAGATGTGGGCGGCGGAGCCGGCATTGTGAATGCCACCTCCGAGCGCAATGGCCCTTCGTGGCGCATGGTGGTGGCCCTAGGTCCGCAGGTACAAGCCTACGGCTTATTTCCCGGCGGCGAATCTGGCAACCCCGGCTCCCCCTTCTACGACGACATGATTGAGCCCTGGAGCAAAGGGCAGCTGCACCCGCTGGTGTTCCTGCGTAGCGCCGATGAGAAAAATCCGCGGGTGAAAGCGGCGTGGGAGTTAACGCGTTGAAACCTGTGTAGCAAACCTAGCTTTTCACTGAGCTGCCATGACGTACTACCTAGCTTTTTGGCTCATGTTGCTGCCTTTTACCATTGTAGCCCAAACCAAACAACTCGGTACTTCTGCTAAAGCTTCCAGCCAGAAGCCTGTGATATACGCCTGGGTACAACATATGCCTACCTACCCAAATGGCGGCAAACGCGGGGCGCTCCTCTACCTTGCAAAGCATGTTCGCCTGCCGGAGGAAGTGAAGGCAGGCCGAATAGACGGTTTGGTTTTCGTGGAATTTGTAGTAAATGAAATAGGCAAAGTTCAGGCACCTAGGATCCAAAAAGGTCTCTCGCCGGCTACGAATGCTGAAGCGCTACGCGTCATCCAGAGCTTACCTGCTTGGCGGCCTGGTCGTGAAAGTGGAGTACCAGTGGCTGTCTCCGTGATCTTGCCCGTCTCGTTTAGCCGCGAGCCTTACAAGCTTCCAAAGGATGTAGATGACTTGTTCTCAATAGAAGTTGCTCCATAATATGTCACTTATATGAAGCATGCTATCATCTGCGGCCTTGCTTTGCTAGTGCTGCCCGCAGCCGCCCAAAGCAGCCAACAGGCAACTAACCAAACGGCCACCGTGCAACCCACAAGTTCGAAGCGTATTGTGTACTCCTACGTGGAACACCTGCCGAACTATCCGAATGGCGGGTTGAGTGGCGCACTCCGTTACTTTGCCCAAAACGTGAACCTGCCGGAAGAAGTAAAATCGGGTCGCGTGCAAGGACGGGTATTTGTAAGCTTTGTAGTTGATGAGACGGGGAAAGTGCAGGATGCTACTGTCATGCGTGGCCTTTCGCCAGCTATCGACTCAGAAGCGCTGCGCGTAGTTCGGAGCATGTCCCAGTGGATACCAGGGAGTCAGAATGGTATTAATGTAGCCGTGTCCATGACAGTGCCCGTTATGTTCAGCCTCACCGCACCTGAGATTCCAAACAACATACAAGATCTATCTTCTGTGTGCCAGTAGTAGTTGCCCAAGCACATCGAAGAGAAGACTTAATTACGATTGAATTATCATTCCATTCTTCTTTACTCATGCTCCTCTTCTTACTCATCTTAGCTATCACTGCACTAGCCCAACTATTCCTCCCCTGGTGGATCGTGGCGCCAATTGCCTTCCTGCTAGCGGCGAGGCTAGGTCGCACGGGTGGGCGGAGCTTCTTGGCTGGGTTTGCCGGTGTAGGGCTAGGCTGGGCAGTAGTCGCGGCATGGCGAAACGTTGGCAACGATGGGTTGCTCGCACACCGCGTAGCCCAACTTCTCCCGCTTGGCGGCAGTAGCTGGGCGCTGGTGCTGGTCACGGCTATTGTAGGGGGCTTGGTTGGAGGAGTGGCGGCGCTAGCGGGCTGCTGGCTACGACAAGCTCTGCAAACCACTGCCACCCCAGCCGAAAGAAGTACCGTCCGCTAGCCTTGCTACGTAGGCTGGCACAGCACAGTGGCTTTCCCGTCGCAGCTACTCTATAGCCTGGTTACCACGGTTCTGCTTCGCGGCAAAAGCACACAATCCTTTTTGTTTTCGGCGAAACAGCTGGGGCTGAATGGCGTATCTTTTTATTAGGTCGCGGGCGCAACATCCAGTCGACCTAGCCCCTTCCCACCACTATAACTTTTGCGATTATGTCGAAGCAATCTGGAAAACGCAGCCAACACGACCCCATGGCTGGGCCGAATGTCAACAGCGAGAAGATCAGCAATCAATCGTCGGAGAAGGCACAGCACGCCGGCTCCACCGACCACAGCCGCTCGGTACGGAGTGGCTTGTCGGGCCAAGCTAGCCAGCCGCACATAGCCACCGGCGAAAACATGAAAGACCAAGTTACCGGTGATATGGAAAGCGGTACCGGCCTAACGACTCCTACCGACGAAGGACAAGCTCCTCAAAGTGGCAGCCGCCATGGCTAAGCAGCCACTCTTTTACCACGTACAGAAACATCAAAAAGGCCAGCTCTCCCGAGAGCCGGCCTTTTTCGTTCCTCATTAGTAGCTAGGTAAGTGGTCTTACATCAGTAAGGATGGAAAAAGAACGTCATGCTGAGCTTGTCGAAGCATCTCTACCGCCAAAGTAAATGATTATCACTGCGGTAGAGATGCTTCGACTAGCTCAGCATGACGTTCTAAATAAGCTACTTCAGCTCTGTATTGTACTGCGAGATGAACGCATACGCGGACAGCGTATAAGCGGCCACCGAAGTAAAGTGGTTGCCGCCCTGAATAGGCCGCAGCTCTACCTGTTTTGAGCCGCGGGCTTGCATGGCATTGTAGGCGTCCTGCGAATTGAAGTAAGGTACGTAGTCATCAGCGGTGCCGTGGAAGAGGGCGAGCGGTGCCGTGGGCTTCCAGTCGTAGATATCGTTGTCGCGGAAAGCAGCTAGCATCTGGGCGTCCGTCTTTTGCAGGATGCCGTTGCGGAATGTATCGGTGAAGAGTTGCTTGGGATAGTCGGGCACGTCGCCAAACACGTTGGCTTTCAATTGGTCGGCGTAGGGCGCTTTGAAATAATACGACAGTGGCCGGTTGATGCCGTACACACGGTTGTAGGTGTCAAGTACCCACACATACGTGCTGAGAAAATTCAAGGGTTTGTCGGAAGCTAGGATGTAATCAGCGAAGGCCGACTTGTGGTAGGCACCCGCGCCCGGTGCGCAAGCCGTTACCGCAAATTCATTCGCGTATTTCTCCTCCATTAGCTTGTGCAAGGCTAGCGTGGCAAAGCCGCCTTCCGAATACCCGAGCAGGAAGTTTTTCTTGCTCACCTGCACGTTTTCCTTCGCACAGAAGGCATACGCAGCACGCATCATGTCCAGCGAAGCCGAAGCCAACGAAGGCGCGTGCTCGTAGGGGTGCGGGTAGGCTTTGGAGGCGCCGTAACCGATGTAGTCGGGTGCCGACACGATGTAGCCGGTCGAAGCCAGCACCGACACCGCCGACCACACCTCACTGTTGGAGCTGTAGTGCGAAGGCGCCCGATCTTCGTCGGAAGGCCGGATGGTGCCGTGTTGGTAGCTCAGCACGGCAAGTGGCTGCTGGGTAACAGGCACGAGGAGCGCCCCGGAGGCCGTGATGGTCTTGCCATCGGTGTTGAGCGTGGTGTAGGTGAGGCGGTACGCTTTGATGGAGTATTTCGTCAGCGCTCCTACCAGCGGTACTTCCGAAACCCGGCCGGCTAGGTCGGCGGGCGTGTATTCGCCGACGAGTGTGCTGCTGAGCAGCTGGCCCGTTTGGGGAGCCGCTGGCGTCGGGATGGTTGTGGTGGGCTCCGAGGTGGGTTGGGAGACGTCTTTCTTGCAACTGAGCGCAGGCGCTACCAGCAGCGTAAGCCACAGCAGCCAAGTAAGTTGCCGCAGTGAGAAGTTAGGTTTTGCAGAGAACAAAAGAAGGGTGGCTTTAGAATGGTGATCTGCTTATACAACACCACAAACCGGCCAAAAAATTTCTTCAAAGAGCGCTGAATACCTGATTAGAAGGAGAATACAGCTTTTTCTAAGATTAGGGATAATGGTCTTCCCCGCTGTCATTCCGAGCAACGCGAGGAATCTGAGTAGGCTAGCTCGGTATTTTATTCATAGGACTTACGCACATGGCCGTTGGAACTCTGCGCACCTCTGCGCTTTCTTCTGCGAACCTCTGCGGGAACCTAGCATTCGAGCCATTTTGCGTAAGTCCTGACTTAGATTCCTCGCGCTGCTTGGAATGACAGACGGGCTGAATAATGGCCATTGTCAAAATATTATCTAAGACTTTAGTTGTATAACTAATAATTTAGTTATACCTTCAATTCAGTCATCATCAATCACATGGATAATCTTCCCGAACTCACCAAGGCTGAGGAGCAAGTAATGCAGGTGCTGTGGCAGCGCGGCCCTTCTTTCGTGAAAGACTTGCTGCCCAACCTGCCCACACCGACGCCCGCGTACACCACTGTTTCGACGATCATCCGCATTCTGGAACAGAAAGGCTTCGTGAACCACGAAGCTTTCGGTCGCACGCACCGCTACTTCGCCCTCATTGCCCAGGACGACTACCGCCGTTTCTCCCTCCGCAAGCTCCTCGGTGGCTACTTCGGCAACTCCTTCAGCCGGCTCGTCTCCTTCTTCGCGAAGGAAGAAAATCTTGATGCCCAGCAACTCGACGAACTGTTGCGCATCGCCCAGCAAGACCTCCCCACCCCCAACCCTAACGACGATGCCTCTACTCCCGACAACGCCCGCCCTACTTGAATGGATGTGGCAAAGCACCTGCTGCCTAGGCGCGTGCTGGTTGCTGTATCAGCTAGCGTTGCGGAAAGAGCCATGCTTTCACTTCAACCGTTGGTTTTTGGTCTTGGTGCCATGGCTCGCGCTTGGTCTGCCGCTGTTGCCGCTGCCGTCTCTAGAGCTAGGTAGCTGGCTACCAGCTGCCCCCATTGTTACTCCTACGATATCGGTCGTAGCGCTTTCACCAGCGGCTACCGTACCGAGCGTGGCGCAGCAGGTACTACCGGACGTGTCTGCGGCGCCATGGCAGTGGCTCGCGGTGGTGTATGTGGCCGGCGTGCTCGTGTGGTTGGTGCGCCTAGGCTGGCAGCTAGCAGCTTTGCGCATGGCGCTGCGCCAACTACCACACGAGCCGGAATTTGCCTATACGTTGGTGCTCACTGGCGGCAAGCTCCCGATTAGCTCCTTTGGTGAGTTTGTTTTCTGGGATGAAACCGCGCCTCTTACCACCACGGAAGCCCAATACGTATTGCAACATGAGCTAGCCCACGTGCAACAAGGTCACACCTGGGAGCAGCTTCAGTTGGAGGTACTACGCGCTGTGTTGTGGTTCAATCCGTTCGTGCACCTGCTGCCGCGTGCCTTGCGCCTCACCCACGAGTACCTCGCCGACGCAGCGGTACTAGCAACTACTACTGCTGCAACGGCACCTACTACGTACACAGCGCTCTTGGCCCGGCTCACGCTGCGGCAGTTTCACCCTAGGTTTTCGCTCACGCATTCTTTCGCTCAATCCCACACCCTAGCTCGTATTGCCATGCTGCACACTACCTCCGTTCGTCGGTGGAAGCAGTGGCTGCTATTACCACTCGGGGCCGGGCTACTCGTGATGGTCGCTTGCACGCAGAAGCCAGAGCTAGTTGTACCAATAAACAATGATCAGACGACATCAAATAAGGTATATACTTATCAGCAAGTAGAACAAGTACCAATCTACGAAACGGGTACGCACAAGCTGTTTGGGGATATTGTTGATCCTATCATGCATTCCCGTAGATACTACTCCAGATCTGTTATAGCCGCGCACCCTAAAGGCCGTATTGTTATCAGGTTTGAGGTGGCTGAAAACGGCAACATGCAAAATGTCGCTATTGATCAGAGCAGCTCTGATTTAAAAGGGCCAGCAGCAGCGATTGAAGAAGCACAAGCGAGAACCCTATCCGCTGTGCGAAACCTACCGGGCCATTGGACCCCAGGGCGGCAAGCAGGCAAGGCAGTTCCGGTTCTTGTGACGCTTATATGCGACGTGAATCCAAGCTCAATGGATATAATCTCGTCTAAATACCCCGATCTGTACCACTTTGATACTCTTTGGAGCTTCGATGGCGTAGATGCAAAAGCCTCTATGGGTATATCAATTCCTATCAGAGAGCCTAGTGCTCAGAATCTTAACAAAGTCAATAAATACGCTATCCGCCCTGACTCTTCTTACTATAAAAACCACAAGCGCCAGTAATACCAACACTGGGTGCCACTTACAGCCTAGCCGTTCCCTAGGTCGTGTTGTAGATACAGGCTTCTGATTACATCTCTTGCCTCCGTTTTTTAACGACTCTAAATAATGCCGCCTCTCCTCAACTGGATGCTGCTCAGCACAATCGTGCTCGGCACATTGTGGGTGCTCTACTACCTAGCCCTGCGTCCGGAGCGCTGCTTCCGCTACAATCGACTCTTCTTGCTGCTGGCGCCGGCCCTCGCGGCGGGATTGCCGCTGCTGCGCCTACCTAGCTTGTGGCCCACTGCTCCCGCTTTACTGGACCGCCTACCTAGCTTTCTGCTGCCCGAAGTGCACGTGGGTGCGGCAGCAACTCCTCAACCCGAAATCAACTGGCTGCTTTGTGGATATGGCGCCGGGGCTGTTGGCTTTCTACTACACCTAGCTTGGCAACTCTGGCAGCAGTGGCGCTTCACCCGCTCGTTGCCAGCCGAGCAGTACCCTGGCTATACCCTGCGCCTGACTGGCGGCCACCAACCAACCGGCTCGTTTGGCCGCACCGTGTACTGGGACGAAACCACACCGCTCGACGCTTTCGAGGCGGCACAGGTGCTACAGCACGAGCTAGCCCACGCCCGGCAGGGCCATACCTACGACCGACTTTGGCTGGCCCTGTGGCGGGCGGTGCTGTGGTTCAACCCGTTTGTGCACCTGCTGCCCCGCGCCCTGCACCTCACCCACGAGTACCTCGCTGATGCAGCGGCCAGCCAGGCCACGCCGAGCAGTTACGCGGCCCTGCTAGCGCGACAGGCGGCGACCCGCCTAGGTTTCACGCCAGCCCTAACGACCACTTTCCACACATCTTCCATCCTAACCCGTATTGCCATGCTCCATCATCCACCTGTTCTTCGCCGCTGGAAGCAGTGGCTCGCCTTGCCCGTTGGCGCGTTGTTGCTCACCGTAGTGGCTTGCGAGCAGACTACCGAACCTGCTGCTCCAACAGCTGTAGCATCTTCCTCTAGCCGAGTAGCTCCTCCGCCTCCGCCAATAGTGTACACCACTGTTGAGCAGACGCCGCAGTACCCAGGAGGGCTTGGTCAGCTTGCAAAAGATATAGCACAACGAGTGCGCTACCCTGCGGCAGCACGAGCAATGCAAGTGGAAGGCCCAGTGTTCGTTAGTTTCATCGTAGCCGAAGACGGTAGTATTCAAGCAGTCGAACTGAAAAAAGGAATAGCCAGGCTCAAGGGTTTGGAGACAGTAGGAAAAGAAATGGACGAGGCCGCTGTAACTGCCGTGCGGAACCTGCCGGGCAAATGGACTCCAGGTAGGCAAGGTGGCAAAGCAGTAGCCGTTTCCTTCACTGTTCCAGTGGTGTTTCTGCTCAACCCAAAGTACCACGCGACTTTAGTTGGTACACCTCGCCCTCCATCTCAAAAGAACTAGCCAGACAGCTTGTTAGGTGGCAAGCAGATGTCTTTCTCTCAATTGGCTAGTGTTGCCTAGCTCTTGCAAGCACCTAGCCCTATTGTTGTTGTCTACAGCTAGGCGAAGCCCACACTTTCAAGCTACTACTTACCTATTGTTTACTTCTAACGACCAACCTGTATTGCCATGCTACACCATTCGTTCGTACTCCGCCGCTGGAAGCAGTGGCTTGCTTTACCCGTCGGCGCATTGTTGCTCACTGTAGCGGCTTGCGAGAAAACCTCCTATACAGGTGCACTGCCGGAGCCTCAAACAGCCAGCGCTACTGCATCGGCCCCTATTGCTTCGCCAGTTTCACCAGTGCAGAAGGATACGGTTTTTGCATATGTGCAGCATATGCCAGAATATCCTGGTGGTATTCCTAAGCTACTGGCTGATATTGTCGCTAACACGCATTACCCGTCCGTAGCCGCAGAAGCAGGTATTGAAGGGAAAGTGTTTGTCGGTTTTATTGTCGAGAAGGATGGCACCCTTTCAGGCGTGCGGCTTCAGCATGGCATGCAGGAAGAAGGAACCCAAGCGGCAGCAGCCAAAGCCCTAAATGATGAAGCTCTGCGCGTTATCAACACTTTGCCTAACCGCTGGACACCCGGTAAGCAAGGCAACCGCTTAGTCAAAGTTTCTTATGTAGTGCCTATTTCGTTTGCTAAGAATTAACAGCCGATCCGCTTTTTATCGCAAGTAGATTATCAGAGACGAGATGCCAGCTACCTAGCCGTAGCTGGCATTTTGCATAAAGGCCCTAGGCTATGGCTAGATCCTACATTCAAGAGCGCCAGATCCAATGATTTTTGAAGAACGTTGGCTTACCTGAAAGAACATGGCTTACACTAGGTCACATACTTATGTGATTGTCCGGTTCTTCTGACACCTATATATTCGTTCTACTTGCCCGTCAGCAGCTTACGCAGGCGATTTCCTCACTCCTACTGCCACTGCTGGCTTGTGCATGCAGCCTCCTGCGAATACGGCAGTAAGTGTCAGCTTGTATAACCCTACCCTGCTCCTAGCCCTAAGCGAGTATTCTTGGTCAGTAAAGGCTAGGTAAGGCTGTTGCGCCAAGCGTCTTTCGGAAGCTTCTCTGTCTTAGTTCAGCTCACGATAACCTTATTCCACTCAGCTCATGAGAAACACCCGCATTGTATCCTCGCTGGCGCTGTGTATCGCTCTTCTGGGTGGGTGTCGCGACAAGAAGAACGTTCCTTCTTCGAAGGAGCTGAACAGCTTAGCGCTTGCTACTGGTATGCGCATCACTTGCGGGATACCGGATCAGCAACTCGGGTCGGTGCAGTTCCCAATTTCTTGCCACGCGGACACTCAGGAGAACTTTACCCTAGGCCTCAAGCTGTTGCATTCGTTTGAGTATGAGGAGGCCGAAAAAGTGTTTGCTGCTATCATCCGCCGACAGCCCGATTGCGCCATGGCGTATTGGGGCGTGGCGATGAGCAATTTTCACCCGCTCTGGACGCCTCCCACCGAGCCTGAACTACGCAAAGGAACGCAGGCCCTAGCCATTGCGCAGCGATTGGTGCAACCCTCCTCCCGAGAAGCAGATTATCTGAAAACGATAACCGCCTTCTACCAGGACTGGGCCTCCGTGGATCACCTCACCCGTTGCCGCCAGTTTGAAGCGGCCAGCGCACAGCTCGCTAGCAAGTACCCCCGCGACAAAGAAGCAGCGGTCTTTCATGCCCTGGCGCTGACGGCCGCGGCAGATCCGACCGACACGACCTTTGCCAACCAGAAAAAGGCGGGGTCGATCCTGACCGCTCTCTACCCGACCAACCCGAACCATCCCGGCGTTGTGCATTACCTCATTCATGCCTACGACGCGCCGCCCCTGGCTAGGTTGGCATTGCCCGCTGCCCGCCGGTACGCAGCCGTGGCGCCTTCCTCGGCCCATGCCCTGCATATGCCCTCTCACATTTTTACCCGCTTGGGTCTGTGGAATGAATGCATTACGTCAAACCTAGCTTCTGTTGCTTCGGCGCAATGCTACGCCCAGCAAGCAGGCATCAAGGGCCACTGGGACGAAGAGTTGCACGGCCTAGATTACCTCATGTACGCCTACCTTCAGAAGGGCGATAACCGGCGAGCCCAACAGCAGGAGCGTTACCTAGCCACCATCAAGGAAGTGCAGCCCGTTACGTTCAAAGTGGCTTATGCTTTTGCCGCCATCCCTGCCCGCTACGTGCTGGAGAATAAGCAATGGGACAAAGCCGCCGCCCTGCAAAGTCATCAGCCTTCCTCTGCCTTCTCGTGGGAGAAGTTTCCGTGGCAACGTGCCATTATCCATTTCACCCGGTTACTCGGGGCCGCTCATACCGACAACCCACAAGCTGCCCAAACGGAGCTGCGCGAACTCCAACAGTTGCACGCGCGCCTTCTTGCACAAAAAGATAATTACAAAGCCAACCAGGTTTCTATTCAGCTCACCACCGGGCAGGCTTGGATGCAGCTGCAAGCCGGCAAGCCGGACGAAGCCGTGCGGCTCATGACCTTGGCCGCTGACTTGGAGGATAAAACGGAGAAGCACCCCGTCACGCCTTGCGAAGTCCTTCCGGCCCGCGAGCTACTAGGCGACATGCTTTTGCAGGTAAAACGCCCAGCGGCAGCCCTAGCCGCGTACAAGGCCGATTTGCAAAAGCATCCGAACCGGTTCAATGGCCTTTATGGAGCGGGCCTAGCGGCTGAACAAGCCGGGCAAGCGGCAACTGCCCGGCGCTACTACCAGCAGTTGCTCGCCTTGGCCCAATCCTCCGGCCCGCCCCGACCGGAGCTACTGACCGCGCAACGATTTCTGGCTGGCTCCCAAGCACAGCAAGTACCCGTTCAGAACACCCACAGCGCTTTGCTACAGGCTAGCTTTTAACTCCACCGATTTCCCAGCCAGCCCTGCCGATTGCAAGGATACTTTCACGGCGCCTGCTCCCGTAGCCTGCACGTAGACCAGCAAGCGGCCATGGTACGCCTGCCGCTTCGTGCCCTTGTAGTCTTCGTGGCTAGCTAGGTCGCCGCTTTCGATGCCGAGCAGCTTGGCTGGGCCTTCCACTGCCACGGTAACTTCGTTGGTAGCCGTGTTTACCGGATTGCCATTTTTATCAACTACCATCACTTCGATCTGAGCTAGGTTGTGGGCTGTGCCAGATAGCGAAGTACGGTCGGCGGTGGCTTGGATTGCGGCCGGTGCCTCAACGGTTTTCAGCACGGTGCGGCTTGCTTCCTGCTCCTTCTTGTAGCTTTTAGCCAGCAGCTCGCCGGGCTGATAGGCGACGTCCCAGGAGACCTCACCGCCTTGCTTTTTACCCAACGACTTGCCGTTCAAAAACAGCTCTACTGCGTCGCCATTAGTGAAGCTCACGACGCGCACTTGGTCGCCCGCGTTCCAGTTCCAGGTGGAGTTGAGGCGCCGATGACCGCGGCTTTGCTGGTCTTTGGAGGCTTCCATGGTACCTAGGTACACCATGGGCTTATCCGACCACAGGCTTTGGCGGAAGTAGAACTCCGGCTTCGGGAAACCCGCTAGGTCGAGCAGACCGGCGCCGTTACTGCGCTGGGGCCACTTGCCAGCCTCGCCCATGTAGTCGATGCCGGTCCAGAGGTATTGGGCCGAGATGTATGCGTTGGAGTCCACAGCGGCCCAGGCACTGCGCGCCATACCGTTTTCGCTACCGTAGACGATGCGGTTTGGGTACTTCTGGTGGTCTTCGGGGTAGCGAAACTCCTGGTAGTTATAGCCCACAACGTCGAGCGACGCAGGATAGTCGGTGAAGTTAGACATCACTACACCAGCCAAGGCGGCAGTGATGGGCCGGGAGGTGTCGTACTTTTTGGCCACGGCCACCAAGTGCTTTGATAGCTCGCCTAGGCGGCTAGCAGCGGGATGGTCGGGCAGGTAGCCTTTGCCATAAATCTGCGGGTTGCGGCCGGTGTTCAGGACCTCGTGCGAGTACGGATCGTTCGGGTAGTCGATTTCGTTGCCGATGCTCCACATGATGATGGATGGGCGGTTGCGATTGCGCAGAATCATGTCGCGTAGGTCGCGGTCGGCCCATTCCTTGAAGTATTGGTGCGAGCCAAATTTGGCGGGTATGCCTACGTTCCAGCCTTCCACCCACTTGTTTTTGCCTTCCTCCCACTCATCGAAGGCCTCGTCCATCACCAGGAAACCTAGTTTATCGCACAGGTCGTAGAAGTAGTCGGCGTGGGGGTTGTGGCTCATGCGGATGGAGTTGCAGCCGCCTTCTTTCAAGGTCTTCAGCCGACGCTCCCACACGTCCATCGGCACGGCTACGCCAAGCGCGCCCGCGTCGTCGTGCAGGCAGACACCTTTCAGCTTGAGGTTTTTACCGTTCAGAAAGAAGCCTTGGTTCGCATCAAAGCGGATGCTACGCACGCCCACTTCCTCGACTACCTCGTCAGTCGGCTTGCCTTGAACCGATAAGGCCACGCGCAATTTGTAGCGGTTAGGGTTATCCACCGACCACAAGCTAGGCTTGCTGATTTTCAGCGTCATGGCAGCGGGCGTGTCGGTCTTGGGTTTGGTTTGCACTTGCTGCTGGGCGGTGGCTACTACTTTGCCTTGCGGGTCCGTTAGCGTGCTTTTTACCAAAACAGTAGCCGCCGCGGCCGTCATGTTGTTGATGGCTACCGTCACCTTGCCGGTGGCGGCGCTGGCTGATACTTCCGGCGTGGTGAAGCCTACGCCCCATTGCCCAATGTGCACGGGTTCCGTGGCGAGCAAGTACACGTTGCGGTAGATGCCCGAGCCCGTGTACCAGCGCGAATCGGCAAACTCGGTGTGGTCCACTTTCACGGCTAGCACGTTTTTACCGCTTGCCTTCAGGTACGGGGTCAGCTCGTACTGGAAGGAAGCGAAGCCGCTGGGCCGCTTACCTAGGTAGTGCCCATTGATCCAGACCTCACTGTTTTTGTACACGCCATCGAAGTACACAAACACCTTCTTCAAGCGGAAGCCGGCGGGCACATCAAACGTTTTACGGTACCAGCCGATGCCCCCCGGCAGGAAGCCTGTGGCGCTGGCCCACTCCTGGCTGAACGGCCCTTCAATGCTCCAATCATGGGGCAACTCCAAGCGTCGCCAATCGGCGTCGTTGAAGTCAGCCTTGTCGCCCGCGGTTACATCGCCTTTGTGAAACTTCCAGTCAGCGTTGAACAATAGCTGTTGACGGGGCGCTTGGGCCTGAGCACTACTTGACAACAAGCTACTTACAAAAGCAAGAAGGAGTAGAAAGGCTGTTTTCATGGAAGCGGGCGTTTTGGGTGGGGTAAGGGTATATCTGCCTGGCAGTTCTAGCGAATGTCGCTGACCAGCGTCGTGATGGAGCGTGGAGCTAGGTGCACCAGTTGGCCGGCTTTTACCACAGCGCCGGGTTGCAGATCGGCGGTGGCAGAGGTAGTGTACGTGCGCACCGCACCTATCTTCTTCTGGCTCAGTGTCAAGCGCAGATCAGTTGGTGTGCTGGCCGAGTTGACGACTACCGTGATGAGCTGCTTGCCAGTGACGTTTTTGTAAGCAGAAACCAGCAGTTGATTATCGTTTGCGGAAGCTTGATCAATGCGCGCATCGACTCGGACGGCGCCGGGACGAAGGTAGCGGCTGTAGTTACCCAGCGCCCACAGCATCTTGCTCACCTGGTAGTTACCATCTTCTTTGGTCTTGTCGATGTAGATCAGGCCGTCTTTGTAATCGTAGGGTGAGATGGCGAGCCACCATTGCCACGCGGCGGCATTTGCCACGGCGAGGTCCATGTGAATGGTGCGGGCTAGGTACAAGGCCGCATCCATCCCTAGGTCGCGCTTGTTGCCGTTGATTTCGCCGGCGTTATCACCCAAAATACAGTACTCCGACTGCCAGAAGGTTAGCTTATCAACCGTCGCTACTTTGGCGGCTAGCTGCTGGCGCGTAGCCACGGCTTGGGTGTAGGGCGAGGTAGTAAAGTAGCTGTGCGCGGCAACGGTGTGGGCTACGCTCGGCAGGTTGCCCACGTACGTGGACGCAGCGGTCGGGCTGAAGAAGGCATTGATTTGTTCGCCCCGGTTGGGCTTGTCTTCCGTGGCAAACAGGTAATTGATCTTACCCGCCTCGGTCAGCAAGATCTTGGTGGGGAGTTGCTGCGCTACCAGCGCCGTGTTCAAGGCCTTGGTCACGCCGGCAATTTCCTCGTTACGAAACGGGCTGCCCTCCTGCTTAGGGTCGCTCCAATCCCACTGCGGCTCATTCACCGGGCTGATGTAGTCGAAGGTGATACCCGTGGTTTTCTTCACGCCTTGTACCACGTTGGCGATGAACGTGGCTAGGGGTTCGTAGTTGGCCGGAGCTAGGTTGGTTTTTCCACCTTCGGCGAAAGCCTTACCTGTGACGGTGTACTGCACCGGCGGACTATTCAGAAAGCCGAGGAACTGCTTAACACCCCGCTTCTTGGCCGCTTGCAGAAACCAGACTTGCCCAGCTTGCCGGGTCCAATCGTAGCGGCCGTCGGGCAGCATAAACGACTCGGCGCGGTGCCACTCGTCTCGAATGCCGCTCTGCTCGCCCTGCTGCGTGCTGCCCGCCCCAATGTTGAAGCGCCACATCGACAAGCCGATGCCTTTCGGCTGACCACCGGCCTTGTCTTCCGTGCTGAACAGCAAGTCGGCCATGGCCTCCTTTTTGGCCGCTGGCCACTGGCCCACAAACTGACACGCCCACGCATCCGAGGCGCTGAAGTTGTCGATGGTCTGGTAGGTTTTCGCGTCGTCTAACTGCACCGTCACGGTTTTGACTGCTACCCCAACGCTAGGTTTGGCAGACTGCCCATTGGTCGAACTAGCAGCTGCTAGCAGCACAAGCCCACTCAAGAAGAGGCGCGAACCAGCAACCGGCTTCTTACCCAAAGGCACCTTAGCGGGCGAAGCCGAATCACGGAAGCGTAGTATAGCACTCATTACAAACAGTTTGTGTTCAATGGAAAAGCGACAGCAAGGTAGTTAAAGAACATAGCCAGCAACAAGGAGCACGTAGTTTGTCCTTGCTGCTGGCTAAATCAACCTAGGTTAGTACCCTGGGTTCTGCTCCACATTGCCGCCGGAGAGTTGAATCTGCGGGGTCGGGATGGGGAAAAGGTTGTTCTTCTCCGATATCTGGTCCTTCACTTTGCCCTTGTCGTAGGGGTCGGTGCTGGTCAGCTGCGCGGCATTGAAGGCGGTGATAACCGCTACCAAGCGGTGCTGCCGCACGAGGTCGTAGTAGCGGTGGCCTTCCATGGCTAGCTCCAGGCGGCGCTCTAGCCAGATGTGGTTCAGCAGCTGCGTGCCGGTGGAGGTACGAGGTAGCACGGTACCGGGCTTCAGCCGATTCGCACGGGCGCGCACCAGGTTGAGCGAGGTACGGGCTTTGTCCTCCTGACCTAGGCGGTACGACGCCTCGGCGTGCATCAGCAGCAAGTCGGCGTAGCGCAACTCGATGCGGTTGAGCGGTGAGTGGTTACTCTCGTTAGCCGGCCGGTCTTTCAGCAACAGGAACATCTTGCGGCTAATGCGACCCGATTCATTTTCCGAAGGCTTGGTGTCGTACTTGGTGTAGTCGAAGCTAGTCGTTTTCACGTCCACGCTGTCACCCTGCTTGATGATGGTCCACTTCAGACGTGGGTCGTTTTCCCGCACGAATGCCTGCTCTAGGTTGCTGCTAGGCGTATTGAAACCCCAGCCGCCATCGGCCCGGCTCCGCATCACCACGGTGAGTGCAGTACCTAGGTTAAAGGTTTGATTGGCATTGTAGTTAAACTCGAAGATGGACTCGTTGCCGTTGGGGTTGCTCACGCTCCACACCCGGCTGAAGTCGTCGCTGAGGTTGTACTGATTCGAGCTAATCACCTTTTCGGCGTACTGCTGCGACTCGGCCCACTTCTCGGTAAACAGGTACGCCTTAGCTAGGTAGGCGTTGGCCGCACCCTTTGTAGCGCGGCCCTTATCGATAGCAGCGCGGGCGTTCTTCTCGGACAGAGCATCGGCAGCATCCTTCAAATCCTGGATGATCTGGGCGTAGCACTCATCAGTAGAAGCGCGCTTGTAGGTTAGAGCTTCTTCAGCCGTCACAGGTTGCAGCACCAACGGTACCCCGCCGAAGCCTTTCACCAGTTCGAAGTAGTTGTAGGCCCGAATAAACTTCACCTCACCGATGAGCTGCTTCTGCAACTCGGCATCGATGGGCGCTTTGGCGATGCCTACTAGCGCGGCGTTGCAGTTGCCAATAGCTTGGTAGAGGTGAGTGTAGCGGTTGTCAAACCACTCATTATTAGGCAACCAGAAGAAGCGGGAGAAGTCGCCAAACTCGCGCTGGTCGCCGGCAATGGCGTTACCTTTCCACGAGTCGTCGGAGCCAGCGTCGCCGAACATGCGGGTGCGGTCGAGCTGCCACCAGTCGCTCTGGTCGGAGAGGGAGTAGCAGCCCATCACGGCCGCTTTGCACTCGTCGGCGGTGGTGTAGTAGTTGTTTGTGTTCTGCTGTCCGCGGGGTGGCTCGTTCAGGAAGTCCTTGCAGGCTTGCAAGCTTAGGCCGAGCACCAACGTGAGAAGGAAGCTATATTTTTTCATGATTTCAGCGGCTGGGAGGGATTTAGAAAGCAATATTGGCGCCCACCAAATAGGTGCGGGTTGTGGGATAATTGCCTAGGTCAACTCCGCGGTTGAGGGCTGAAGGCGTGTCCGTGTAGGAGCGGCCATAGCCGATTTCGGGGTCTAGGCCCGAGTAGTTGGTGATGGTGAACAGGTTCTGGGCACTCACGTACACGCGCAGGCTGCTGGTGTGCAGGAGCTTGGAAGTTGCCTGCGGCAGCGTGTAACCGAGCTGCAAATTCCGCATGCGAGCATACGAACCATCTTCCACGTAGAAATCCGAGAAGCGCGTGAGGTTCTGGTTGTTGTCGTTGGCCAGGATGCGGGGTACTGTGTTGGAGGTGCCTTCGCCGTGCCACGCCTTGTCTTCCAGGCCAGCAATTTTGTTGTAGTTGTAGCTGCCCGAATACCACCAGCCTTTGTTGGCATTCACGATGTCGTTGCCGAGGCTGCCCACCAGCGACACTTGCAAGTCGAAGCCCTTGTAGCCCGCGTTCAGGTTCACACCAAAAGTCAGATCCGGCGTGGGGTTGCCGATGTACTTCTGGTCTTTGGCGTCAATCACGCCGTCATTGTTCAGGTCGGCAAAGCGGAAGTCGCCGGGTTTGGCGCTGGGCTGCACCAGCGTGCCAGTTGGGCCTTTATAGGCGTCAATGTCATTCTGATTCTGGAAGATGCCCTGCGTCTGGTAGCCGTAGAAAGCACCCACGTAGCCGCCTTCTTCCGTTTTAGAAGGACGCCCGAAAATAGGCGTGTTGCCGGAGTACAACGCCTGGCCGTTGGCTAGCTTCTTAATCTTACTGATGGCGTGCGTAGCGTTGATGTTGGCGCCGTACGTGAAGTCGCCCGTCGATTTGGCGTAGCCGACCGAGAAGTCGAGACCGTTGGTTTTCATGCTGCCGATGTTAGTCACGGGGCTGTTGTAGCCGTAACCCGCGTGGCCCGGAATGGCCTGGCTCATCAACATGTCCATGGTGTTGCGGCGGAACACGTCAGCCGTCACCGTCAACCGGTTTTGCAGGAAAGCTAGGTCCGTACCGATGTTGTAATCCTCTACCGTTTCCCACTTCACGTTGGGGTTGGGCACGTTGTTCTGAATCACACCGAGCTGCTCGGTGCGCGTGTCGCCCGTCACGTAGTACACCTGGTCCAGCGTACCGATGTAGGCGCTATTCGTGATGCTGCGGATGTTCTGGTTACCTACCCGGCCCCAGCTAGCCCGCAACTTGAAGAAGTTAACGGGGCTCACATCTTTCATGAAGTTCTCGTCTGAAATCAACCAGCCAGCCGAAACCGATGGGAACACGCCCCAACGATTGGCCGACGGAAATACTGAAGCGCCGTCGCGGCGGATGCTAGCGCCCAACAGGTAGCGGCCCTTGTAATCGTAATTTACCCGGCCAATCAGCGAGGCAATGGTGTTCACGAAGTCGTTGCCCTCTATGCTGAAGTTGGCCGTGGCCGCGTCGGGGTAGCGCAAGTCAGGCGAGTTGCTCGGAATAGCTTGCCCAAGAGCGGCTTCTGTGCGGGTAGTAAATTTCTCCAGCGTCACGGCGGCCAAGGCCGAAATGTTGTGGTCGCCGAATGACTTCGTATAGTTCAGCGTGTTGGTGTTGTTCCAGTTGATTTCAATGTTGTGCTCCCTTCTGAGCGAGTTCACCTGGTTGCGCTCGTTTGGGTCGATGGTGTAGAAGGGCGAGAAGGCGTTGCGCTCGTACACGTTGTTGTTGGAGCCAAAGCGCGTTTCGAAGATCAGCCCCGGCGTGAACTCGTAGTTGGCGTACACAGTGCCCACCAGGAAGTACTGGTTGCGCTTGTCGTCGTTGCGCTCCACAAAGGCCAAAGGGTTGCCAATGTCGGTCGGCGAAGCACCGTAATAGTCGTATGGGTTGCCCGATGTGCCCGGCCGGCGAGCCGGCGTGATGGGGTCATCGTTGAACGCGTCGCGGAATAAGCTGCCGCTGTTCAAGTACTTCTGGTTCGTCATGGAGATATTGAAGTCCTCGCCAACTTTCAGGTGCTTAGCCGCTTGGTACTCCGTCTTCATGCGCAGCGAAAGCCGCTCAAAGTCCGAGTTGCGCACTAGGCCCTGCTCCTTGAAGTAGCTGATGCCCGTCGAGTACACCACTTTGTCGCTGCCGCCCGACAAGCCGACCGAGTAATTCTGGGTGCTGCCGCGGCGCGAAATTTCTTTCCACCAGTCCGTGCTTTGCGTAAACGAAGCCGGATCGGGGTACACCGCTGGCCGGCCGGAGTTGGTGGCCGCTAGGTTCATGATGCGCGCATACTCGCTGCCCGACGCCATGTCGGGCGTCTTCGTTGGGTTCGATACGCCGTAGGTCACGTCGAGCGTGATCTTTGGCTCGCCTTTCACGCCTGCTTTGGTCGTAATCAGGATAACGCCGTTGGCTGCCCGCGAGCCGTAGATAGCCGCCGAAGCGGCGTCTTTGAGCACGCTTAAGCTAGCTATGTCTTTTGGGTTCAGGTAATTGATGTTCGCTACCGGCAAACCATCCACCACATGCAGCGGACTGTTGCCGTTGATAGTCGAAAGGCCACGAATCAAAATTTGGGGCGACGCGCCAGGCTCCGAACCCGCGCCTACTACCGATACGCCAGCGGCTTTGCCTTGCAGCGCGCTGCCCACGTCAGACACCGTAAGCTTGGAAAGCTCTTGGCCTTGCACGGTCGTCACGGCGTTGGTGAGGCTGCGCTTTTCCTGGGTGCCGTAGCCAACTACTACGACTTCATCCAGGGCCTTCGTGTCGACGCCTAGTGTCACGTCTACCGTCGTGCGGCCGGCAAGGGCTACCTCCTGCTGCTTGTAGCCCACGAAAGAGAATTGAAGCACACCCGTGGCAGCATCGGGCACGCTCAGGGTGAAGTTGCCTTGGGTATCGGTGGCGGCCCCGACGGTGGTGCCCTTCAGCAGCACCGTAACGCCGGGCAGGCCTGAGCCAGTGTTGTCTTTCACGGTTCCTTTGACAGCTGTCTGCGCAAAAGCCCCCGTCATCGACAGGAAGAAGAGAAGAAAGCACACCATGTACCCCTTCTTGGGTATCAGATTGTTCATAAGGTGGTGGGAAGTAGAGTGAGAAATAAATGGAAAAGCGGCGGTGGGACTCAGTCGAGTTTTCCCACGGCCGGGGACGGTAAGCTGCTCAGGATGGGTTTGGGTAAACTCTTCAGGGTAGTTTGCTCGGGCTTCAGCATCTCCAGCACAACGACTTCATTTTCACCCTTCTTAAGCCACTCCACCGGCACATACAATGTCTGCTGGGGGCCGGCTTGCCAGTAGCGACCTAGGTTATGCCCATTGAGCCACACCGAGCCTTTTCCCCAAGTGCGCATGTCCAGGTAGGTATCGCCGGTTTGGGTGAGGGTGAAGGTGCCGTGCTTTACGGAAGGGCCGGCAAGGGCCTTGGTGGCGGTTTTGGTTTTGAACAAGGAGGCATCGGCCCGCTCGAACGGCAGGCTGAACATCTGCCAGTTCTTCACCTCCTTGCCGCCCAGCAACACCTTCTCGGTGATGCCCTTGTGGTTTTGCAACAGGTACTTGCCGAAGTTGATCCGACCTAGGTTTTCTACCAAGATTTCCAACCGCGCTGAGCCCTTAGGCAGGGTGATGGCCAGGCTGTCTTGCTTTAGGCGGCGGTCCAGCACGCCCACCCGCTTACCATCCACGAAGATTACTCCATAGTCTCGCAGGTCTTTGATCTTCAGGGTGCTGGTCGTGCCGCCCGGCACTGTAGCGCGATACAGCACGTAGCCGTACGCCTGACCTAGGTCTTCGAAGGTGAGCGGCGTGGCATTGGCTTTCGGCGAAGGTAGCATGTCGAACAGGCTCACAGCTTGCGTGAGCTGCACGGCGGGCAGCGTGATAGTGGGCTTGGCAGCGGGCACCGGGGGCAGCTTCACGCCGGCGGGCAAGTGCTTCTCAATGACACTGCGAAACGCCATGAATTTGGGGGTAGCATTACCGGCTTCGTCCAGCGGCGCATCGTAGTCGTAACTGCTGATCTGGGGCTCGTAGGCGACCGTGTCGCTGAAGTTGGCGCCGTTCATAAAGCCGCGCGTAGTGCCCCCATGAAACATGTACATGTTGATGGACAGGCCTGCAGCCAGCACCGTATCGAGGCGGCCGGTGTACTTGGAGGCCGGCACGGTGTGGTGCGGAGCGCCCCACCAATCAAACCAAGCCGGGTACCACTCGGCAATGAAGAAGGGCCCCTTGCCGCCGTGGTTTTCGCGCACGACTTGCTTTACCTTGTTGGGGTCGTCCCAGCCATTCACGGCCGGCAGCAAACCTTCTAAGTGCCCCTCTTTCACCTTGGCACCGGGGTCACAGGTGTAGAGCAGGCCATCGAAGCCAGCATCTTGGAACAGCTTGCGATTGATAGCTAGGTACTCTTTGTCGCTGGCGTAGAAGCCGTATTCGTTCTCTACCTGCACCATGAGCACCGGTCCGCCGTGGTTGATCTGCAAGGGCGCGAGCTGCTTGCCAACTTCCTGGATATACGCTTTGTACTCGGCCAGAAACTGCGGCGACTTGCTGCGCACTACGAGGCCTTTCTCGTTTTGCAACCAGTACGGGTAGCCACCAAATTCCCACTCGGCGCACACGTAGGGGCTAGGTCGCAGCACCACCCAGAGACCTTCCTCCTGCGCCATCTTCACGAAGGCTGCAATGTCGTTGTTGCCGGTGAAGTCGAACTTACCTTTCTGCGGCTCGTGCAGGTTCCAGAATACGTAGGTCCCTATCGTGTTCAGGCCCATAGCCTTCGCCATTTTCATGCGGGCCCGCCATGCTTCCCGCGGCACGCGGGGGTAGTGCAGCTCGCCCGAAATCATTTGAAACGGCTTACCGTCGAGCAGGAAGTTTTCGTCGCCCAAGGCAAAGGTGTGCTTTGCCACTTGGGCATCGGCAGCCACCGGCAGCAGGCAGGTACTAAAGAATAAGAGAAGCCAGAAAAGATTTTTCATGGTGGAGTTAAGCGGAAGAAGGGGTCGGGTACTGGGTTACTAAAAGGTGTGGCGGGAAGCTGAAGTATTCGCCGCAATCGTTTGTGGTTGGCTTGGCCCTACCAGCAGCCGGACTGCTCCGGTAAGCACTCTCCTGAAGGACTGAAGTTGAATTCTCCGGCAACTCTTATCAGTAGAGCTACCCTAACTAGGTCTTGTGCAGCGTGGGAAATAGTCGTGTTGCAGGCCGCCGAAGCAGCAGACGTTTATCACCTGGTTTGCTCACCCTACTAATGGCAAGCAGACGGGCTTTTCGTGCGGAAAAGAAAAGCGCTCTTATCAGGCCCTAAAACTACCAGAGCAGGCTGGTCTGAAGCAGGGGGATTTTGATAAAAAAGAGGCGGGAAATTGGTCTGAACGCAGCAAAAACAGGATTCTACCGCTTCTTATTTAACTAAATCGGGACTTTTCAACCAAAAAAGGGGTAAATTGGTCGGCCTTCAAGAAAGGCTTCATTCGGAGGACGAGCGGTTGAGGCAGTAGCCTAGGTTTTGTTTATCGGCTCTGAATTGGCTTTCGAAAGGACCTGAACCGAGCCGTTTGTGGCTTCAATACACCTTCGCTTTTTCCCTCCTTTCGGGGTTGAATTTATACGCTATGAAGTGGCTAGTTTCCCAAGCTCTACTCCTCTTCATGATAGGGGTAGCGTGCACAAGCGGCCTTGCCCAAAGCGCGCCCGGAGAATTCCGATTTGAACACCTTACCGTCAACGATGGCCTATCGCACAGTGACGCTATGGCCGTGGTGCAAGACCGCGCCGGTTTTATTTGGGTCGGAACCAACCGAGGCATCAACCGCTACGATGGCTACGGCCTGAAGAAATATATCCTGCCCGTAAACTCCTCCAATGGCTTATCCGGCAACCGCGTGCGGGCTTTCCACGTGGGCCCCAATGGCCGCTTGTGGGTCGGTGCCGAAAGCAGCGGCCTCAGCTACTACGATGCCGACCACGACCGTTTCCTCAACATCAAGGAGCAATATGCGCCACCCGCTTACCGCTCGTTAGCCCGCCAGTTGGCAGAATCCGACGTGGTGGGCATCACCTCCGATGTACATGAGCGCTTGTGGGTAGGAACCCAGCACGATGGTCTTTTTGTGTTGAGCTTTACGGCTCAGGGAAAGCTAGCTAGCTTACGGCAAGTCAGGCTAACCGAAAATGGCAGCACGAACTACCAAGTACTGAGCTTAGTAGCCACGCCAGAAGGTCAAATTTGGGTGGGCACCCTAGGGTCGGGATTGCGGATAGTAGACGCGGGTGCCTCCTTACCCGAGTCGCTGGCAACTCGCGCTGTCCCCCTTGCGGTTGCCACCGTTCGCGCCGTACACCTCGACCGCCGCGGCGACCTCTGGATTGGGACTACCCACCAAGTGTTTTGGGTGTCGCGCCGGAGCCGGCTTCACGTGCGCGACCTAGCTTCACACCCCTTGCCACAGGCCTGCCGGGACATTCATGATTTGCGCCTGGACTCGTTTGGGCGGTTGTGGGTCGGTACTGATTATGGCTTGTACCTGTGGCAAGCGGCGGCCGTAACGGGCATAGCCCCGCCCCTTCAGCCCACCAAGCCTACTCTCTTTTTGCCAGTAGGCGGTGACCCCTTCAGCTTGCAGTCGGAGCGGGTGCATCAGCTCTTTGAAGATCAAAACCAAGTGTTGTGGTTGGCCGCTTCGGCGGGTGGGTTGAACCGGGTTGATCTCCGCCAAAAGCCTTTCGGCCAGCTCCAACACCAGCTGACAAGTGAACCTACGCTTCCTAATAATTACGTCAATGCCATTTACAAAGAAGAAGCGAAGAACCTGCTTTGGATTGGCACTCGCAACGGCTTCTCGCGCTACGACCTAGCTCGCAAAACCTATCACAACTACCTAAGCTGGCAGCAGTCGGGCGACGGAACCGGTGTGGATGTGTCGAGCATTGTGCAGGCTTCCGACGGTACCCTATGGCTCGGCACCCGCACCCACGGGCTCTACACGCTTAAGCGGGAAGGGGAGCACGAAGTATTGGCACGCTTTGCGGCCCTCTCAACTCAGCCCGATAAAGTAGCGACCAGCATTGAAAGCATCGTGGAGGACCGCTACGCGACCATGTGGGTGGCCACCTTCAACGCCGGATTAGCTAGGTTTAGTCGGGCTGGCAAGCATCTGAAAACGTATCGCCGCGCTACAGGCTTGCCCACTGACCACTTCACTTGCCTTCTGTACGACCGCAAGAAAGATGTGCTCTGGGCCAGCACCCGCGACGCGGGCCTGCTCAAGCTGCGCGTAACGGCTGACTCGCTAGTACTGCTGAAGCGTTTTACGTACGACAAGCACAACGTTAACAGCTTAAGCGTCAACTATACCTGGCCTCTATTGCAGGATAAGCAAGGGACGCTCTGGATAGGTACTATCGGCGGTGGCCTCCATCAGCTACAAACCGATCTGCAAGGCCGCGAAACCATCCGACGCTGTAACCAATGGATGCCCGAAAGCGACGTGGAAAGCATTCTGGCTGATGAGGATGGGCACCTCTGGATTGGGGGCACGGGCTTGTACCGCGTCACGCCTACTACCCACCGCTACCTACTCTACGACGTAGAAGACGGCCTGCAAAGCAACTCCTTCAAGATCGGTGCCGCCTGCCGTGCCCAGGATAGCACGCTGTACTTCGGAGGCATCAACGGCATCAGCTACTTCAAGCCCCGCGCGATCCAAACGAACCCGTACCCGCCCGTGGTGCGCATCACTGGCTTGCGTATTGCCAACAAGTCAGTGGCTGTGGGTGAGCTAATTAACAAGCGTGTATTGCTCACCAAGGATCTGGCCCGCCCGCAAACGATTGCCATTCGGGCGGATGAAAACGACTTCTCCGTGGAGTTCGTGGGCTTGAATTATGCCACGCCCAACAAGCACCACTACGCCTACCAGTTAGTAGGTTACAACACAGATTGGGTAGCTGCCGCGCCGGGGCAGCGCACGGCTGGTTTTGCCAACTTGCAGCCCGGTAACTACACCTTCTTGGTGAAAGCGAGCAATGGCGACGGGCTCTGGTCGAAAGAACCGGCTACGTTGCAGTTCACCATCTTGCCCCCATGGTGGAAAACGTGGTGGGCCTACTTACTGTACAGCTTGGCTTTATCTGGCGCCCTACTGCTTTACCGCCGGGTTACGATGGCGCAGCAAGGCTTGAAGAGTAAGCTAACCTTAGAGAAGTTTCGGGTTGAGAAGGAGAAGGAGCTTACCGACCTGAAGCTGAGCTTCTTTACCAACGTCTCCCACGAGCTGCGCACCCCACTAACGCTCATCCTAGGTCCGATGGAAGAGCTACTCACGGCGGCTAACCGATTTGCGGGCTTAAAGGATAACATTCTGCTTATGCACAAGCAGACGCGTAAGCTGCTAGAGCTCGTTAATCAATTGCTCGACTTTCGTAAGGTGGAAGCCGGTCAGGTTCCCCTGCGCGCCACCCGCGGTGACATTATCGGCTTTGTGACAGAAATCTTCTTGATTTTCAAACTGAAAGCCGAAGAACGTGACCTAGCGTATTCACTGCTGGCCCCACCCGAGCCGGTAGAGCTTTACTTTGATCCAGGCAAGCTCGAAATCGTACTGACCAACCTGCTGTCTAATGCCTTCAAGTACACCCGCGAACACGGCACTATCACGCTGACTGCTGCGGTAGTAGGCGACCCGGAAAGCGCGGCTACTTTCGGAGCCCACGGGCTAATTGACAACTACCTAGAACTGAAGGTAATTGACCAAGGAATTGGCATGAAGCCATCCGATCTGGCAAACATCTTCGATGCTTATTATCAAGCCTCCCAAACCGAAACCCTGCGTATGATGGGTACGGGCATTGGCTTGTCCTTGGTAAAGCAGTTTGTAGAGCGTCACGCCGGAGAAATTACGGTGGAGAGTGCAGTAGGCCAAGGAACTACATTTACGGTTCGGCTGCCCTTCGGGCGGGAACACCTAGCTCCCGCAGACCTCGCGCCGACAGAAGCCAGCGCCGAGCCAACCTTCCAGGCGCCTGAGACGCCCATCAGTTTAGCCATAACAGAGCACTTGCCGGAAGCAGCGGAAGAGCTAGCTGCCGGCACCCGTCGCTTGCTTATTGTGGAGGACAACGACGATGTGCGGCATTATGTAGAGCAGTTGTTTCGTCCTGACTATGAAGTAATGGTAGCCATCGACGGAGCACAAGGATGGGCCTTCGCGCAAGCACTACTACCGGATCTGGTCATTAGTGATGTGATGATGCCCAACGGCAACGGGCTGGAACTCTGCCAAAAGATCAAGCAGAACCCTAAAACCCTGCACATTCCCGTGGTATTACTGACGGCGCGCACGGCCGCCGTTCACGAGCTGGAAGGGCTGGAAAACGGCGCCGACGATTACGTCAGCAAACCATTTAATCCAAAGCTGCTGCAAGCGAAGGTCTCTGCTATTCTGCGTAACCGGCTCAAAACGCGCGAGTTTTACCAGCGCCAGATTCTGCTGGAGCCTACGGAGGCCGTCATTCCCGAGGAAGACAAGCTGTTCCTGGAAAAAGCCATGAAAGTGGTGGAAGACAACCTTTCTGACCTCGACTTCAATGTGCAGGTGCTGATACGCGAAATGGGCATGAGCCAGTCTTTCTTTTACCGCCGGGTGAAAAGCATTACCGGGCAATCGGTGGTAGCCTTTATCCGCGACGTACGGTTGAAGCGAGCGGCGCAGCTATTGAGCAGCACCCACTTGCGCGTGTCTGATATTGCCTACCAGGTTGGTATGCAAGACCTAAAGCACTTCCGAACCGAGTTTCAGAAGATCTACAACATGTCTCCCTCCGAGTACGCCAAGCAACACCGCGGCAGTGAGCCAGTGGGGTTGGTGGTGTGCAACTAAACGTTGGGAGGAAAACGTATGACCTAGGTGGTCTAGCAGGTTCGGCGAAGATCAGCTATTGACTATCCGGAATGAGTGCCACTCTATTCATCATAAAGGGTCTTTTGCAGTGTGTGGTACAGCATCCGTTTATACCATGGGTGGCGAAACCGCACGCCTCAAAATTTAACAAAACGAGGCCTGACCATATCGTATGTTGTTGAGTAGGTAGTATCTTAGAAGCTCGTATGCTGTAACTGTAGTGCCTGTGTTTTCTTTCAAGCTCACCTGCTCACCTCTTTTTGGCCTTTTCCTTAGCTTCTGGGCGTCGGTAGCAATGCCCGCAGGCTGCACCGAGCAAGGCAGCCACAGCAAGGCCTTATCGCCGGAGCAGTTTGTTAAGATTCGGCAGCACCTAGTATATCAAGATTCTCTGCATGCCGATTCAATAGCGCAAGCAGGCGGGCATCTCCCAGGCACTATTCTGCCTGACAGCCGAATTGTAGCATACTATGGCAACCTTAAGCACACCAAAATGGGAGTGCTTGGGCAGTATCCAAAGCAGGAAATGCTTCGCCGCCTTGGCGAACAGGTGAAAGAGTGGGAGACTGCCGATCCGAAAACCCCTGTGCGTCCTGCCCTGCACGCTATAGCTGTGATAGCTCAGCACGACGCTGGCGCCGACGGCAAATACCGCATGGCCCTCCCCGATTCAGTGCTTGAGCGCGTCGTGAACTGGGGCCGCGAACAGCACGCCCTCGTATTTCTGGACGTGCAAGTGGGCCTGAGTACCTTACCCGAGGAGCTGCCTCGCTTGGAGAAGTTTCTGCGTTTGCCCTTCGTGCACCTAGGTATCGACCCCGAGTTTTCGATGAAATCGGGGGCGCGGCCGGGTACAGAAGTTGGCGAGTTCGATGCTACCGACGTGAACTACGCTCGTCGCTTCTTGGCGCGCATTGTGAGCGAAAACCAGCTGCCGCCCAAAGTGCTAGTAGTGCACCGTTTCCGGCAGGATATGCTTACCAACTACCAAGCTATCAAGCTCGATCCTCGCGTGCAGATCGTGATGCACATGGATGGCTGGGGTACACCTAGCATTAAGCGCGGCTCCTACCGCAAGTTCATCGTGCGGGAACCTGTACAGTACACGGGCTTCAAAATCTTCTATAAAAACGACCGTCGAAACGAGTCGCGGCTGATGACGCCCCAAGAAGTAGCCACCCTGCGCCCTAACCCGCTCTATATTCAGTATCAGTAAAGCGGCGCTTCGTAACTGCACGTTTTTTATACTTTATAATCTTTTAAAGACGCGCTCAAAAGGCAGACGCAATAATCATAGTCAGCTTAAAAGCAGCATTTTAAGTTTATCAGGCAACTGTCGAGCTCAGCAATTCCCTCATCAGCAACAATTTTTATTTAAACGGAAAGCGGTTTCTTTGATGTCTCCCTTCCCTAATTAACTTTTTTAGTAGTGTCTTATTTCAAATCTCTAACCACTGTGCTGCCCTTCGTGGGCCTTGTTTCGTTAGCCTACTTATCAAGCTGCAGCAACCACCCAGAGAGCAGCAGCCCCGACGGCAAGCCCACCGCTGAAGTACCTACTTCACCCGCGCCCATCGACAGCTTGAAGCTGAAAATGGAAGCCATGCGCCGCGACTCGCTCAAGGCTGATTCTATCGCCAGAAAAAACGGGCAACTGCCAGGCTCCATTCTGCCAGGGCACCGCATCGTAGCCTTCTATGGTAACATCCGGTCTAAGGGCATGGGCATCCTAGGGCGGGAGCCGAAAGAAAAGATGTTCCGCAAGTTTGAGGGCGTGTTGAAAGAGTGGCAAGCCGCTGACTCTAGCTTACCTATTCAGCCGGCGCTGCACAGCGTGACCATCACCGCCCAAGGCGCACCAGGCAAGGATGGTAAATACCGCCTGATGAACTCCAAAGCGACCATCGAGGAAACGATCAGTTGGGCAAAAGAGCATAACTGCATCCTGTTCCTAGATGTGCAAGTGGGCCTGAGCGATTTGGAGCATGAACTGCACAAGCTGGAGCCTTACCTAAAGGACCCCATCGTGCACATGGGCATCGACCCCGAGTTTGCGATGCAGACAAAAGGAGTGCGCCCCGGAAAAAAGATCGGCACCTACGATGCCAAGGATGTGAACTACGCCATCAACTTCCTGGCGCGCATCGTGAGTGAAAACCACTTGCCCCCGAAAGTGCTGACGGTGCACCGCTTTACGCAGGGCATGATTACCAACTACAAAAACATCAAGCTAGACCCACGCGTGCAGGTGGTGATGCACATGGACGGCTGGGGCAACCCCATCCTCAAAAAGGACTCGTACCACGATTACATCCAGACCCAACCAGTACAGTACACTGGCTTCAAACTCTTTTATGAGTACGACCCTAGGCCTGCTCCTCACCACATGATGACGCCAAAAGAAGTACTGGCCGAACTCACACCGAAGCCGCTATACATACAGTATCAATAACTTCGCTAGAGTGCCTGAGTGGCTTCGCACTAAGTAAAGCATTAGATAAATAAAGAAAAGCCTGTCAGCTAGCTGACAGGCTTTTTGTTGTAATAAGCTGAAATGAAAGAGTACTCAGTCACTCAGCCACTCTTTAGTGAGCGGCGTTCAGGTCTACTTTTTCGCCAGGTTTAGCACGCTTAATGAGGAGCACCAGCGGCAGGCACAGCAAGAAGAAACCACCAATCATTAAGAAGATTTGAGCATAAGTGATGATAGCCGTTTGCTTCATTAGCGCACCTTCTAGGGCCGCGTAAGCTTGCTGTTGCGCTTTCACCATGTCTGAGCCTTGAGCCATGAAGCCAGCAATGAAGCCTTGTAGGCGCTGTTGCGTTTCGGGGCTGTAGAGCGAGATGTTTGGGAGCAGTGCTACGCGGTTGTGCATCGTGGCGCGTTCCAAGTAGGTACCCACCAGAGCTACCCCGAAGGAACCACCTAGCTGCCGAATCATACCGGTAAGACCAGCGGCCTGACCAGCGTCTTTGCCGCTAATACCCGACAACGACATTGTCGTGATAGGCAAGAACAGCAGGCTCAAACCAAAGCCCCGGAGCATCAGCGGCCAGAAGAAGTCACTCTGCCCGGCCATTGGCGTAATCTGGGTGCTCATCCAGAATGAGAAGATGAAGAACACAGCAAAGCCAACGGGCAGCATGAACTTCTGCGAAACGCCTGCCTGGATCATTTTACCTACTACCGGCATCATGAAGCCGGAGAGCAATGCTCCTGGTAGCAGCAAGTAACCCGTCTGCTCAGCCGAGAAGCCGAGGATACGCTGACAGAAGATCGGGAAAACGAACACCGAAGCGAACAGACCAAAACCTAGGATAAACGACAAGAAGGCGCCAATCGAAAGGTTACGGCTCTTGCCCAGGACGCGCAGATCAACGATCGGCTGCTTGGCAGTTAGTTCGCGCCATACGAAACCTACCATGCCGATAATGGTCAGGACAGTAAACCATACAATGTAAGGCTCCTCAAACCAGTCTTCCCGCTCGCCTTGCTCCAACACCAACTGCAACGAGCCCACACCTAGGATCAGCAAGAACACACCGGCCCAGTCGATCTGACCAAAAGGCCGTGGAATAGCATTCTTGATACGATCAGGGTCGCGGATAAAGAGAGCCGTGAAGATAGAAGCTAGGATACCCACCGGCACATTCACGTAGAAAATCCAGGGCCAGTCGTAGTTGTCCACGATATAGCCGCCGAGAGTTGGGCCAATCGTTGGGCCGATGATAACACCCATGCCGAACAAAGCCTGGCCGAGAGCTAGCTGATTGGGCGGGAAGGTATCAATCAGAATAGCTTGCGAAGTAGCCATTAGAGCACCGCCACCCACACCTTGGATAAAGCGGAAAGCCACCAGCTCCCAAATATCAGTGCTCTGACCACAAGCCATTGAGGCGAGGGTAAAGAGGATAACAGAAGCTAGGTAATAGTTTTTGCGGCCAAACTGCTCGCCGAGGAAACCCGTCATCGGAATTACGATAACGTTGGCAATGGCGTACGACGCCACCACCCAGCTTACCTCCTGCTGCGTAGCCGAAAGGTTACCCATCATCTGGGTGAGGGCCACGTTCACGATGCTGGTATCAATCAGCTCGAGCAAGCAGCACATCACCACCGTGATGACGATAATCCATTTGGTGAATCCAGTTTCCAATGTTTTAAGACTTAAGGTTCAACACATAAGTGCCTAGTGCGGGTGCGCTATCATCCATACTAAGCACCCGGCACTAAGCACTATGCACTAAACTTATTTTACTTTCACCGTGGCTGTCACGCTCATACCGGCGCGCAGTGGGTGCTCAGGGTCTACTTTGTCGAGCACGATCTTCACTGGCACGCGCTGAGTTACTTTCACGAAGTTACCGGTCGAGTTGTCGGGGGGCAGCAGGGCAAAGCGGGCGCCCGTAGCAGCCGATAGCGACTCGATGTGGCCCTGGAACTCTTCGTTGGGGTAAGCGTCTACTTCAATGCTCACGGGCTGGCCCACTTTCATGTTTTCCAACTGCGTTTCTTTGAAGTTAGCTACCACCCAGGTACGCTCGCTGGCTACGAGGCCCATGAGCTGCTGACCTGGTGCTACTACTTGACCAGGCTGCACGTTCTTGCGGCTTACTACCCCGTTGCCAGGAGCCGTGATGGTCGTGTAGCTGAGTTGCAGTTTAGCATTGTCGAGGTCCGTCTGACGCTGCTTTACTACGGCTTGTGCTACTGCTACTTGCTGCTGAGCCGAGGCGACTTGCTGGCTGGCAACGCGTACTTGCTGTTCGGCTGTGGCGCGCTGAGCCGTAGTCGATTCTAGGTTAGCTTGCACCGCATCGTAGTCGCTTTGCGGGATGATATCTTCTTTACGTAGGAAGGTGCTGCGCTGCAAGTCTTTCTGCAAGCGGGCGCGGTTGGCGGCACTCACCCCGATAGTAGCACGAGCAGCACTCACTTGGGCTTGAGCCGTACCGATGGAGGTGCGAGCCGCTATTACGTTAGCCTGGGCGGCAGCGAGAGCAGCTTGGGCAGCATCTACGCGCTGCTGATAATCAGCGGGGTCGAGCGTCACGAGCACGTCACCTTTCTTGACAGTTTGGTTATCCTGCACTTTCACTTGCACCACGGGGCCACCTACGCGAGGGATGATGGGATACACGTCGCCTTCTACTTGGGCGTCGTCGGTGTCTTCGTGGGCTTGACCAAACTGGTAGCGCTGCCACCCGAAGTAGCCGCCTACCAACAAGATCAGGGCTAGGATAACAAGAATAATGGGGCGCTTAGAGCGACCTTCTGGTTGCTCATCCACTTCGACTACGGGAGGCTGAGCAGCGTGTTGATTTGGCGCTACGGCCGGATCGTGTTGAACAGAGGTTGCCATATAAAAAGCTTAGAGGAAAATTTCAGAGAAAGAGAAATGAAGATGAAATGCCTTCCGATGAGTTGGCGCCCGATAGGCACCTAGACTTTCTGGGGCATCCCAGAAGCTACTACGCTGACTGACGATACAGAGTGTCAGTAGCACAAGGTTTTACGAGTAAAGTGGCGCACGAGGCGGTCCGAACAACGGCTTCAGCAGTGCTGCCCATCAGGAAGCGAGTGAGGCCCGTTTGGCCGTGTGCTCCTATAACAACCAGATCGGCGGGATGGCGCTTGGCTTCCTCCACAATTTCGGTGGCGGCATCACCCTGCAACAGCACGGTACTCACCCGGGCGCCGGCCTCTTCAGCCATGGCCCGGTACGTAGCTAGATACCGTGCCACCTCTAGGTCGCGAGAGGCTGAAGGAACGGCCACTTTCAACTGCGGCTCTAGCACGTGTACTAACCGAAGCTCAGCTCCCGTTGCAGCGGCCAGTGCAGTAGCGTACCGCACGATCGGGGCCGAAGCAACCGAGAAATCAAGCGGACAAAGAACTGTGGTGAGATTCATGAGAGAATAACTGCGTAACGGAGTAACTAAGTAAGAGGCGACTAATGAGCTAGGTAAGACCGTTGAAAAGCCTTAGTCAAATGCTTAGTCACTCAGCTACTCTTTACCAAATTTGCTCGCCGGTGGCGCGCTTGAGTTGGTACTGCCCGATGGTGTAGTTGTAGATAGATTGCAAGCGCGAGAGGCGGGCTTGCGCCAGCTGCGTCTCAGCATCCAACACATCAAGGTTGGTGCCTACACCGTAGCGGTAGCGCGACTTAGCTCGGTTTAGAGCATCGGTGGCTTGGTTTACCTGAACGGTTGAGTTATCATAGCGGGCACTGCTCGACTGCATGTTGTTCACTGCTTGCTGCACATCCGAGCGCACCCGGTTTTGCGTGTCTTGGATGCGAGCCTGCGCAGCCCGGATGTTAGCCGTGGCTTCCACCCGCTGGTTCTTGTTGCGGTTACCATCGTAAATTGGTACTGCCAATTGCAGAGCAACTACCGAGTTAGCACGAAATCGATCCAGTTGAGGCACGTAGCCGTTTTTGCCACCAGCCTGCGCTTGTGCACCTAGGCTAGGCAAATTGCTCTTCTCCACCAGTCGCAATTGGGCAGTGGCCGCAGCTTCAGCGTCGCGAGCGGCTCTCACTTCAGGCCGATTTTCGGCGGCCTGCGTGAACATCGCATTCACGTCTACCTGCTGCGGGTTGTAGGTGAAGGCTCCCCGCACGGGCACTTCGGCGTACTCGGGGCGGTGCAGCAAGCGAGCTAGCTCAGCCTGCTGGTTGTGCAGCTGATTTTGCAGATCGATGCGGGTATCTTGTGCTTGGGCGATGCGCACCTGGGTGCTCGTCACGTCAAACTGCGTGCTCACGCCACCTTGCACGCGCTTTTCCATTTCGCGCTGGTGCTGCTGGAGCGAAGCAATTTGCGACTCCTGCACTCGGATTCCCTGGCGCAAGAACAAGATGGAGTAGTATACCTGCACGGCTTCGTAGGCGAGGTCGCGCTGGCCTGTCACCACGTTGTCGGCTACCGTAGTAGCAGCGGCAGTGGCGGCGTTGACGGTCGCGGCATTCTTGCCGAAGTCCAGCAGCATGTACTGGGCCGTGATGTGGGTATCGTAGTTGTTGTTAGGAGCTAGCTGGAACACCTGGTCACCGAGTGGCAGCTTTACCACCGGATCGACGCGGGTATACGTAGCAGTTCCTGTTACATAGGGCAGATAACCCGTGCGGCTCTGAGCAACGCGCCCTTGTGCAGCATTCACCTGCTCCTGCAAGCTCATGATGTTCGGGTTGGCTTCTAAGACGGCACGGATAGTAGCATCGAGGGTAAGTGAATCGGCCGGCGTGGCCGTTTGAGCATGTGCTACACCCGCCGTCAGAAGGCTGAAGGCGAAAAGTGGTGCGGCAAGTTGAGGTCGAAAATGCATACGAGTGTACGACTTGTTGTTGCTCTTCTCTTACCTAACCTTGTGCCATCGGTTACTTCACAGCGGATTTTTATTTTTAAGTATTTGATAATCATGCAAATAATTTATTAAAATTTCTTTAATCCACTGCTACCAGCACTACTGACGAGTCTAAATTTTCCTGATATTTGAGAATATCCTAACTATTTTTTCTTAAATATCAGGAAAATTAGCCTTTTAAATGGTATCTTTGCTAGGCGAAAAAGCATTTTATTAACTCAGCATATAGCAGCTACTTATGGCAATTCAACCAGTTGCATCTCCTGCTTTGTCTAACCAAGACGAATCGCTATTGCTTTATCTAAACGAAGCCATTGCCACGACGCGCGACAAGGATTCGCTGTTTAAAATCGTAACGGAGAAGCTGCGGCTCATTTTCCCCTTCGATACAATTGTCATTGTTACGCTTGATCCGGAAGGGCGCTACAAGCGCTTATTTCTCCGTGACTACCTGACCAGTGCCAACTTACCCCACAAAGGCGTTACAACACCTAGCTTGGTAGCTGGAACAGCAACGGAATATTTCCTGCGCAACCCCGAGGTACATACCATCAAGATTCAAGAGGTGCTGGATCAGTATCCTGACTCGCCTTTCTGCCTTATGGTCGAGCAGGGCATCCACTACATTACCATTGCGCCCATGCGCACGGGGGGCACGCAAGTGGGCTTGCTGTGCCTAGCATCGCGCAAACACCCTAGCTTCGGTGATGCTGACGTGAGGTTGCTAGAGAAGATCAGTAGCCTAGTAGCCGTGGCCGTCAGCAATACAATCGCCTTTGAAGAGATTGCACGGCGCGAACGAGAAAAGACCATTCAGCTGGCCGTGAACAATGCCCTGCTTACCATCAAGGAGCGGGAGCAGCTTTTCCAGCGGGTAGCCACCGAGATAAACCGGGTAGTGCCCTACGACTACTTTGGGGTGCGCATCCGGCGGCAGGGTGGCAACCGTGAGGCGCTCGTTGAGCTACGCAAAGAAGCAGATGGCACCTTTGAGCCGCTCGACCCGAACCGCTGGAATGACGTACCCAACTACAACGAAATGGAAGCCGAGGCCTTCGAGCTGTTCGTGCAGCCCGCGCTGTACTCCGATGAGAAGTTTGCGGCCCTAGCCAAAGACTATCGTTTGTTCGATAAGATCCGGCAGCAGTATGGTACGTGCTCCATTATGACGGCACCTCTCTGGGTACAAGACGACCGAGCGGCTGCACTCATCTTATCAAGCCGCCAGAACAGCAGCTTCACTGAAGAAGACCTAGAGCTAATTATGGGCCTGGTACCCCAGATCACGCTGGCTCTGCAAAACCTATTTGCCTTCGAGCAGATCGAGAGCCTGCGAGCCCAGCTAGAACGGGAACGGACCTACCTGATGGACGAAATTAACACCACGGCCAACTTCGGCGAGTTCATTGGCAATAGCCCCGCTTTGCAGCCCGCTCTCACGCGTATTCAGCAAGTAGCGCCCACCGATACCACGGTGCTAGTGACGGGCGAAACGGGTACTGGCAAAGAGCTAGCTGCCCGCGCCTTGCATAACCTCTCGCCGCGCCGCGACCGTGCCCTTATCAAACTTAACTGCGCAGCCTTACCAGCCCAACTAATTGAGAGCGAGCTATTCGGTCACGAGAAAGGTGCTTTCACGGGGGCAGTGGATCGACGCATCGGTAAGTTTGAGCTAGCTGATGGTGGCACTATTTTCTTGGATGAAATCGGTGAACTACCACTCGATTTGCAAGCCAAGCTGCTGCGTGTGTTGCAGGAAAAGGAGTTTGAGCGAATTGGGGGCCGGCGCGTTATCAAGACCGACACTCGCATTATTGCGGCCACAAACCGCATCTTGGAAGACGAAGTAGCGGCTGGCCATTTCCGCGCCGACTTGTACTATCGCCTCAACGTGTTTCCCATCAAGCTGCCGGCCCTGCGCGAACGACCTGAGGATATTGAGCCCCTTATTCGATTCTTCTTGGAGCGGCTGACGAAGAAGATGGCCAAACCCGTACGTGGCTTGCGCGAGCGAGACTTGCGCGCGATGCAGCAGTACAGCTGGCCCGGTAACATCCGGGAGCTAGAGCACGTGCTAGAGCAAGCGGTTATCGTCTCAACCGGGCCCTTCTTGGAGTTCGCCGGCTTCTCGGCGGCAGCGGCGCAGGCTTCACCACCCATCCCTCTCCCCGATCACGGCGCTATCAAAACGCTACGTGACCAGGAGCGCGACCATATTCTGGCGGCGCTTAAGCGCACCGGCGGCCGGGTGAGTGGCCCGAACGGCGCAGCGGTTCTTCTAGACATCAACGCCAAAACCCTAGAGGCTCGCATGAAAAAGCTAGGTATTCGGCGGACGGTGGGCGTGGAATAGCAATGCGTTAGGTCAGGCTGCTACAGTTGCCGCGCTTTTATTTTCTGTAGCTCTTTCCGGTATTGCGTAGGATCGGTACGCTCCTTTTCAGCTAGGGCAATAGCTTGCTGTTGCATGGCTTCTGCCTCGCTGAAGAATTGTAGGCGGTATAGCAGGTGAGCGAGCGTATCGTAGTTGTAGGCGTGCGGATCGAGGCTTATCGTTCGTTTGCTCCATGCTAGGGCTTTGGTTAGATACTGAGTGGTGCGCGTGCCGGTTTTGTATACTTCCCAAGCAGCACTGTTTAGCTCTACTACAAAGGAGCTAGGAGCAACCGTTGCGGCCGTTAGCTTGCTATTGGCCGCTGAATCTCTGCTCGTAGCTGAGGCAGCATTGCGCATACGCGCCATTCGCGCAGCCCGCTCGCGCACTGCCCTAGCCTGCACCGAATCATTCGATAAGGTCATGTAGTAGCGGTCGTAAAACATAGATGCCTGCCGCAGGTAACTGGTCGTGTCATGGGTTGCGCGGTAGAAGTTCAGCATGTTCTGCTCGTACGTTTGGTAGCCACGCTGGGGGTTGTTCGTCCAGCTGCCTCGCGCAAAGTCGGCGCCTCTATTGGCCAAGATCCGGTCTTTGCTAGCAATGGCCTTTTGCATGGTATTGCTGATAATCCGGTTGTTGATCTTCACCCGTTCAGGAAGAGGCAGCGTTTTGTACAAACTATCGATTAGCTTCTGATTCAAACGGGTCATCTTGTAGGCCTTGCTGTCTACAATTGGCCCCTTCCCGTACACAAAAAGCACCTCAGAAAACGAATCGAAGGCCTTGACCGGCAATTCGTTCACGTACGCGTCCAGCAACTCTTGCTCAATCGGAACACCCGTTTCTTGTTGCAGCGTGATATACTGCTTCAGGAAAGCAGCATCACGCTTGCCTTGCTCGTACTGCTGCCGCAAATGGCTTAGATTATTCGGGTCATTTCGCTTTGCTTCAAATTTTTCTAGGTCTTTGAGGTAGCGCTGGGGGTCCAAGGAGGTACAGCAGGCTCGGTAGAGCAACGTCCCATCAGTATCTAGGTACAAGTAGGTTGGATACATCGAAATGGCGTAGCGCTTCGCCAATTGTGCCTTTGCGGGTGTATCAAACGCCACTCTGTAATTGAGAAAACGCGCATTCAGTTGCTTGCTCACTTCAGGCGCGTTCAGGCCTGGCTCCAGCCGGCTTTTTTGCAACTCTTTGGATGCGTTGGGTGGTAGCGCGGGTGGGGCCACTAGCACAAAGACTGGCTTATTTTCTTGCCGCGCTCTGCGAAGCCCTTGGGCTAACGAATCTTTCTCAAAATGAACACCTTGGGCATAGGTACCCACGCTAAGCAGCAACAGCCCCCACAGGAGCAGCATACCATTCTTCATAAAAACGCCTAAAAGCTAGCTAGTAACAAGAGCACTAATTGCTCAACTGAATGCAGTCGTAATTCTATTTCCTGTTGGCTAGATACAGAAAGTTGAGCTTAGTACGCGTATTACTATTTAGTGAAGCGACGCCAGCCAAACAGTATATACTCGCACCTAGCTCTCGCCCGGATACCGCAGACCTATTTGCTCCCGAATTTGATCTAACAACTGCATGAGTTCCAGGCTAAAATCCAGCGGCAGCAGCGGGCTTTCCAACAAGCCTTGTTCCAAGCATTCCTGCACGTGCTCGGCTTCGTAGTAATAGCCATAGCCTTTCTTTTCACAGTCGATAACCCTAGGCTCTTCGCCATCGTGGTACACTGTGACGCCATCAGGGGCGTGAAAGCGGCCGTTGAGGCGCAGGCTTCCTTCGGTGCCGTAGATACGGCAGGCCGTGTCGGTTAGGGCTACTACGGTTGAGAACAGGCTCGCCGTGGCGCCGTTGGCATACGCCAAGGACATGGCGCAGTTGGTATCTACTCCCGTCGGGGCGAACGTGGCGACGGCTTTTACTTCTGTCGGATTTCCGAGTAGGAGCTTGCTGATAAACAGTGGGTACACACCAATATCGAGCAGACTGCCGCCGGCCAGCTTTGGGTTGTACAGGCGGCCTTCGGGGTCATATGGCGCTTTAAAGCCGAAATCAGCCACGATATGCTTTACCTCTCCTAGCTCGCCAGATTGCACGATCTTCAACGCTTCCTTGACGGCCGGGAAGAAGCGCGTCCAGAACGCTTCCATTAGAAATACTTTTTGCTCCCGGGCCGTGGCAATCATTTCGGCGGCTTGCTGGGTATTGAGGGCAAAGGCCTTTTCGCACAGCACCGGCACACCGGCTCGCAGGCACAGCAGCGTGTTGGCGTGGTGCTCGGAGTGGGGCGTGGCGATGTACACGGCATCTAGGTCGGGTAGCTTTAGTAGCTCTTCGTAGCTACCGCAGGCATGCGCGGCACCAAACTGGGTGGCAAACTCCTGGGCTTTGGTTTCGCTGCGGGAAGCCACACCGTAGAGGCGAGCGTTGGACAGCAAAGCTAGGTTTTCGGCAAACTTGTGGGCAATTCGTCCCAGTCCAATAATGCCCCAGTTGAACGTGCGCATGGCGGTAGTGCAAGTGATGAAGCGGCAAGAAAGGCAAAAGATTGGGGTTGACCGCACAGCTATTCTTCGGTCGAGCTAGCCAGGATGGGCGCGCATCCGTACAAACTGATCAGTACCGTTGCCCGGTTGGGCAAGGGCCTTCCTTAACCCACCTTTCACCCACTACCATGGCTCAGACCAGCACCCCCACTACGCCGCAGCACACAGACCCGGCCACCAAGAACAAAGAAAAAGACAACGAAACGACCGTGAAGGATAAGCCCGACGGCAAAAAGAAAACCACGCAGCAGAAGTAAGATGCGCTGCGCATAGGCGCTGATTGGGCTAGCTTAGGCTAGCTCAATCAGCGCTTTTCTTTTGTAGCACAAGCGGGCATTTTCTAGCGGCTGCCGCTGTTTTAGCTGTACTTTTACCTCTAATGCCAGCTCCTTTTCAGCTCACCCGCGACCATGTTCTGCGCGCTATCCGCCACATTGAGCGTGAAGGCTTGCAGCTGCGACTTAGTACGGTGTACGATCTGGTGTACAAGGGCCGCCGCTATCCGCCGCGGCCGGTGGTGCAGCTAGCCTACCGCCTGGCCACCGACCAGCCCGATGCTACTTGGCCGCTACCTGCTGGCGCGCCCACCAATGATCTGCTCGAACAGCTAGACTTCACGGTGGCTGCCAAACGCCCCACGCTGGCGAATTCGCCGCTCGATGGCGACGTAGCAGCGCAGGAAGCGATGCGCGACTTGTACACGGGCCCGGCCGTGGAAGCTCCTGCTACGCCATCCAAGCTAGCACCAGCCGCTACCGCCGAAGTGCACGAACCGGCGCCTTCGTACGGCTCCGCACCCGCTGAGCCCTACAACCGCACCACGGCGCTGGAAGAGCTGTTTATCACCGAAGAGAAGCTCGATAACGCGCTGGCCGCCTTGCACCGTCGGCGCAACCTGATTTTGCAAGGCCCGCCCGGCACCGGCAAGACCTTTTTGGCCCGACGATTGGCCTGGCTGGAGCTAGGTGCCACCGATGCGCGGCGCATCGAGCTGGTGCAGTTTCACCCCAGCTACAGCTACGAGGACTTTGTGCAAGGCTTCCGACCCGACGGCAAAGGCACGTTCCGCCTCACGCCCGGCGTGTTGCTCGACTTCTGCCGGAAAGCCGCCGCTGATCCTGAACAGCCGTATTTTTTATTAATCGACGAAATCAATCGGGGTAATCTGAGTCGGATTTTTGGCGAGTTGCTACTGTTGCTCGAAGCCGATAAGCGCGGCCCTGCGCACGCGGTTCGTTTGCCGTACGCGGCAGCCAATGAACCTAGGTTTTTTGTGCCGGAAAACGTGTTTGTTATCGGCACGATGAACACCGCCGACCGCTCCCTGGCTCCGCTGGATTACGCCTTACGGCGGCGCTTCGCTTTTGTGCCGCTACAACCAGAGTTCGGTACTCGCTTGCAGGATGCTTTGGCATCAAGAGATGTCCCTGAAGGGGTTATTCACCGCTTGATAACGCGCATGGAAGAACTCAACCGAGCCATAGTCGACGACCCGGAGCTAGGTCCTGACTTCCAGATTGGCCACAGCTACTTCTGCCAGCCACCCTCTGACGCAAGTGCCGCTGACACGTGGCTCACGCTGATTTTGGAACAGGAAATTGCGCCACTCTTAGATGATTACTGGCTTGACCAACCGGCCAAAGCAGCGGCTCATAAGAAGCGGTTGCTAGCTGGTGCTTGATGTAGCGCGAAGCTCCCGCTTCGCGCATCGTTGAACGACTAGCGTGCGTGAAGTTCAACGACAATCGTTCAACGACGCGCGAAGCGGGAGCTTCGCGCTACACCGCTTATGATTCCCATTCAGAACCTGTACTACCTGCTCTGCTACGCCTGGAACCGCCTGCCGGAGCGCGACGAGCTAGTAACTACCTCGCCAACGGAGTTTCACCGGCCGCTGGAGTTGCTAGCGCAGGTACTGCTCACAGGTGCGCGCCGCCTGCTGCGGCAAGGATTGAAGAACACGTACGCTGAGCGCCAGGAAGAAGTACAAGCGCTCCGTGGCCGTCTGCTGCTCACCCCTACCCTGCACCGCGACTTGCTTCGCCACGGTCGCGCCGTATGTGCCTACGATGAGCTAGGTCCTGATTCGGCGTTTAATCGGTTGCTGCTCGGCACCGTGGAGCAGTTGATGCGCAGCCATTTACTACCCAGCACCCAACGGCATGAGCTACGGCTTTTGCGTAGTCGATTTCCGGCTAGCCTAGCACCCGCGCCTTTCACCCAGCACACGCTTCGGCAGGTACGCCGCCAGCGCTTGAGCGGCCCTGAGAGCTTTCTGCTCAACGTCTGCGAGCTGATTTACCACAGCGCTTTGCCCGAGGTGGATACCGCCGGCCGTACCCGCTTCCGCGACTTCCGCCGCGACGAGCGCCTCATGGCGCAGCTCTTCGAAGCGTTTGTGCGCAACTTCTACCGCCACGAGCAGCGGCAGTTTCGGGTGCTATCCGAAACCATTGCCTGGCAAGCCGCCGCGGAGCAGCCTGAGGCCATGCACCTGCTTCCTAGTATGATTACCGACACGACGCTGGAATCTGCGGCGCGCAAGATCATCTTGGATACCAAGTACTACGCCACAGCCTTGCGCCAGCGCTATGACCGGCAGCGGCTTATTGCGCCGCACCTGTACCAGCTCTACGCTTACCTTCAAAATCAACCCTTAGAAGCCGGGCAACAACTCGAAGGCATTTTGCTATACCCGGCAGCTACTCAGGAAGTCGACTTACGCTATACTCTAGGTGGTCACCCCGTCCGCATCGTCACGCTGGACTTGAATCAGCCGTGGCCCGGCATTGCGAGTGATTTGTTAGGGCTGATAAGCTAGTTCATAGATCGAAGCCAGAACGAAAAGCTCCCCTCCTTTCTTAAGGAGGGGTTGGGGGTGGTTAAGATTGTAGAACGAAAGACTAGAACTAGCTTTTAGCCCTAGGTTTCTAACTCTAGCTGAACCACCCCAACCCCTCCTTAAAAAAGGAGGGGAGCTTATTAGTTGTAGCGTTTAATTTATTGCTGCTTAGCTAAACACACCCAGGGAAACGATGTGGTCTTTGCTGCCATCCGTTACCCAAGAGTCGAGCTGGGCGGGGTCTTTCATCTGTTGGCCACGCTGACGCGGTACTACGATGTAGCCGCACTTCACATCCGGCAGGGCCGACATATCGCTCCACAGCTTTTCGATTTGAGCGACGGGGTAAATGTCTTCCTGGCCGTGGCCCCAGCGGTACTTTACGTCTTTGATCGTGACGTACGTGGGGATGCGGTGGGCAACGCTGCGCACCGCTTTGGCTAGCTGAGCGTCGTCGCCGGTTTGCAGATCTTCGCGCGTCAGGCCGAAAAGGGCTAGCAACGGATCAATCTGAATCCAAGTGGTCATCGAGTTGTAGTAGCTCAAGGCTAGCTCGTCGTCTTCACGGGGTTGGGCTAGGCCTTCTAGCAGACGCACCCGGTCGTTTACGCGGGCGAGCCCGCCGCCACGGTCCTCGATGCGGCGCGCTATCACCTCGAAGGTCAACACGTTGCCAGCAGCTAAGTGGTAGCCGAGGGCAGCAGCGTGCACATCGGCACCTAGGGTATCAATGTTATGCAGCATAATGGTTTGTACCTGCGGCTGCTCGCGGAGCAAGCGGGCCAGCGTACCATTGCGCAGCAGGTTCGACACCTCATACCAGTGACCTAGGGGCGAGAAACGTTGGGCAGCAATGTTATCCACGTAGTCGGAGCCTTCGCCTTTGCCCTTGGCCCAGGCAATCATGCTTTGCCGACCTGCTTCACGCACTTTCTGCTTGTTTTCGTCGAGGGTTTCCTGGGGCATTTCCTCCCACAGGAAGCGCAGGTCGCGCTCCATCGGCACGTAGCGCTGACCTATCGAGCGACCCTCCGACAGCAGTACCGGGCCGGTGTAGCCGTAGTTCTGGTTCGAAGCTAGCTTCTTCCGAATGGGTTCGTGCGTGAGGTAGCTCGTGGCCACAATGTGCGGAATCACTGCGTTGTACTGCTCGGCCACCTTGCGTGTTTTGGCCAAGTGAATTTCCAGGAAGCTGCGGTGCCGACCGTCGATTTCCACGAAGGGGTTCAAGGCTTTGATGACACCTGCGCCTTTAGTCCAGCGGCTGCCCACGCCGGCAGCTAGGCTCATCACGGCCACTTTGCCCGTCCGAATAGCATGTTCGCCGCGCGGCGTCACATCCGGCAACTCGTCTAGCTGTATTACGTCGCCGGGCTTCACGTCTTCGATGGTCGTTTCGGCCGATAAACGGTTGCGTGACAAGCCAATGCGGCCTTTTTGTAGCTCTTCCCGCAGGTCTTCGTGCTGCACGTAGTCGAAGCCGTTTTCCTTCTTGATGCGGTCGGCCTTCTCGTTTTCGGTGCCGCGGTTGCCCTGCGTGCTCGGGTCTGATACCTTGAACAGGTTGCTGACGATGGTCCGCAGCAGCGGATAAGCGAGGTTGTTCTGCTCGCAGTGCGTAGTGAAAAAATCGATTTCGGCGCGACGCACGTAGGAAATTGTGGCTGGGTCCTTCTTCACCAAGTCCGACACCTGAATGGCGTAGTATTGCTCCGGCATCAGCGCGTCGGTGCCGGTGCGCAAGGTGCTCCAGGTTCCTTTCGGGTTGATGTTCCAGTTGTACACTACCGGCTCGACGGCAAAGGGCAGCGAGTCAGAAAGTTCTTTCTTCGTTTCGCGCAGTAGCTCCAGTACCCGCACTTTGTAGTCTTCGTAATGGGCGGGGTTTACGAACATGCCCATGCCGCCACCCGACATACCGCCGAGCATCAGGAAGCCGTAGTAATCAGCTCCGAAGCGCTTTTTGGCTCTGCGGATCAATTCCTCGGTGAAGAAGGTGGATGCCCACGGAATGATGGTCTTGATCGGACCTTCGAAGTTGCGGGCGGTGTTAGCACCTAGCTTTTGAATGTCGCCTTCGCGAATGGCACCTAAGATGTTATCAAAAATCTCGTTGGTCTGCTGGCGGGCTAAGGTTTCGCGCGTGCCACGCAGCAGGTACTTCTCCGTCACCATCTCCAAGATGGGACCCACGTTGGACGCCATACCGCCATGCATGAGCACCAGCGAATTCATGATGCGTTCCTCCATTTCGGGGTGCACTTCCTCGCCCTGCAACACGCGGTGGCGGGGCAGCAGCGTACCGCGGCTGATGTCAAATTCAGGGTCACCGGGCTGGGCAAAGGTGCCCTGAATGGCCTTGATGCCCGGCCACACACCACCCGAATCTTGCCAGCCGCCGCCTGAGCCTCCAATCCACTCACCTAGGATAGCGCGCGAGGCCACCAGGCGGCGCTCCGATTCATCGAGGCCGCCTTCCAAATTTTTGGTTTGGCCCGAAGCCCGCATCAGCAAGCTAATAATAGAGCCGAGCAGGTTGGTCGAAACGGCAAAGCGCGAGCCTTTTGGAATGTCGTTTACTTTGGTTACCAGTTCGATACCCATACCTGGCGCTACCATGCGAGCTAGGATTTCGGGCAAGGATTGGTTTGTGCCTTCAAAGGATGGCGGAATTAGACCCGAGGCGATGATACCAGCCTTCACCAAGCTCAGGTAGTCATTGCCGAAGTTGAACAGGTCAGCTAGGTCGGTGATGTCCTTGCTTGTGTTCAGGTCGATGCTGGTCACGCGCAGCACCGGCTCGGGGATGACGCGCACGTAAGCATTCAGCGGGGGCCGAATGTCTTTATCGCGGCCAAAGACCCCTAGGTCAATCGAGAGGTTGATGACGCGGGCGCCCTCCGGGTAATCCATCCCTAGGAAGAAGATGTCTGACCAGCCACTGTGCGTGAGGTCCATACGCACGGAGGTTTGCTCGTGCAGGATGGGGTAGAACAACGAGCCATCAGGCCGCTCTAACAGGCTCGGGTGAATGCGGATCGGGTGCTCGGCTTGGTGGCCGACCCGGAACATCCACTGATTGCCCTTGCTCGACCGCACGCTCTTGCGCACCTGGTCGGCCAAGATCTGGAACGACAGGTGGTGGTAGCTATCGGCTAAGGCGCTGAACAGCGTAGCGCTCGGTCCTTGTATATCCAGTTCGTGCAGGAACGTGCTGATAGCGTGCTCAAAACGGCGACCTAGCAAATCCTCAAAGCCAGCGTATGAGATACGCCCAACAGCTGGCACTTCCTTCGATTCTTGCAGGAAAAACCGGAAGCCCGCGTACAAGAACAGGATGGCGCGCACCTTATCGTACAAGCTAGGTGTCGTCTTGCGGAACTCGTCCAGCTCCCGCAAGTTTGCCAGCAACTCTTTCGCTGACAACTGCTTACTGATATCGTAAAACGACCGGTCCCGCTTGGCGGAGTCAGTCGAAACGATGGTTTCTATAAAGACATTCATACTGGTTGGCGCTTTTTGCTTTTACCCGTGCGGGTAAGGCCACAGTTTTATTTTAATAGAAAGTCATGCTGAGCTTGTCGAAGCATCTCTACCGCAATGGTAATCATCTACTTTGACGGTAGAGATGCTTCGACAAGCTCAGCATGACGGGCTTTAGTATAAAGCCTACTTCGACTTGCGGCTGTTTGCTTCGGCCAGCAGCTCCACCATCGTGGTCAGGGTTTCGTCGTGGGCTTCGCCGGCTAAGCCGAGGGCCACTTGGGCGCGGAGCAGGCCTTGGCGGCGGCTTAGGTCGTAGCGGTTACCTTTCACTTCGAGGGCTAGGTATTTTTCGGTGGCGGCTAGCTCCTGCAAAGCGGGCGTGAGCAGAATGTTGGTGCCGCCTTGCTCGATGTGCTTTTGCAGAATCTCGAACACAGTGGGCGTCAGCACGTGCATGCCGAAGAAGCAGAGGTAATAACCCGCCCGCAGACCCGGCGTTTGCAACTCTAGCTCGGCAGTGCTCAAGGATGGCTTTTCGATGATCTTATCGATCTGATAGATACCAACTTCACCGGCCAAGTGCTTGCCAGTGAGCGTACCGTAGCGCCCAATTTGATGCTCAATGGTCGGGTTGACGGCCGATACAGCACACTCGGCCTGCGAAGCTAGCTCCAGCAATTGCGCGGCGCAGCGTTTGCCCGCCACATCCGACACGTAGAGGTAGTCGCCGAGTAGCAGTAGGAAGGGCTCGTTGCCCACAAACTCGCGTGCGCAATAAATAGCGTGGCCGTAGCCCAACGGCTCCGACTGCTCAGCAAATTGAATGCGATTGAGCAGGTTATCAATTTTCTCTGCCTCATCCTTGGCCCAGTCGCTGCCTTTGTAGGACTTCACCAGATTGTCGCGCAACGAGCCGAAGGCACTCAGGTATCGCTCGCCGTCGCCGGGTGCGCAGATAACGCAGATTTCTTCAATGCCGCTGGCTAGCGCTTCCTCGGCAATAATCTGAATGACGGGCTTGTGCAAACCATCCACGTCAATGACCGGCAGCATAGCCTTCTGAATGGTATCGGCTACTGGATACAACCGCTCGCCGCGAGCCGCCGCGGTAATGACTGCTTTTTTAACTTTCATCCTGGTTATTTGATAACTAAGCTTCTAGAGCACGCAGGCATTGCCGAAGCTAACCGCTGCTATTTCTGTCGTTGATGGATTTGTACAACCTAGGTTGACTGCTAGCTTTTCTAGCGCTGGCACTTAGCCCACCTTATGACAAAGAAACGGTAAAAACTTAGCTCTTGTAAGCCGTTAGCAGGAATATGGCTTTACTTTAATAAGGAGATGCGCCTGTTTAAGCTCGATGCTCTGTTTTACCTGGTCAATCCTCGTACTCAGCCTACAGTATCCGGTCAGTGCTAGACCAGAGTTATGATCTAGATCTTATCCTAGGAACTACTTGGATTGATCTAAACGGCTCGCTCAACAGGACGGGCTCTTATCTCTTGCGCTGGCTTTACTCATACTCACGCTCATCAACTACTTCCACAGCAGCTTCTTGCACAGCCAGAGGCAACGTGAATAGAAACAAGCTCCCACGATCTGGGGCGCTTTCTACCCACAGCTGCCCACCCTGCGCCGTGATGAATTCGCGTGACAAACTGAGACCTAGGCCCGAGCCGCCCCGCTGTCCGCCGGGGTTGGGTACTTGCGCGAAGCGCTGAAAGATGCGTTTGTGGTATTGGCTCGAAATGCCCGGTCCGTGGTCTTGCACGCTCAGCCGTACCATATCGCCCCACTGCACCGCTTTGATAATCAATGCTTCGCGGTGCGGCGAGTAGCGGATAGCATTCGACAGCAGATTGATCAGCACCCACGTCGTTTTCTCCAGGTCAGCGTGCACGGTTGGCAGGTTATCCGAAACCTGAATTTCGAGGCACAACTCTTTGTCTTCGAGCTGGGGGCGCACGGTTTCGGTGGCGTAGCGCACCACGTCGGCCATTGCCACGGTTTGCACGTTGAGCTTGATGCCAGCACCGGCATCGAGGCGGGCCACATCAAGCAGTTGGGTCACCATACCTAGCAGTCGTTTCGTTTCGTCGCGGATACCGCTGGCAATGCGCTGGCGCTCGGCTACGTCGGTGCGCTCATCTTGCAACAACATCAAACTCAGGTTGATGCTCGCGAGCGGCGTCTTTAACTCGTGCGACACGGTGGCCAGGAAGTTCGACTTCACTTGGTCTAGCTTTTTGAACTCCGAGATGTTACGCAACGACAGGATGTGCCCCACAAACTCTGTCTTTTGCACCGCCTCATTGAAGGAAACAATCGGATGCACCGACAAGCGGTAATACGCCTCTTCCCCGTTGTAAAACAAAGTAAACACAGGCGACAACTTCGCTGGGTCGGCCTGGGGCGGTAGGTCCAGCGGCGCTAGCACGCGACCTAGCAACTCGTTCTCACGAGCCACTTCCTCCGCCGAATAGCCTACCAGCTGCTCCGCTGTTTGCCCTAGCAGTTCACAAGCTACCTTGTTGACCAACAAAATATTTCGGTTCTGATCAACAAGCAACAGGCCTTCATCCAGGCTTTGCACGATGCTTTCCATGCGGTTGCGCTCTGTAATCAGCTCGGCGCGGGTGGCGCGGCGGTCGTCTTGGGCTTGCACTAGCACCCGGTTCACGGCCTCGGCCATGCTACCTAGCTCATCCTCTTTGCTAACGGCTACTCGCGTGGCGGGCCCCGGCCCGGCTACATCTTCCACCTGGGCCGTCAGGCGGCGAAGCGGGCGCACCAAGATGCGCGGTAAGCGCACGACCAAGGCAGTACCCAGCAGCGCACTCAACCCTAGCACAAGCAGCACCGAGCGACGTGCTCCTGCTGCCGAAGTAGTTGCGCGTTGGGTTTCGGCGTTAAATGATTTTATGTTGAGGCTGACCACTCGGTGCGTTTGGGCACGCAATAGTCGCAACGTTGGCCAGCGCTGTGCAAGCGGAGCTTGGGCATCCAGCAAGCGTTGGTAGTAAGCTAGGTTCTGCGTCAGCGAATCCACTAGCTCTACCTCGCCCGTCTCGGTGATGTTGGTGGCTTCGCGGGTCAGTGCCCGCCGAAATTGCTCTATCGGCGCCGCTAAGTCGGGTTGCTCCTCCATTTGCTCCAGCGCCAGCAGCATCTGCTGCCCATATTCGACGGAGAAGAAGTTGCGCCGCTGCATAGCGCGGGCGCCCCCTTCCAGTTGCTGAATGGTGAAAAAAGCATAGCCACCTAGCCCGAGCAACAGCCCCAGCATAGTAAGGATGCTCAGCCGAATTTTGGTTTTTAGAGACATGATGGGCGACTCAGAAAATGAGAGTTTCTGTCTGTCAAGTAGTAAAGGAACGTCATGCTGAGCTTGCCGAAGCATCTCGCGTGCTGACACATTGCAATAGTAATCAGACGACCGCACGCGAGATGCTTCGGCAAGCTCAGCATGACGTTCTGTAGAGTAAGACGAGTAAGCTACTACCTAGCTCTCAATGCCATACTCCTGCAACTTCCGGTAGAGCGTCGTTAGGCCAATACCTAGCTTCTTGGCGACTTCCGGCTTATTGCCTTGCAAATCGAGCATGATGCGGCTGATGTGGCGGGCTTCCACAGCGCGCAGGCTCTCGTCGTCGCCGTCGAGGCGGACGGGACGGGCGCGGGCATGGAATTCGTCGGGCAGCAGGTCGGCGTTGAGGGGTTCGTTGGGGAGGGCGAGGATGGCAGCGCGTTCGAGCACATTCTTCAGCTCGCGCACGTTGCCGGGCCACTCGTATTGTTGGAGCAGACGGAGGCACTCGGGCTCGAAGCCGGGCAGGCGCTTACCTAGCTTCGCCGCGAAGTATTGCAGGAAGAAGTTAGCTAGCAGCGGCACGTCGGAAGGCCTAGCTTTGAGGGGCGGCACGTCGATGGTAAACACCGAGAGGCGGTAGTACAGATCGGGGCGGAACCGGCCTTCGGCGGCTTCTTGCTTGAGGTTGCGGTTGGTGGCCGCCACGAGCCGCACGTTCACGGAGCTAGGTTTGGTGTCGCCGAGCTTGGTGAACTGCTGCAACTCCAGCACCCGGAGGAACTTCGCCTGCACGTTTAGCTCTAGTTCGCCGATTTCGTCCAGGAACAGCGTGCCGCCGTTGGCTTCTTCCAGCAAGCCTTTCTTGTCGGTAAGGGCGCCGGTGAAAGCGCCTTTCTTGTAGCCAAACAGCTCCGATTCCAACAAATCCTTCGGGAAGGCGCTACAGTTCACGGCCACAAACGACTTCAGCCGCCGCTCGCTGGCTTGGTGAATGGCTTGCGCAAACAGCTCCTTGCCCGAGCCCGTGGGGCCTTCCAGCAGCACCGTCGAGTCGGTGGGGGCTACTTGCTCGCCTAGGTTCTGGGCCTTGCGCAGCGCCGCCGATTCGCCAATCATGGAGGAAAAGCTGTGGCGCTGACCGACTTTCTTTTCCAGTTCGGTCACGCGGCGGCGCAATCTAGCTTTCTCGGCGGCCCGTTCCACCACCACCACGAGTTGCTGCTCGAAGTCGCCTTTGGTCAGGTAGTCGAAGGCGCCTTGCTTCATGGCCCGCACGCCGTCGGGGATGGTGCCGAAGGCGGTCAGCAGCACCACTTCCGCGTCGGGAGCTTTGGCCTTAAACTTGGGCAGCAGATCGACGCCGTGGGCATCGGGCAGCTTCACGTCGGAGATGACGACCAGCACCTCCTCGGCGTGCTGTTGGAGCAGTTCGAGGCCGCGGTAGGCGTCGGGCGCTTGCACGACCGTGTAGCCTTCCAGCTCTAGCACCCTAGCTAGCAGCTGGCGCAAGCGGGCTTCGTCGTCGATGAGGAGGAGTGTGCCGGTGGGCATAGTAAAGGAAATAGTTGAAGCGAAGGTAATAGTCCGTTGCCATGTAGAGACGCGACACTTCGCGTCTCCTCGTTGCTGATGTTGTTTACCTAGATCATTCTTGGTGTGTCGTTCAACGGCGAGACGCGAAGTGTCGCGTCTCTACAAGCGTTCAGCGAAATAAGCCTTCTCCGTTATCGTACTCTTTTTGCCAACGGGTTGGATTTGAGGACACATACGCCCTGATGCGCTCTAGTTCGTGTTGATTGCGTACGACTCGGTCATGAAAGCGCGCTTGCCATTCAAATTCGAGATTGTTGTGGCGCGCGTAGGTAGTAACGGCTGATTTGAATCCGCGCAACACAGATGCTAAGTTTAGAGATTGAGAGCCAAAGCGGTTATTGTAATTCTGTATAGGTGTACTATTCTCTGGTGCCTCTCTATCGAACAGCAATACACCATGCAAATGATCAGGCATCAACACAAATGCATCCAACCGGATAAACGGTGCAAGTTGAGGTATGAATTCCCAGCACGCTAATGCTTTTCTACCTAACATACTAGGTTGTAAGAAAGCGGCGTCCCAATGTCCATTAGGAACTTCTATCGCTCCAAAATAAGGCTGGCGATTTTTTGTGCAGATCGTTACGAAATAAGCTCCACTTTGCCCATAGTCATAGCCGAGTAACCGCGTTGAAGCTACTCGGTACTTTTCCTGATAATGTGCATCTTCCATCATGTACACCCACTGTAGAGACGCGACACTTCGCGTCTCGCCGTTGAACGATAATCGTTAAATTTATTAGTAGGTGATAAATCAAATAGCTATCCAGAAGTAAACCCTCGCCTCAGTCGTTCAACGAAGAGACGCGAAGTGTCGCGTCTCTACATCGTGCAATTTTCACCTCCCTAACTCCGCCGAATCTCTTCTTTAATCTCCTCCACAAACTGCGCGAACTCCGGCTCGGCTTCCACGTTTGGGTGCCAGGCTAGGCCCATCTCGGCGAGGTTGTATTGGTGCTGCTGGTTGATGGTGGCACCGGGCAGCAGGTTGCCGGCGGCGTCGCGTTCGTAGCCTAGCAGCCAGAGGCGGTCGGCGAGGGCGGTGGTGGTCACGATGTCGTGGGAGACGATGATGACGGTGTTGAGTTCGTCCATGGTGGTCACTTCCACGATGATCTTTTTTACCTCGTCGATCATGGCGATGTCGAGGCCGGAGAAGGGCTCGTCGAGCAGGATGAGGTGGTCGGAGCAGAGGAGCTGCTGGGCAATGGCGGCTCGTTGACGCTGTCCGCCGGAGAGGTGGGCCGGGTACTTTTTGCGGTGCGGCGTGAGGCAGAAGCGCTCTAGGTAGCTTTCCACCTGCTGGCGGGCTTCCTCGGGGTTGTACTTGCGCTCGGCAGCCACCAGCAGGTTATCGACCAGCGTGCGGTGGTTGAACAGTGGGTAGCGCTGCTGCACGAAGCCCACGGCGCCCGGCTTCACGGGTTCTTGCTCCACGCCTACTTGCACGGTGCCCTTCGTCGGGGCCACGAGGCCGGCCATAATGCGGCACAGCACCGACTTGCCAATGCCCGAGCGTCCGTAGAAGCCCACCACTTGCCCTTGCTTCATATTGGGCCGCACCACGTCAAGCACCTGGGCGCTGATGTCGCGCAGCACCAGCTCGCCGCCGAAGGACATGGAGACGTTGTCGAGCGTGAGAACGGGTTCTTTATAGAAATAGGGAGTCATGGTTTTTGAGGGATTGTTGTAATGAGTGAACCGGCAATTCTAACCCGTTGTCATCCTGAGCTTGCGAAGGACCTTCTCACGTGAGAACGGCCGATGTAACAATGACTCGTTCAATTGGCATTAGGTCCTTCGCAAGCTCAGGATGACAGAACCTTATGACCGATAGTGCTTTGTGATAGATAGCTAGGTTACTTAGCCGCGCCGAGCCACGAATAGGGGAAGAACACGCGGCGGAGCAGCACAAACACATAGTCTTGCAGGGCGCCAGTGGCTAGGATGACTAGCTGAATGGCTACTACGCCATCCAGGTGCAGGTAGCGGTTTTGCTTGTAGAGCAGCAGGCCGATGCCGCCTTCCGACTGGTACAGCGTTTCGACCAGCGTAATCATGGTCCAGATAATGGCGAAGTTTTGGCGCACAACTTCCAGCATTTCATCGAGCTTGCCGAGCACGACCACTTCGTAGAAGGCGCGCCACTCGCTCATACCTAAGGTGCGGGCGTGGTCCATTTCTTCTTGCGTGGTGGTCAGGATAACGCTGGTCATGCCTGTAACGAGGTAGACCGTCGCGCCGAAGATGAGCACCGAGAGTTTCACTTCGTGGCCCGAGCTGACCATCAGGGCCATGAAGAACGTGAGACCGGTGAGCGTCAGGTAGCGCATCTTGGTGGCCGCGTAGGCAATGGGACGGAAGAAGGGCAGCGCCGTCAGGTAAGAAATTAGCAGGGCGAGCACCGTGGCAATGGCAATAGATTGTAGGGCCGTTGTCATGCTCGCCCAAAGCTCCTGAATGAGACCTTGATCGGCAATCAGGCTGCCTAAGGAGCGGAATACGTCACCTAGGCTCGGGAAGAGTTGCAGCGGGTAGAACATCCAGAGCAACAGTAGCACAAAGGCTTGCGCGGCCACCATCGACATAAACACCAGCCGCTGCGGATTGGCATTTGGTGTGAAAAGCGTCTTCATGGAATAGGAAGTAATTATCAAATCTGAACGTCATGCTGAGCTTGTCGAAGCATCTCGCGTGCAATCATTGTGGTAGTAACTTTCTGATGATTGGAGTTACCATTGCACGCGAGATGCTTCGACTCCGCTCCGCTGCGCTCAGCATGACGTTCTTTAGTTTAGATTGACTGGGCAATTAGTTGCCTAGCACAATCTCCACGCGGCGGTTTTGGGCGCGGCCTTTGGGGGAGGCGTTGCTGGCGACGGGCTCGGTGGCACCGTGGGCGTACACTTGCACGCGGCCGTCGGGGAAGGCGCTGGAGCTTTTTTGCTCCAACCAGTGCTCCACGGCGAGGGCGCGGTCTTCGGAAAGCTGCTGGTTGCGCTGCGGGTCGCCGACGTTGTCGGTATGGCCGTGCACGGCTACTTTCAGGCGACCAGCTACTACTAGGTCATCAAAGAGCTGATTCAGCTGGCGCTGCGTTTCGGGCGTGAAGGCGCTTTTGCCGGTTTCGAACTCGATGTTCCAGGCCCGCTTGCTCACGCTCTGGCGGATTTCGTCGTCGGCGGCAAACTTCTGGGTTTCGGCGGGGGCAATGGCTTTGCCTTTGTATTGCGTTTGCAGCTTGCGCAGCAGATCTAGGTCGAGCATTTCGTCGAGCGGCACGTAGCTTGGCAACTCTTTGGGGTACAACCGCTTTTGCACATCGCCGAAGGTTTTATAAACCGAAGCGTAGATGTTGGTGCCGCCGTTGTCGAGGCCGAATAGGGTCAGGTTATCGGCGAAGTTGAAGGCCTTGCTACCACCTAGCTCCACTACCTCGCCGTTGCGGTCGGTTTCGCTCACGCCTTTGTAGTACTTGAGCCAGTACGCGCCGGGCTTGTCTTGGTCGCCGTACACGGCGGCGGAGATGTCGGCGGCACGTTGTAATGCTTCGGGATGGGTTTTTACCTGGTCGCCGGCGACTGCCATGGCAGTCATGATGCCGGTAACTTCTTTTTGGTGAGCGTCGTACCAGCGCTTGGTCGTCACCATAATGTTGGGCATCTGGTTCGAGTAGTCTTTGGTCGACACAATGTTCACGAGGCCACCTTTCTGCTTGGCAATGTTCACGTCGCCGGGGGTCCAGGTGGCAACGCCGTCGGCTACCACGTCGGTTTTTACGCCGGTGTTTTTGCCGTTCACCACTTTGGTGCGCGACTCCGGCTTGCCCACGATGTACTTTTCGGCGGCCACTAGGAAGTCGCTGGCAGCCATAAAGTTCACAGCTTCGGGGTCGTAGGTTGTTTCGTCGGGGTTTACCTTCAGACCGTTGTCGGCGCACCATTTCAGGGCTATGTTCTGGTCGCCGTCGCGCAGGTAACAGGCAATAGTTTTGCCTAGGGCCGATTTCGGATTGTCGAGCCATTCTTTTGGACCCATCAGCTTATCCTCACCAAATGACTTACCGCAGCTGTAGGGCAGAATTTGCAAACTCGTACCCGCCTTTTGCAGCTGCATTTGCACGGCCGAGAAAGCCGGCAAACCGTCGCCCATGATGCTGACAATCAGGCCGGGCGTTTCGGGGTTGTTCTGCAAGTCGAGGGCATTCTTCACGAGGTCAGCCTGCATTTTGGACACGTCGTCTTGTCGCACGATCTGCATGTCGAGGCCGTTGGCAGCCATACTCGAACCTTGCGTCGTGCGCGGGCCGCCGTTGGCTAGCATACCCGCCATCTGCGAGTTCCAGGCCATTACTTCCCATACCACCGGTGCGCCTTTTTCGGCGGGCGTGGCGCCAGGTAGCGGAGCCAGCGGCACGGCGATGTTGGCGCGAGAGCCACCTGTGGCCGTGGGCAGCTCAATGGAGTTGAGTAATACCGATTGGGCTTCGGCTTTTTTGAACACGGCACCGCTGGAAACCAGCTTGTTGATGCCAAAGTAAAGGAGCACTGCGAGGAGGGCACCGAGTACTATTTTACCGCGAGTAGTCATTTTCGTAAAGACAAAAGGAGGTTGGTGCGCCGGTTTCGGCGCAAGATTTTCAGAGTTGATTGTACAGCTAGGGCTAGCAGCTCCCCTCCTTTTTTAAGGAGGGGTTGGGGGTGGTCCGGCTAGCGCTAGAAGTTTAAAGCTAGCATCGCTCTGACGGTTTTACCACCCCGCCCTTTGGGCACCCCTCCTTAAAAAAGGAGGGGAGTTGACCGGCTATTATCCTAGCCGATGAGGCAAGCCAGGCCTAGGCAGAGGAGCGCACTAATCAAGGAGGCTAGAATAGGCATCGTCGGTGGCTTTGCGGGTTTGAGCCGCGTTCAGGGTGTTGATCGGCTTTTCTTCCATGATGGCGTTGAAGTCGCCCTTCTGGTATTTCTCCAGCAGGCGCTGGCCTTTCTCGCTCATCACGCCGTTCTGGATGTCCATTTCCTTCACAAACTCTTGACTGTAGCGCATGGCCTGCTTGATCTGGCCGAGTTGCTGGGCCATGTCTTGGGCGACGCGGTCGGTGGCTAGGTCGAAGAAGTACTTCTTGTCGGGGTCGCCGCGGAGGATGTTCATGGCGGCGCGCATGCCGGAGCTGGTGCGTTTCACGAGCTCGTACTCATCTTTCAAGAGATTGACCTTGAACTTGCTACCGTCGATTTGGCGCAGGGCGGCTTTCAAGATCTGGCGCATCACCAGGGTCACGTTGGCCGTGGTGGTGAGCATGGGTTGCAGGCGCTGGTTGTACTCTTGCAGCTGGGCAGCGCGGGAGGCGTAGCTTTCGGCGGCATCCTTTTCGCCCTGCCGACCAGCGGAGCTAGCCAGCGAGAGGTACTCCTTCATCTGCTCGGTGTTGGCGTTCATCTTGCGCTTCACCAGCTCGTGCGCCCCTTCGATGTGACCGACTTCGGCGTTCATCTTGTGGGCTTCCTGCTCGGTGTTGCGGATGTAGTCTTCCATAATGCCGATGGGGTCCGTGTTGACGAAAATGCCCGCGGCGGTGCGGAAGATGCGCTGCCCGGCGTACCACAGCCCGGCTTTGATGCGCTTATTCGTAGCCAGCAAAAACAACGCGAACAGCGCCCCTACCCCGATACCTAGCTTCACAGTATCGAACACGATATCGACCAGATACGGTACGATCTGACCCCAGAAGTACACGCCCGCGGCGGCCGCACCTGCTAAAAAGACCCAGCCAGCGGCTTTCTCCGGCTTCTGCCACTTGGGCAAGCCAGCATCTTGAGAAGAAGGAGAGAGTAACGTGTTCATTTTCGTAGTGTTGAGTAGTTAGTTTTGAGTTTTGGACGATGAAGTGGAGGCTAGTGAGCCATGTTCGTGACTGCACTATTTCACCATGGCGCTCACTGCCTGCCGATGTGCACTTAAGTCGGCGGTAGCGCTGGCGTTGGCTAGCTCGTAGGAGGCGAGGGCTGCGGTGGCTTTCTGGCGCTCGTCGTTGAGTTGCTGCTGCGCGGCCACGAGTTGCTGGCTCTTCTCTTCTAGCTTGCGCGTGAGGTCAGCTAGGTCGGCTTGCAGCTGCTTTTCTTGTTGCAAGAGCTGCACGATGGCGCTCGGCGGCGCTTTTGGCGTCTGGATTTCGCCTAGCTTTTCGCGGTGGCGCTCCAGCACTTTGGTGCGGTCGGCGGCTAGCTTTTGCTCGAACTGGTCGGCGGAGGCTAGCAGGCTAGGTAAGTCGAGGCCGGTGATGGCGGCAAAGGCGTTGAAGGCCGTTTGGTAGAGCACCGGGCCCGCTAGCCCGCTGGCGGCCATGCTCTTCACCATCTTGGTATAGGCCACGAAGTCTTTGCCGTCGCCGGTCAGCAGCGTGCTGATGTGGTCGAGGTGGCGCTGCTCGGGTTGAGTGACTGTCGTAGTAGGCGCCGTTCCGAAGGCCACTGGGCTAGCTGCTACCGGCGGCGTGTAAGGCGTTTGCGCCGTCGGCAGCGGCCGGGTTGGTTCGGCCTTCGCCGCGCCGTGGCCGTCGTCTTCGATGAAAAAGTCTTTCGCCGCTTTGGCGATGTTGTCCAGGATAGCCATTGGAAAGGCAGGTTGGTGATTGATTACATGGACCTGAATCCAACACCGATGCCGTTCCCGAAAATTATTTTGACTTATTACATAAATATCTCACATTCAGTAATATAATAAAAATACCCCTGCCAAGCGCTGTGCCTGACAGGGGTATTTTTTCCATTATGGAAATGGTTTTCTTTCCGAAACTGCAAGCTGCCTACCGGTGAAATGCAGCAGAGTTGGTCGTCATGACTCGTCTATTGGTCCGACACTTAAGGCGTCAGACCGGCAGGCGTACGCTTTACTCCTTCACGAAGCGCCACACAACTTCTTTATCCTCCGCGTGCATGCGCAGCAAATACAGGCCAGGTATCAAGCTGCTGACTCCTACTTTACTACCCGGCTCCAGCGTGCCGCTTTGCACTGCCACGCCTTCATCATTCACCACGTCGTAAGTCAGTGCGTGCCGCAGGTTCTTGATTGACAGCTCATCGAAAGTTGGGTTAGGATACACCTCCAACTCTGCTTCGCTCAACGCCAAAGCGCTAGCCCCTTCGTGCAAGGCCAACGTTGGATTGCCTTCTACAGTGTACACAGGCTGTCCGTTGGTAGCTGCATTTTGCGCGTACTCCACCACCCGCACATAGTACGTCCGCTGGGGGTCGAGCCCCTTTAGGTGTACTGCGTTGGTGTCGGCATTAGCTACCACGAACGTACCGTTGCCTAGGTCAGTGCCTTGGCCGAAAGTAGCATTGGCCAGGTAATGGATGCCATCTGCCGGGAAAGCATCAACGGGGCTATCGGCTTTCAACAACACCAACCGGCGGGTGCCGTTGCCACTGTGCCATTGCAGCTGCTCGCTAGTAGAGTCGAGCGAAGTGCTAGTGAGCTCCGTTGCGTTTTGCTCCGGGGTAAATAGGTCGTGCTCCGGCCAGCTCGCGACGCCACGCACGCACGTCCATCCCAAGCGGTCTAGGTCCTTCCAAAACTGTGGGTCGGGGCTGCTGCTGTTCAGCAGGATAGCCCACGTGTAACCCCCGTTCGTGCGTACGAGGTAGCTGGCCGAGCCATCGAGGTAGCCAGTGTGCCACCAGGCATTCGGGCCTACCTGCCACCCTTTCGCATAGCCCGGGTTCACGGCCGAAGGCTGCGCCATCGCGCTGATGGTAGCGGGCGCCAGCACGTCAGGCCGCGTTGCAAAACCATCAGCGGCCAACATCAGGCGTACTAAGTCGCGGGCGGAGAACAGCCAGCCCCCGTGTGCGCTCATCGCTTCCAGGTTGAAGCCGCCATACGCCCGCGGGACTTTTTGGCCGGTGCCATAGCAAGAAAGCATGCGCCCCGTGCTCTGGTATTCGCTCTCCCGCTCCTGCCGGTCGCCCAATCTATTATGACCTAGGTGGGCTTCCAGTACACCGCTAGGTAGCAGCAGCTGTTCGCGCACCCATTTCTCATACGATTGGTGCGCAATCACTTCTACTAGCTTGCCCAGCACCAAATAGCCAATGTTGGAGTACGCGTAATGCGTGCCCGGTGCGTAGTTCAGGCCCTTTGTCAACATGAAGCGCACCAGCGTAGAATCAGCAACTGGGTTGGAGGCTTTCATAGCCGCGGTAACGTACAGCGGAAAGTCGATGGGGTCGCAGCCCCCGAAGCCGTCGCAACCGATGGTTCGGTCCCAGCCGGCGGTGTGCTCCAGCAGCTGCTGCACGGTAATATCGTAGAGCCGGTCATCCGTAACCGCACCGCTGTAATAAGGACTGTTGAGGTAACCAGTTGGCCCAAACACCTTATGAGAAAGGCTGATCTTTCCTTGCTCAACCAGCTTCATGATAGCGAGGGCCGTCACTGATTTCGAAACGCTCGCCACCCGCAGCAGGTGAAAAGGACGCAGAGGAGTAGTACGAGCTAGGTCGGCGTAGCCGAAAGCTCGTTCGTACATGAGTTTACCGTTGCGGGTGATGGCCACTGAAGCACCTAACACATTCCACCGTTTTACAAAGCGCTGAACGGTAGAGTCGCAGGAAGCTAGCTCAGGAACGGAGATGCCCGTTTGGGCAGCCACTTTTAAGGTAAATAGTACAAAAAGAAGCGTAAATATTTTCTTCAAATAGGAGCCATAAGCAGGTAAGCCAATGCGGTGTACACCAGCATTGCAAGCACCTCTGTACAAGAAATAGTTTTATTGAATTATTCCCACGGCAAGCGGCAACTGACACTTTGCTAGCGCTTAGATTACTTCACTAGCAAATCCTACTTGTGAATAGGTTCATGAACAGCATTACCCCGCTTTACTGCTAGCATTCCAACAATTTGGAAGGCTTCAAAGCAGTTTCCAACTTCCTCTAGTTCATACTATAAGTTTCATTAAATCAACAATCTCAACTACTAACGCTACTCCGTATTCTATCAGAAGAAAACCAGAATAAGAGAGCAAGATAGCTAGCTGACACAAATCCAAAAAGCGTGCCTGACCAACAGGAGCTTTGCCTGTAGGATGCTATTGTGCCAATGAGGTGTTTCCAAGCTTAGCTAGCGCCTGAGAAGTCAGATCCTATGCCAGTAAAATTCTGGTTTACCCCTAGTAATAGCAGGGTGGCAACGCCATGGAACGGGCAGTAGCAGCCAAAGTAGGCTGGTATTCCGAGGGGGAATATTCCTTTACGGTTACTTCTTCTAGAATGCAGCCCTCATTTGTAGGCTGCGTCTTTTTACTTGAGTTTTCCGCATTTCTGCCTAAACTACGCTACCAATCCATTCCAAAACGATATTCCTTTGAAAAGACGCGAATTTGTAGGCCTGACCAGTTTGGCGGCGGGCGCGTTGTTTCTACCGAGCATTCCCGGCTTCGGGGGGACGCTGGTAGATCCAGAGCGCTTGCTCGAACAAGTGGATACGGCCGTAAAAAAACGCTTGGCCGATGCGGCCCTGAACGCAGCCAAATCGGCTGGGGCTAGCTACGCCGATGTGCGCATCGGCCGCTACCTCAACCAAAGTGTGTTTACCCGCGAAAAACAGGTCCAGAACATTGCCAGCGGTGAGAGCTACGGCGCCGGAGTGCGTGTAATTGCTAATGGTACCTGGGGTTTTGCCGCTACGAATACGGTAACGGAGGCAGGTTTAGCAAAAGCTGCTCAGACGGCCGTATCCATTGCCAAGGCCAACTCAAAAGCGCAGAAAGAGCAAGTACAACTCGCGCCGCAGAAAGGCTATGGCGAGGTAAGCTGGAAGACGCCCATCGTGCAAAACGCCTTCGAGGTGCCGATTGCACAGAAGGTGGAGCTGCTACTAGCCGCCAACGCCAAAGCCTTGGACAACGGAGCTAGCTTCGTGAATTCGTCGCTGTTTCAAATTAATGAGCAGAAGTACTTCGCCAGCACCGATGGCTCCTACATCGACCAAGATATTCACCGTATCTGGCCGAACTTCACGGTTTCGGTAGTCGACCGCGCTACAGGCAAGTTCCGCTCCCGCGATGGACTTAGCTCGCCGATGGGCCTAGGCTACGAGTACCTCACCCCCAAAGCTCAGGACCAGGTAGCTGGCCCCGCGGGCACGGGTCTTATTGGGTACAAGATGAGCTACGACATCTTGGCTGATGCTGCGCTGGCAGCTAAACAGGCGAAAGAGAAAATCACGGCCAAATCGGTGGTGCCGGGCAAGTACGATTTGGTGCTCGACCCCAACCACCTAGGTTTGACCATCCACGAGAGCATCGGGCACGCCACTGAGCTCGACCGCGTGCTGGGCTACGAAGCTAATTACGCCGGTACCAGCTTCGCCACGCTCGACAAGTGGAAAACGAAGAACTTCCAGTACGGCTCGAAGCTCGTGAACATTGTAGCCGACAAAACGCAGCCCGGCTCCCTAGGGGCCGTGGGCTACGACGACGAGGGCGTGAAAACGGGGCAGTGGGACTTGATCCGCAACGGCGTGCTGGTAGACTATCAGAAAATCCGCGACCAAGCAGGTATCGTCGGGCAAGACCACTCCGATGGCTGCTGCTACGCTCAGTCGTGGCAGGATGTGCAATTTCAGCGCATGGCCAACGTGAGCCTAGAGCCTGGCACCGCCAAGATGAGCGTCGACGACATGATTAAGAACGTCGATAAAGGCATTTATATCGCAGGCCGCGGGTCTTATTCCATTGACCAGCAGCGCTATAACTTCCAATTTGGCGGCCAAGTATTCTACGCCATCGAGAAGGGCAAGATTGCCGGCATGATCGAAGACGTGGCGTACCAAGCTAACACCCAGGAGTTCTGGAACAGCTGCGCCGCCGTCTGCGACAAGTCGGATTACCGCATGTTCGGCTCATTCTTCGACGGTAAAGGGCAGCCTTCGCAAGTTTCGGCCGTGAGCCACGGCTCGGCCACCACGCGCTTCAATGGCGTGAACGTGATTAATACCGCCCGCAAAATTGGGTAGCGCTTGCGCACTAGCATCTTAGCAAATCACCACATCAACATACATGGCAATTCTTTCCAAAGACGAAGCACAGACCATCCTCAAAAAGGTGCTTGGCTTCACCACGGCCGACGAGTGCGAGGCCACGCTTAACGGCGAAATCGGCGGCAACGTCCGCTCGGCACGCAACACTATTTCCACCGCGGGCGCCATTGATAATGTGTCGTTGGCCGTTGAAGCACGCTTTGGCAAGCGCTCGGGCGTAGCTACCTGCAACCAGTTCGATGACGCCACCTTGCGTCGCTGCGTACAACGCGCCGAAGAAATTGCGAAGCTAGCTCCCGAAAGCCCCGAGTACGTGCCCCTGCTTGGGCCACAGCAGTACCTAGCCGCACCGGCCTCTTTTGCCCAGAGCACGGCGAACATCACGCCCGACTACCGCGCTCAGCAAACGGCCGCCAGCATGAAGCTCTGCGACGCTAAGAAGCTAAGCTCCGCCGGCTTCCTAGAAGACTCGGCCGGTTTTATTGCCAAGCGCAACAACAAAGGCCTCGAAGCTTATCAACAGGCCACTACCCTTTCGTACTCCGTAACGGTGCGCACGCCCGACGGCACTGGCTCCGGCTACGCTACCGCCGACTACAACGACATCAGCAAGTTTGATGCAGCTCGCCTGACGCAGATTGCCGCTGACAAGGCCACCGGTTCGGTGGCTGCTAAAGCCATGGAGCCGGGCAAATACACCGTGATTCTGGAGCCCGCCGCGCTGGTAGCCAATACCGATGCTTCGTTGCTAGGTGCGCTGATGAACGCTTTCGATGCTCGCAACGCCGATGAAGGTCGCTCCTTCCTGAGCAAAAAAGGCGGCGGCAACCGTAAGGGCGAGAAGATGTTCGATGAGCGTGTGACCATCTACTCCGACCCCACCAATGCTGAGATTCCGGACCTGACGTTCTCGGGCGATGGTCGCCCGCAGAAGAAGGTGACTTGGATTGAGAAAGGTGTTGTGAAGAATATGTATACCTCCCGCTTCTGGGCGCAGAAGTCTGGTATTACGGATATCCCGCGCCCCGGTGGGTGGATTATGGAAGGCGGCACCCAGACCACAGCCGACTTGATCAAGGGCACTGCTAAAGGTATTCTGGTCACGCGCTTGTGGTACATCCGCCCCGTTGACCCCCAGACGCTCCTGTTCACGGGCCTGACGCGCGACGGTACGTTCTACATCGAGAACGGCAAGATCAAGCACCCCGTGAAGAACTTCCGCTTCAACGAGTCGCCTGTCATTATGCTCAACAACCTGGAAGCTATCGGTAAGCCCGTACGCTTGGCCGGCAACTTGGTGCCCCCGCTGAAAATCCGGGACTTCACCTTCACCAGCTTGTCCGACGCGGTATAGCATTGGCGCGGAGCTGTGTTCCGCGCTATTTGCCTTACCCCTTATTTCTCTTGAGCATATCAAAACGCTACTCCTTTGAAAAGACGTGACTTTGTAGGGCTAACCAGCTTAGCGGCTGGCGCTCTGTTTTTGCCTAGCATCCCTGGCTTCGGTCTGGGCAACGCCGTTGATCCGGCGCAGTTGCTGGAGCAAGTTGATACAGCCGTAAAGAAGCGCATGGCCGATGCGGCCTTGAACGCGGCCAAGTCGGCTGGGGCTAGCTACGCCGACGTGCGCATTGGCCGCTACCTCAACCAAGGCATATTTACCCGCGAGAAGCAGGTGCAGAACATTGCCAGCACCGAGAGCTACGGCGTAGGGGTGCGTGTCATTGCTAATGGCACTTGGGGTTTTGCTGCTACCAACGACGTTTCGGAAGCGGGCATTGCGAAAGCCGCTCAAACGGCCGTGCAGATTGCCAAAGCCAACTCGAAAGTGCAGAAGGAAGAGGTGAAACTGGCTCCTCAAAAGGGCTATGGCGAGGTAAGCTGGAAGACGCCTATCGTACAAAACGCCTTTGAAGTTCCGATTGCGCAGAAGGTAGAGCTGCTACTGGCTGCCAATGCCAAAGCGCTGGACAACGGCGCTAGCTTCGTGAACTCAGCCTTGTTCCAAGTAAACGAGCAGAAGTACTTCGCCAGCACCGATGGCTCCTACATCGATCAGGATGTACACCGTATTTACCCAACCTTTGGGGTGACAGTAGTCGATCGGGCGTCGGGCAAGTTCCGCTCGCGGCAGTCGCTCAGCTCACCCATGGGCCTAGGCTACGAGTACCTCACGCCGAAAGCGGCTGATAAAGTGGCAGGTCCTGCCGGCTCCGATGTGACCGGCTATAAGATGAGCTACGACATTCTGGAAGACGCCGCAGCCGCCGCCAAGCAAGCCAAGCAGAAGATTACGGCCAAGTCGGTAGTACCCGGCAAGTACGACTTAGTGCTCGATCCGCACCACCTAGGCCTGACAATTCACGAGAGTGTGGGCCATCCGCTAGAGCTCGACCGCGTGCTGGGCTACGAGGCCAACTACGCCGGCACCAGCTTTGCTACGCTCGACAAGTGGAAGAGCGGCAAGTTCCAATACGGCTCGAAGGAAGTGAACATTGTGGCTGACAAGCTACAACCCGGTTCGCTCGGCGCCGTGGGCTACGACGACGAGGGCGTGAAAACCAAGCAGTGGGACCTCATCAAACAAGGCGTCTTGGTGAACTACGAGAAGATTCGCGACCAAGCCCAAATGGTCGGCCAAAACGAATCGGATGGCTGCTGCTACTCGCAGTCGTGGCAGGATGTGCAGTTTCAGCGCATGCCCAACGTGAGCCTACAGCCCGGCAAAGCCAAGCTGTCGGTAGATGAGCTAGTGAAGGGTGTGGACAAAGGCATCTACATCGCCGGCAACGGCTCCTTCTCCATTGACCAGCAGCGCTATAACTTCCAGTTTGGCGGCCAAGTATTCTACGCCATCGAGAAGGGCAAGATTGCCGGTATGCTGGAAGATGTGGCGTACCAAGCCAACACCCAGGAGTTCTGGAACAGCTGCGCTGCTACCTGCGACGCTTCCGACTACCGCTTCGCGGGCTTCTTCAATGACGGCAAAGGCCAACCATCGCAGAGCTCAGCTGTGAGCCACGGCTCGGCTACCACGCGCTTCAACGGCGTGAACGTAATTAATACTGCTCGCAAAATCGGCTAATACCGCTGGTTTGCGCGGAAGCGGCTCTTCTTACGAGTGACTGACGAAATGGGGTGGAGGATGCAAGGTTTTGCGCTTCCACCCTATTCTGCTTACTTACCATATTAGGCCAGGAAGCCCCTCCCCTTTATCTGTGCGGCGGCCACGGGCAAGCCCCTTCGGTAATAACCTAGCTTTCATTACTTAACTACTACTTTCTATGCGTCGTCGCGACTTTGTGGGACTGACCGGTTTGGCAACCGGCGCATTATTCTTGCCTTCGCTGCCCGGCTTTGGGGGTACGCCCGTCGAGGTAGAACGCTTGCTGGAGCAAATCGACGTTTCGGTGAAGAAGCGCCTCGCTGATGCGGCGCTGAACGCGGCCAAGTCGGCGGGGGCTAGCTACGCCGATGCCCGCGTAGGCCGCTACCTCAACCAGTACGTGTTTACCCGCGAGAAGCAGGTCCAGAACATCGTGAACACCGAAAGCTACGGCGTGGGCGTGCGGGTGCTGGTGAACGGTGCCTGGGGCTTCGCGGCTACCAATGATGTAACGGAAGCTGCTGTGGCCCAAGCCGCCCGCGAAGCCGTAGCTATTGCCAAAGCCAATGCCCGCCTGCAAAAAGAGCCTGTGAACCTAGCCCCGCAGAGTGGCTACGGGGAAGTGAGCTGGAAGACGCCCATTGAGCAAAATGCCTTCGAGGTGCCGGTGAAGCAGAAAGTGGACCTACTGCTCGCCGTGAATGCCAAGGCCATGGACAATGGCGCGAACTATGTCAGCTCCACCATTTTTCAGGTCAACGAGCAGAAGTATTTTGCCAGCACCGACGGGTCATACATCGACCAGGATGTGCACCGCATCTGGCCTACGTTTAACGTGACGGCCATAGACCGGGCATCGGGCAAGTTCCGCACCCGCGACTCGCTCGGTACCTCGATGGGCCTCGGGTACGAGTACCTCACGCCCCGTGCGCAGGATAAAATAGCGGGTCCCGTCGGCACGGGCGTCGTTGGCTACAAGCAACGTTACGACATGCTCGAAGACGCCGAATTGGCTGCCAAGCAAGCCAAAGCGAAGCTCACAGCCAAATCGGTAGTGCCGGGCAAGTACGACCTGGTGCTCGATCCTGACCACCTAGGTCTGACCATCCACGAAAGCGTGGGTCACCCCTTGGAACTTGACCGCGTGCTGGGCTACGAAGCCAACTACGCTGGCACCAGCTTTGCGACCATGGATAAGCTCAAATTGGGCAACTTCAAGTACGGCTCACCGGTGGTAAATATCGTGGCCGACAAGCTGCAAACCGGGACCCTAGGTGCCGTGGGCTACGATGATGAGGGCGTGAAAACCGGCGAGTGGGACCTCATCAAAGGCGGCGTGTTGGTGAACTATGAAAAGATCCGTGACCAAGCGCAGGTAGTGGGCCAGAACCATTCCGACGGCTGCTGCTACGCTGACTCTTGGAGCAACGTGCAGTTTCAGCGCATGCCCAACGTGAGCTTGCGCCCTAACCCGAATAAAATGAGCGTTGATGACCTGATTAAAGGAGTTGACAAAGGCATTTACATCGTGGGAGCTGGCTCTTACTCAATTGACCAGCAGCGCTATAATTTCCAGTTTGGGGGCAAGCTCTTCTTTGCTATTGAGAAAGGCAAAATTGCGGGCCAGATCGAAGATGTGGCCTATCAATCGAATACGCAGGAGTTTTGGAACAGCTGCGCCGCCACCTGCGACGCGTCCGACTACCGCTTCTTAGGTACATTCTTCGATGGCAAAGGCCAACCGCCGCAGATTTCGGCCGTGAGCCACGGTTCGGCCACCACGCGCTTCAATGGCGTGAACGTCATCAACACTGCCCGCAAGATTGGGTAGTTCCTTCACCAGCACATTAGCAAAACTCCAGCAACTATATGGCAATCCTTTCGCAAGAACAAGCCCAGGCTATTCTACAGAAAGTGCTCAGCTTCAGCAAGGCCGATGAGTGCCAAGCGACGCTCACAGGCCGCGGGGCGGGCAACATTCGTTACGCGCGCAACAACGTCAGCACGGCGGGCCGCTCCGACAACGTTTCGCTGGCCGTGGAGTCGCGCTACGGCAAACGCTCGGGCGTGGCAACTTGTAATCAGTTCGACGACGATACGCTACGCCGCTGCGTGCAACGGGCAGAAGAAACCGCCAAGCTAGCCCCCGAAGACCCCGAGTACATGCCGATGCTCGGTCCGCAGCAATACCTCACGCCCAAGTCCTTCGCTGCCACCACAGCCGCCGACACTGCCGATGCGCGCGCTCAAGCCGCCGCCGATAGTATTGATTTGTGCGCGGCGCGCAAGCTCACGGTGGCTGGCTTCTTGGAGAACAGCTCCAGCTTCCGGGCCATCCGCAACAGCAAAGGCCTACAAGCCTATCAGCCCGAAACGTTCGTGGACTTCTCCGTAACGGTGCGCACGCCCGACGGCACTGGCTCAGGCTACGCCGTGGCTGACTATACCGACGTGAGTAAGTTCAGCGCAAAGGCTCTAACCCAAATTGCGGCCGACAAAGCGGCGGGTTCGGTCGGTGCTAAAGCCATGGAGCCCGGCAAGTACACCGTGATTCTGGAGCCCGCTGCACTCGTATCCGATGAAGGCTTACTCAACCGCTTGTTCTACGAGCTAGGTGCCCGTGAAGCCGACGAGGGCCGCAGCTTCTTGAGCAAGAAAGGCGGCGGCAATAAGCTAGGTCAGAAGCTGTTCGATGAGCGTATAACGATCTACTCAGACCCCACCAATGCGGAAGCGCCGGGCCGGGTGTTCGACGACGAGGGCCAGCCAGTGAAGAAGATGACCTGGGTAGACAAAGGCGTGCTCAAGAACCTGTACTACTCGCGGTTTTGGGCCCAGAAAAGCAAGGCTACCGCTACTGCTTTCCCCAGCAACTTCATCATGAGCGGTGGCACCCAGACTACGGCCGACTTGATTAAGGGCACCGCTAAAGGCATTCTGGTGACACGCCTGTGGTACATCCGCGACGTGGACCCCCAGTCGTTGCTGGTAACCGGCTTGACGCGCGACGGTACGTTCTACATTGAGAACGGCAAGATCAAGCACCCGGTGAAGAACTTCCGCTTCAACGAGTCGCCTGTCATTATGCTTAATAACATTGAGGCGATTGGTAAGCCCGTGCGTTTGGGTGGCAACTTGGTGCCCCCGCTGAAAATCCGGGACTTCACCTTCACTAGTTTGTCCGACGCGGTATAAAGCTAGGTCGTGACTTCCTTTTAACTCAAAAAGGCCCGTAGAGCAGTCTACGGGCCTTTTTGCTAATAAAGAGTTGACGTATTAGAAGGCGTAGCCTACCGACACTTCCATCACCCGGTTATGGAGCCCACCGAGGTTGAGGTACTTGCGCGCGGCCTGCGTCTCGCTCTTGTTATCAATATCCGAAAGGCCGTAGTTGAGGCGAGTGGCTAGGATAAACCCACTTTTCAGATCAAGGCCTAGGCCCGCGCACAAGGCAACATCGCTCTTGTAGTTTTTCGTCGTTTCTAGGTCGGCTGTCTGGTAGGTAGTGGCGCTTCCACTCGACATGGTATAGCCCGTCTGGCCAACTTGGCGACCCGCCAGCAGCAAGCCGAACTGGGGCCCAAACTGGATGTTGAAAGCATCGCCTAGGTAGACCTTCGCTAGAATCGGCACGTTCAGGTAGGAGAGCTTAGTGGTATTAACGATATCGAGGGAGCCAAGCGGAATAGTGTTCTTCGAGCCCTGCTGCGAGTACGTCACTTCGGGCTGGATGGCAAAGTGGCTCGAAGGCCGCCACCGCAGAAAGCCGCCGAGGTGCATGCCGGTCTTGTAGTCGGCGCCTTGGTTGATTGTGCCGTCGAGTACGGCGCGGCTTATCCCACCTTTCACCCCAAAGCTGGTGGTAGCAGTTGATCTGGAAGAATGCTTGTGCCTAGCTTTTGAGCGGGATTGTGCGTGTACACTGTTAGAAGCCAATACAATACTACCTAGTAAGGCTAAAGAGTAAAGAGTTTTCATTTAAATAATACGTAGTAAACGAGCATAAAAACTTTCAAATATATGACATACCTAATTATAACCTCCGTTTTACTACCGCTTATCAACAAAAAACCCTAGGCAGACTAGCTACCTAGGGCTATGAACTTGCCCAAGCGGGCAGTTTCATTCTTTAGTTATCAGCGAGAAGCTAGCTGGTAAGTAAGCGAGACTTGCGCTACCTGGTTCTTGAGGGTACCTGTGAAATTTGAGTATTGTGTGTTTTCGTCCTTGGCAATGGAGAGCAACCCCGTGTACCCACGCATGCCCAAGCCAAAGCCGGCAGGCAGCTTCACGCCGACACCGGCCACTAAACCTAGGTCTACCCGGTGGTAGTTGTCGGTGGCGTACCGGTTGAAAGTAGTTGAGTAAGACCCCAAAAAGGACCCGTAGGTGGCGGTACCCTTCTCTTTGGTATTTATCAGAAACCCAACTTGCGGACCAGCTTCCAGGTAAAACCGACCAAACGTAGCCCGGGCCACAATGGGTACGTTCAGATACCGTAGCCGCAGCCGATAGCTAGCCTCGTAGCCACCGTCGGCAATACCGGACTCCACCACGTGCATGTTCATGCGCTGATTGCTGAACTGCACCTCCGGCACCACCGACCACCGTTCGGTGAGTTTTTTCTCATAAAACGCACCTAGTTGGTAGCCGGTGCGGTTATGCGTATTTACCTCTTGAAACTCATCGGTTTTGGCCGAGACGGAGCCGGTGTTAGCGCCTACCCGAACACCAAGCTGCGCGTGGGCAGTACTAGCGGCGAACAGTCCGACGAATAGAACAGCAAGTTGCTTCATAGCTAAGCGTTGTGAAATAAAAAGACTGTTGTTACTTCCCGTAGAGCTTTTAGTACCTCTTAAAGGTTGCACAGCGGCGCTACTACTTACCGAGCTGAAACGCTACGTAGCTCTGAAAAACCCGGTTTTTAAGTTGCGAATCGTTGACGCCAGTAACAGGTTTCGCCGCGTTGATGTCGTTCAGGCCCGCCGTGAACCGGGCACCTACGAGCACGCTATGCAGCTTAAACCCAAGCCCGGCGCACAGGCTGAAGTCGTTTTTCTTGTAGTTATCCTTCACCTGCCGGCTCACCTCTCCGTACTGCGCAGGCGCGTTCGGCGTGGGCGGCGCCACGAGCATCGTCCCGACTTCTTTGGCCGTCAGCAATACGCCGAACTGCGGCCCGGCTTCCAGGAACACCGGACCTAGGGTGACTTTCGCCAGCACGGGCAGGTTGAGGTAGTGCAGCTTCGTGTCGTAATCAAGCAGGTCGCTCTTGCGCTCTGTGCCCTGCAGCGAATACAGCAGCTCCGGCTGAATCGACAGCGGCCCGGCAACTTTGTAGTTGTACAAGGCCCCGATGTGGTACTGGGTTTTGTAGCTAGCTTTCACATTGGCCGCCGTGCCATCGAGCACCGCCGCGTTGAGGCCGGCTTTGAAACCAAATTGGGCGTGGGCCGCGCTGGCCAGGGCCATACTAAGCAAGAGAGTGAAAAAACGCTTCATAGCAGATTGGAGAGAAGGAGAATCATTGATGGGATCAAAGCTCCTGCTTATCCGCTTTTGCGTCAATCACATGTAGATGTGATGGTCGGTTGAGCTGCCCGCCTACTTACCGAGTTGCAACGCCACGTAGCCCTGAAATACCCGGTTTTTCAGCCGTGCGTCGTTCACGCCGCTCAGATTATCAACGTTGTTGATATCGTTGATGCCAGCGTTGAACCTAGCTCCCACCAGAAAGTAACCTAGCTTCAGTCCAGCGCCAGCGCACAAGCTGAAGTCGCCGCGCTTGAAGTCGTCGGTGGCGCTGCCGCCGTTGGTGGTGTTGCTGGTGCCTTGCACCTGGATCTTGCCATTCTTATCGGCTTTCAGCAAGTACGAGAACTGCGGACCGGCCTCCACAAACACAGGGCCGACGCGCACCTTAGCTAGCACTGGCACGGAGAAGTAGTTGAGTTTATTGTCAAAATCTTCGAACTGTGATTTCCAGTTGCTTTTGTTCAAGGCGTAAAGGACTTCCGGCTGAATAGAGAGTGGACCCAACACATTGAACTCGTAGAAGATACCCGCGTGGTACGAGGTGTTGTACTTAGTGTCGGCGTTGACGTTTTCGCCATTCAGCACAGCTTCATTGACGCCGACTTTCACGCCAAACTGAGCTTGAGCGCTAAATACTAGGAGCAGAAAAGGCAGGATAAGCGTTAATCGTTTCATGCAAAATAAGAGTGAGATGTAGGAGGAAGGATTACGCAAGGCAATACGCAGAAAACGAAAAACTATTGTCTCTGAAACTTCACCCTGTCCAGCTTTGCACAGGATTAATGCAATGTTCTTTGTTCTTTCCCACCTAGGAGCCTTGATAAACTTGTCACTGAAACCAAGCTTTTTTTGCGAAGTAGCCTAGTTGCGAGCCACCTTAGAGGCCGTAGCTGTGTCTCTTAGCCGTTTTTCGTTCGTCTGTCGTCCTCTTTATGCCCGCTCCTTTCACCTTCGTGCGCCTTCAGTACCGCTCCGGCGACTGGGATGGCGTGGATGAGCGTATGCCAACCAATCTGCTTCATTCGCTCATTCAGTACACGAAAGTGCCCGTGGCACCCAAGGAGAAAGTGGTAGCCCTCGACAGCCCCGAGCTGTTCAACTACCCGTTTTGCTACCTCTCGGGGCACCGGTTGGTGCAATTTTCGGCGCAGGAGAAAAAGAACTTCACGCAATACGTGCGCAACGGCGGCTTCGTGTTCGTGGATGATTGCAACCACGATATCGACGGCCTATTTGCCCGCTCCTTCGAGGAGCAGATGCGCCAGTGCTTTGGCGCCGGCGCCCTGAAAAAAATTCCTAAAACTCACCCCGTTTATAGCTCCTTTTTCACCTTTAAAGACGGGCCGCCGCCTACTTCCTTCGAGCTCAACGGCTGGGGCGACGACCTCGTGCACGACTACCTCAAAGGCATCGAAATTAACGGCCGCCTAGGGGTCCTTTACTCCAACAAAGACTATGGCTGCGAGTGGGATTACGACTTCCGCAACAAGCGCTTCCTAGCCGAAGACAATACCAAGTTTGGAGTGAATATCTTGATGTATGCCCTGACTGCGTAGGCTAGACTATATCCTTTATCTTACCTTCCCTCTTACGTATCCTCTAACACACTTTATCTATACTATTTGGTACGCTATGCGAAAGACCATACTGCTGAGTTCCCTTTTTCTAACATGGCTAGCGCCATCTGCTAAAGCGCAGGTAAACTCAAAATTCCACTTCAAGGTTGAGCCACTATCCCCGTTGAAGTTGCGCTACGGTGTGCGGGTAGGTGCACAGGTTACCAGCATGACTACCGGTGCCCCGACAAGGTTTGGCCTTGAGTCGAAAAACAACTTCTGGAATGGACAGGGCGGCTTGGTGGTGGACGCCGCTTTTGGCTGGCTGAGTGTGCAACCGGCGGTCATTTTCTCGCAGAAAGGCTACCGCGTAAAAAAACATGAGTATCAAATGTATCTCGTGGATGGCAATAGATTCACTCGGTTACGGCTCAATTACCTGGAAGTACCCGTGAACTTAATAGTTACAGTGAAAGGCGTACAGCTGTTTGCTGGTCCCTACCTAGGCGTTGCACTCAGTGGCGAGTACTGGGATAAATTCTCAGGAATGGTACGGGTCTCCGAATCTAACTCAACCTTTGTGCAATCTGACTACTCGCGCAAGGAGAAGGCTCAGATTGGCAAAAGCAGGAACCCTAACTATAATAGTGCCTTCAGCCGCTTCGATACCGGCTATAACGTGGGGATAGGCTATAAGCTAGGTCCATGGCAAGCGCAGCTTTCGCATATGCACGGCGTTGTAAATACGTACCCAAATAGTTACACTGCCGCCGGTCTGCAAGCCAAGAACCGAGGCTTCCAACTGAATGCCACCTACTTCTTTGGGCAGCCATAAGCGCGCTGAAAGCCTACCGAATTGCTACTGAATATCAGTTCAATGTCTTCTTATTTATACTGCAGAAGCAATTCTACTCTGTCTTTCAGGTTGCTTTTAGCGCACTTTACTCCTCTGTTTGACAGCTATGCGAAAATTTATACTACTCAGCTTCCTCTTCCTGACGGGGTTAGCTCCAGTAGCTAAAGCACAGGTCGACATACATATAAAGGTTGATCCGCTGTCTTCACTAAAGCTGCGCTATGGTGTGCGGGCTGGGGCTCAGGTCACAAGCATGACTACCAAGCCCTCAGATTTCTCAGGCCCTCCCTCGTTTTATGCGGACTTTAATCCGAAAAACAACTTCTGGAACGGACAAGCTGGCTTCGTACTCGATGCGTCGTTTGGCTGGCTGAGCGTGCAACCAGCCGTTGTTTTCTCGCAGAAAGGCTACCGTATAAATGAATCCTGGCAAAGGCAGCTGTCAGGAACTGTTTACGACGTAAAGAGTTTCACGCGGCTGCGGCTCAACTACTTAGAAGTGCCCGTAAACCTAGTAGTCACGGTGCGCGGCCTACAACTGTTTGCTGGTCCCTACCTAGGCGTTGCACTCAGCGGCGAGTACCAAGATCATTACGCAGGGCCCGTACGCGCCTCTGAATCGCGGCCAATCTATGCATTTGATGATTGGTCTTACAAGCAGAAGCTCCGAATTGGTAAGAGTAGTAGCCCCTACTATAACGACGCCTTCCGCCGTCTTGACGCGGGCTATAATGTAGGCATTGGCTATAAGCTAGGTCCATGGCAAGCACAGCTTTCGCACATGCATGGCGTCAAAAACACATACCCTAGCCCATCTATCGGTTATAACCCACAGGTTAAAAACCGAGGTTATCAATTAAATGCCACCTACTTCTTTGGTCAACCATAAGCTTATCAGCACCCTATTAAATTACCCCTAGATTAACTGTTCTCCTATTGACTTTGAGCGAATAGCCCTGTATTTGCAGCCTAGAAGCAGCCTTACATGGTAAAATCAGACTTTACCAGTACACTGCTCGCAAGCTCAAACTCTTTTCTTTAACTGTGACTGAAGCTAACGTTCGTCAACTCCTCGCCAAGCTCCCGCCGCTACGGGAGGAAATCGGAAAAATTATCGTCGGCCAAACGCAGGTGCTCGATGAAGTGTTGGTAGCCTTATTAGCCGGTGGCCACGCGCTACTGGAAGGCGTGCCGGGCCTGGCCAAAACGCTGCTCGTGCGCACCCTAGCCAGCGCCACCGACCTCCCCTTCCGCCGCATCCAGTTCACCCCCGACCTGATGCCGACTGATATCCTAGGTACTGAGGTATTGGAGGAAGACCATGGCACTGGCCACCGCTCGTTCAAGTTCAACGAAGGTCCCATTTTCGCCAGCCTCGTGCTAGCTGACGAAATCAACCGGACGCCGCCCAAAACCCAGGCGGCTCTCCTGGAAGCCATGCAGGAAGGCCACGTAACGTACGCCGGCCAAGAGCACGCGCTGCCCAAGCCCTTCTTTTTGCTGGCCACCCAGAACCCCATTGAGCAATCAGGTACGTACCCGCTGCCGGAAGCCCAGCTCGACCGTTTTCTGCTGTACATCCGTATCGGCTACCCCACGGAGCAAGAAGAGCTAGCTGTACTAAGTGGCACTACGGGCACGGCGCGGGCTGAAGTGCGTTCGGTGCTTGGGGGCGAGGATATTCGGCAGTTGCAGCAGTTGGTACGCCAGGTGAGCCTCAGCCCCGAGTTGCTTGGCTTCGTCAACCGCCTGGTGCGCGCCACGCGTCCGGCCACGAGCACAGTGAAGTTCATTCAGGACTATGGCCGCTGGGGTGCCGGTCCGCGGGCTGGGCAGGCGCTTATTCTCTGCGCCAAAGCTAGGGCGCTGCTGCAAGGCCGCTTCGCCGCCACCCTCGACGACATCAAAACCCTAGCTCCGCCAGTGTTGCGCCATCGGGTGTTGCTGAATTTCAACGCCGAAGCCGAGAACCTCACGCCCGATGATGCCGTGGCCGAGCTGCTGAAAGCGGTGCCGGTGTAGCCCTTTGGTTAGCCAAAATTTCACGCTTTAGCTGGCTCCCAACGGCAACGAACAATTCCTAACCAGATACCAAGAACCAACACATGCTCAACCCTGAAATTCTGCATGCGCTGCGCAACTTGCCACTGGCGGCTAAGCAAGCTGCGGAAGGCTTCTTGGCGGGTCAGCACCTAAGCCGGCGGAAGGGCGTAGGCATGGAGTTTAGCCAGTACCGCCCCTATCAACCTGGTGATGATCTACGCCGCCTAGACTGGCGCTTAGCAGCCCGTTCGGACCGCTACTATATCCGCGAGTCGGAGGTAGATACGAGCGTAACGGTGCACTTGCTGCTGGATGCCAGCGCCAGCATGAACCACCAGGATGATAATGGGCTGACGAAGCTAGCTTACAGTCGTCTGGTGTTGGCAGCCTTGGCTTATCTGGCTCAGAACCAAGGCGACGCGGTAGGATTGACCATTCTGCACCCGAATGGGCTGGATCACATTCCACCTCGCGCCGATGCACGTCAGCTACCTAGGTTGTTTCATGCGCTAGAAAGTGTGGCCGCGTCCGGTAGCTTCCCGACTACTAGTACGCTGGCCCCGCTCACGGCGCGGCGGCAACGGGCCATCACGGTCTGCATCAGCGACTTGTACGAAGATGAGGCAGAAATCAACAACTTGCTCACTCGCCTACGGGTAGCATCGGGCGAAATTATGTTGCTGCACCTGCTGGCGCACAACGAGCTGCACTTCACCTACCGTGGCACCGTCACCTTCGAAGATCTTGAAACTGGCCGTACACTCCAGCTCGATGCCGACCAGCAGCGCGAAGCCTACCAGGAGGAGTTGCAAACCTGGCTGCGCACGACCGCGCAAGAAGCTCGCCGCCAAGGCTTCGACTACCACCAGCTAGATACGGCCGAACCGCTGGACCGCGCCATGCGGGAGTTTCTGCGGAAGCGGGACTCGATCGGTTAAGGAGCGCCTGCGCAGTTAAGTGACTAAGAAGTGAACTCCTGAACGCCTTCACGTAGTCACTCACTTGCTCAGCCACTCAACAAAGTCATTCAACTATTCTCATGTCCGCTTTTCTTCTTCAACATCCTGGGGCTGGCTGGCTGGCATTGCTGGGCGTGCTGGTGCCAGTGGCTATTCACCTCTGGAATCGGCGACCGGCACGCTTGGTACAAGTGGGCAGCTTGCGTTGGCTGAGTACCGCCGCCAACCGCCGGATGCGTAGCCTAAAGCTGGAACAACTCCTGCTGTTGCTGCTGCGTGCCGCTGTGGTGCTGGTGTTGGCCCTAGCGCTAGCCGATCCGGCGCGGCAAACGCCGCCACCGCCTCGTCGCGGGCAGGTCTTGCTGAGCCCCGATCTACTTCGTTCCTCTTCCCTCACGGCCGTGCGCACCACAGTTGATTCTTTGCGCAAGCAAGGATACGAGCTGCGACAGTTGGCACCCGGACTGCCACGCCTGTCGCTCGCCACCTGGCGACGCTTCGATTCGCTGGCTACTGCTACTACCACGCCAGCGGCTTTCGAACCTAGCTCCGATAACCTGTGGGCGCGCGTACAACAAGCCGCTGACTCTTTGCCGGAGCGCTCGCTGCGGGTTTTTACGCTGGCCACGCAGCGCAGCTTCCGCGGTACTCGGCCCGCGCTACCTGCGGCGGTGCGCTGGCAGGTCGTGCCACTCTCCGATTCTAGCACTTGGCTACAAGCAGCCTACCAAGTAGGCCCCGACAGCTTGCGCTTGCTCCTAGGCGCCAGCAACGAGGCCGCTACTACGTTTCGGACGGCAACTGTGGCTACGCCTTCTTCAAGCGGAGCACTGCGGGTAGCGGGGTTGCCATCTTTGCGTTACGAAGCTAGGTCGGGCGGTGCGGTGCTTCGCCTAGCGAATGGCCACGCTGTGCCGGTGCAAGCAGTGGCCTTTCGTTTGGCTATTTACCACGATGCTGCTCACGCTCAAGACGCCACTTACTTGCGGGCGGCGCTACGCGCCGCCAGTTTGGGATTACCCACGTCTCCACTTCTAACCGTATCGAGCACACCGCCTACCACTAGCCAGCCGCTTGACTGGCTGTTTTGGCTCAGCGACGCGCCCGTGCCCGCTGCCTGGCAGACGCGGGTTAAGCAAGGTCTACACCTTTGGCGAGAAGCCTCCGCGGTGGGTACCCCCACCACGGCTACGCTGGCTTACCAGAGCGCCCAGCCAATCCGGCTGCTCCGGCGCGATACGCTTGGCTCTTCTCACCCTACCACCACACTTTGGTCAGATGGACTAGGTCAGCCCGTACTCACCCGTGTGACTCAGGGGCAAGGCGCTACCTATCACCTGCACACCCGCCTACACCCGGCCTGGAGCGAGCTAGGGAGCAGCGCCGAATTGCCTACGCTGCTTCTGCCTTTGCTCCAACCTGAAGCCTCGACGGTTGCTGATTTGCCGCAGGACCGTCGGACTTTGGCCCCTTCCCAAGTATTCGCCGTTAGCCAGACGCCTGCTCTTGCTCCGAAGCGTACGAATACAGCGCCCGAGCCCACTACCAACAATTTACGTGCGTGGGCAGTGGCGCTGGCAGCTCTCCTATTTGGTTTGGAACGGTGGCTGGCCCGGCGACGGGTAGCGCCTATCTCATCTACTACTGTATGAGCCCATTAACTTCTTCTGTTTCATCTCAGGCCGCGGCTACTTCTACCCTCCGGGCAGTGTGGCGCAGCTACGCCCAGCGGCGCACGTTCGCCATTCTGCTGCCTGCGGTGGGCCTAGCGTTGCTCTTGATAATTAGCTGGCTGCGCTGGCCGGCAGCGCGCTGGTATGTCGTGGGGCTGGGAGCCATTGGCGTGAGCTGGCTGCTGTGGAAGCTCTGGCAGATCTGGCAGCCCGACTTCCAGGACCTAGCCCGCCGCCTCGACCGCCGCTTCGCGGGACTGGAAGACAGCACGGGCTTGTTGTTGCACGAACCCTCCGAATTGAACCTACTCGGCCAGCTTCAGTACCAACACGTAGCTACGCACCTCGCCGAGTTGCAGAGCTCCGAACGGTCGTTGCTGCCCATCAGTTTTCGAGGGCCAGCGGTAGTTGCCGGACTGGCAGCCATTGTGGCTTTGGGACTGTGGCTCATTAAGCCGAAAGCCGTTCTTCCACTTGCCGCCGCGCAGCCCGTGGCCATGCACTTTGCCGAGGACACTCCCAAGGGCAGCACGCCGCTCGCTGCGCCTCGTATTGTGGAGACTCGCATTATGGTGATGCCGCCCGCCTACACGCGCCGACCAGCATTTGCTGCGGCACAACCATCGTTTCAATGCCCGCAAGAAAGCCAAGTGCGCTGGACGGTGCGCGTGAGCCGTTCGGCCGGCATGGCGCCGGAGCTAGAGCTAGGCAAGCAGCGCCTCAAGTTGCGCCTCGTAGCCGGTCAACCTAGTTTATTTACAGCCGAACAGACACTTACCAAGTCGACCCTGTACCGGCTGCGCTTTGCCGGCCGCACTTCCGATGATTATGCCATCGACGTGCAAGCTGATCAGAGCCCAGTGATCCAAATTCAAACGCCAAAGCCTTACACGCTGGTGGAGTTTGGCACAAAGCCGCAAGTGCCCGTGCGGGTGGCCGTGCGTGACGACTACGGCCTGACGCGTGCTCAGCTCGTAGCGACGGTAGCGCAGGGCCAAGGCGAAGCCGTGAAGTTCAAGGAAACCAAAGCCGACTTAAGCGGGGCGCTGCATGGGCAAGAACAAGCTACCTTGGCTCACCTGCTCAACTTGCCCAAGCTAGGTCTTACCTACGGCGACGAGGTCTATTTCTACGTGCAGGCTTGGGACAACCACCAGCACCTCACCCGTTCTGACACGTACTTGGTACAATGGGAAGATACTACCGTGCAGGAGAGTACCACCGATATTTCCTTGGGGGTGAATGTAGTGCCGGCCTACTTCCGTAGTCAGCGGCAGATCATTATCGATACGGAAAAGCTGCTGGCCGAACGCAAAGGCTTAACAGCCGAGGCCTTCGCGGAGCGCGGCAACAACCTAGGTTTCGATCAGAAGGTGTTGCGCCTACGCTACGGCAAGTTTTTGGGTGAGGAGTTCGAAAAGAGCCTTGGCGAATCTGCTGGTCCCACTGCCGACGCCGACCATCACGAGGAAGGCAAAGAAGGCGAGGCGGGTCACGAAGAACACTACGAGCACGAGCATGGTAGCGCCGGCGGCCGCCCCAGTACGTCGCCCACAGCCGCCACCGATGCCCTTATGGAGCCCTACATGCACCGCCACGATGACTCAGAAACGGCAGATTTTTTGGAGCCGGCCGTAAAAGCCAAGCTTCGCGGTGTGCTAGCTCAAATGTGGGAGGCCGAGCTGCGCCTGCGCACCGCCCGCCCCGCCGAAGCGCTGCCGTACGAGTATCGCGCCCTGCGCCTGCTCAAACAAGTGCAGCAACAAACGCGCGCTTACGTCCGCAAGCTAGGCTACGACCCGCCCGTGATACCCGAGGCCACCCTTCGGCTCACCGGCGACCTAGCAGGCGCAGCTGCTCCCAAGAGCCAGCAACAGCTAGCCGCTACTCCCACTCAGCCCGCCGTGCGCGAAGCGTTGCGCGTGCTAGGCACTATCCGGCAGCAGCAATCTGTGCCAGCCGCCGATGCGCTCTTGCTCGACCGTGCAGGCGCAACCTTGGCGCAAGCGGCAGTTCAGAAACCGGGGGCTTACTTACAAGCCCTGAGCCAGCTGCGGCAGCTAGCTGCCGATGTTCGGGCGAGGCGGCAGCCTTGCTCCACGTGTCTACCATCGGTCGAGCGGGCACTTACGGCGCTGCTACCGACTCCGGCCCCCGCTCCCGTTCGCCCCACCGGCCCCGACCGATTGGCGCGGCGCTATTTTCAGGAATTAAGTCGCTAAGTGTTGCTCACCAGCATGCCCCATTCGCTTCCCTTCTATCTTCTGCTTACGCTGTGCGTCGTACTGGCGGCCGGGCTTACCGTGGCAGCCCTGCGCCGCACTAACCGGCAGCGCCTAGCCTTGCGGCTTCTTGCGAGCTGGCTGGCAGTGGTCGGCTTATGGCTCACGGCGTATCCGCCTACGCATCTAGTAGCTGGCACGCGCCAAGCGGCAGTATTACTCACCGACAACTACTCCGCTGATACGCTCCAGCAGCTCCTGCGGCGCCTGGGTCCAGCGACGCATGTGTGGCGCTACCGCCCCTCAGTTGCGACGGATACGCCTGCTTTGAGCAGCTTGCTAGCGCTGCGGGAACAGTTTCCAGCGTTGCGTCAGTTGCACGTAATCGGCCAAGGACTACCCACTGCGGATTTGCCGGAGCTAGGTTCACTCAGCCTAATAACGCATCCTGCGGTGGCCAAAGCAGGCTTTCGCGCTGCGCAGTGGAACCGGGAGGTGTCTTTGGGCCAAACAGTGGAAGTAGAAGGCTTTTTTGAGCATGTACTGGCCGATAAGAAAACACCCACCTGGGTTTACCTACGCGCGGCTGGAGCCCGTCGTGATTCGGTGCGTCTTACCGCTAATCAGGGCGCTTTTCACCTGCACTACCAGCCACGTGCCGCCGGCCGAAATGTGTACGAGTTGCTAGCTCGCCGCGACGGTCAAGATGTAGCCCGCGAACCAGTGCCCGTGGAAGTAGCGCCCACGCGCCCCTTGCGGGTCTTGATGCTGGCCAGCACGCCTTCGTTTGAGTTTAGATTTCTTAAAAATCACCTAGCTGCTCGTCAGCATAGTATAGCGTTGCGCACGGGTCTCAGTCGTGGCCTCAACCAAACAGAGTTTCTGAATCAGTCACCCCAGGATATCAGCCGCCTGACAGCGCCCCTGCTAGCTCGCTACGATGTGCTGATGGCCGACGCGGGCAGCATGAGCACACTTTCTGGCGCCGAAGGGCTGGCCTTGCAGAATTCGGTGCGCACCACGGGGCTAGGCTTCTTGCTGCTCGCCGACCCGGCCCCCCTACCCCGCACCTCACCCGCTCGCACCGACTTCGCTGTGATGGCGCGGCCCGTCAGTGCAGCGGCACCGCAGCCAGTGCGGTGGCCGGGCAGCTCGGGTAAACTCACCACACTTGTTCCCGCCGTTCTGCGGTCGGCCCCGCTGCTGCGTCCACTCATTACCGATGCGCAAGAACAACCGGTGGTAGGCGCATCGCGCCTGGGAGCCGGTACGGTGGTAGTTTCCGTGTTGCCAGCCACTTACAGCTGGGCGTTGCAGAATGCCGCTGCTGCCTACGAAGCATATTGGAGCCGTTTGCTTACGGCGGCAGCGCGGCCTTTAGCCTCGGCAGCGCGTTGGCAAGTGCTGGATGCTTGGCCTAAAACGAATACCCCACTCAGCTTGCAGCTAGCCGCCAATTTTCCGGCCACTCAGCCCCAGGTAGTAAGTCCGGCGCAAAGTGCTGTGCGCGTCGCCTTGCGGCAAGATACTCGGCTACCGGAGTGGAGTACGGCTCAGTATTGGCCTACCCGTGCAGGCTGGCATCGGGTGGAGACTGCCGGGCAAGCACCGAGCTGGTTTTACGTTTATGATGCTCAAAGCTGGCAGTTGCCCGAACTAGCTAGCCGGCAACAAGCCGCGGCCATGCAAGTATCGTCCGCCGGAGCTGCTACTGCAATGGCGCCCACCAGCACGCGTGAAGCGTGGCCCAGTGGGTGGTTCTTTCTGTTGTTTTTGGTTGCGGCCGGTACGCTCTGGCTCGAAGAGAAAGTATAGCTAGCTACCAGGAACAAAGCATTTTTCTTACTGGCTAACAGATACTTACTATCAATATCGCTTATAAAGCTAGGCTGGTTTCTTCGCTGACGATGCTGGGCCCTTCTCGAAATAAGAGCAGTTGAAGCTAGCTAGGTTGATTCGTTAATAGCGAATATCAGGATGCCCGCTGAGCATATTGTCATCGGTGTCACCAATCAGGTAATCACCTAGCGCAAACACATTTGCTCTAGCCTTGCCATGAGGTGGGCGCTCTGAGACTGAACCAGTAGAAACACTTACGGCAGGCGTAGCTGCTGCCGAAGTATCGGCAGTGGCGGATAAGGATAAAGTGGCTGGCACGGTAGAAGTAGGACGATAGAATGGAGAGTTGGACTACAAGGCCAACTGCAAAAAAGCCGCCACAAACAATAAATTATATAATTAAATTACTTTAACGGTTTAATATATAAATTATTTAATATTTACAGAGAAAAGAAAAGGCCCGCATTCTCAAGGGAATACGGGCCTCTTATTCTGCAAACGCTAACTAATGCTAGCGCATAATTACATTTACTGAGCAGTAGTCGTACCAGCAGTAGTCGAGCCAGTCGTACCAGCAGTCGTTGCAGCACCTTCCGTGGTGGTAGCACCGCCTTCAGCAGGAGCAGTCATAGCACCAGCAGCAGTCGAATCGGTAGTAGTCGTAGTAGAAGCCGAATCTGTAGTAGCAGGAGCCGAAGCTTCAGTCGAAGTCGATTCAGTGGTAGTGGTGGTTTCAGCAGGCTTCGACTCGCACGAAGTTAGAACAGTAGCGAATGCGAAAGCTAGAGCAGATACCTTCAGGAGATTCTTCATCTTGATGTTAAGTTTGAAAACTTTTTGTCTGGAAAACGTCCTTCATACCGACATTTTAAGAAGGTAACCCAGATAGGAAAAATATTTTTTTGGCGGGTTACCAAACTCGCCGCAACGTATTAATCAACAAAGCGAATGGGCAAGGGTCAACCTTCCTACACCGATGAAGAGTTCGTGATGGCTATCCGTCGCGGCGACGACCGGGCGCTAGCCCAACTCTACCGGCTACACTTGCCGATGGTTTCGCACTTTGTGCTGCAAAACAGTGGCACTGAGGACGAAGCCAAGGACGTGTACCAAGAGGGGGTGATGGTGTTCTATGAGAAAGTACGCGACGGCTCCTTGGAGCTTAGCTGCCAGATCAAGACCTACCTCTACGCCGTGTGCCGCCGCTTGTGGCTGAAACGCCTCGCCGAGAAAGGCCGCTTCGGCGTCCGCCTCGACGACCACGAGCCTTACCTCGAAACCGGAGCCGAGGCTGACTTAGCCGAAGCCGAGGAGCGCGACCGCCGCTTTGCCCTGATGGGGGAAGCGCTGGAGCAAATCGGGGAACCTTGCAAGTCGCTTTTGGAAGGTTTTTACCTGCTGGACCGTTCGATGCAGCAGCTCACGGCGGATTTTGGCTACACGAATGCCGACAACGCCAAGAATCAGAAATACAAGTGCCTGGTGCGCCTGAAAAAATTATTTTTCTCTCACTACAAGGAAGAAGAATCTTACTAAAAGCGTTACAAGGGACATCACTGTGGGCCTCACCCACCCACTTACTACTATGATGACCGAAGCGGATTACTACGCCTTATTCGACGCTTACCGAAACGGGGAGCTGGCCGGGGCCGAACGCGCCAACTTGGAGCGCCGGCTTGCTGCTGACCCTAGCTTCGCCCAGCGGTATTATGATTTTGAAGAGCTCACCGAAACCTTAACTAATTACGGTGAACGTCTGGCTACACGCCAGAAGCTCCGCGCCATTCAGGCTGAGATTGACGAAGAAGAAACCATGGTGGAAACCGGCAACCCCAATATGCCGGTGATGCACATCTCACCCATGGAGCGCAAGCTGCGTGAGTTTTGGGGTGCCCACCGCGCTACGATGGCCGTTGCGGCATCCGTGGCCATCTTAGCGGTCTTCGTGACGCTGCTAGGTATGGAATGGTGGCGTACGTCACAAAGCTCTTCGCTGTATGGCTACACGGTGCTACGCCGCGAGGTAGAACGCATCAAACGCAACCAGCGTGCAATGGGACGGGCCATCAATCAGATTGACGGTAATAAGCCAGCAGACGCCACTAACCAAAGCAAGTTCAGCGGTACTGGCTTTGCCCTTACTGCCGATGGGTATTTGGTCACCAGCTACCACGTGATTCAGGGCGCCGATTCGCTGCTAGTGGAGAGCCGTGACCGGCAGCATTACCACGCCGAGCCCGTGTTTACCGACGTAGCCCACGACCTAGCTATTCTGCGAATTCGCGACAAGGATTTTGCCGGGTTTAAGCGTTTGCCTTATTCCTTCAAGCGCGGCCAATCAGACCTCGGCGAGAAGGTATATACCCTAGGCTACCCACGTGAAGAACTCGTGTTCAATGATGGTTCACTGAGTGCCCGCTCGGGTTTTGAGGGTGACACCGCCTTCTACCAAATCTCGATTCCGGTGAACCCTGGTAACAGCGGTGGTCCGTTGCTCGACGACCGGGGCAACCTGATTGGGGTGGTAAGCGGCCGGCAGATGGACGTGCAGAGTGCGGCTTTTGCTACCAAGTCATCCTACCTGATGAAACTAGTGGACTCACTAGCCTCAGCTAGCCCGAAAGAGCCTTATAACCTATCACGAACCAACCAACTTGCTGGCACTTCTCGCCCGCAGCAGATTCGTAAGTTGCAAGACTATGTGTTTGTGGTGAAGGTGTACGAATAAACTTAGCCTAGATAACATTCCCAAAAGCCCCGCCGACAGCGGGGCTTTTTTTGTGCCCATTTCTCATCAAGCCTAGCAGAACACACCTATAAGAGGTGCAGCACTACTGTTGAGCTTATGCTTGATAAATGCACCTTCATGCTATGCTCATTCCAAGCTTCATCCTTTGAACACCGGCTAGGAACAATCTTTCTAAACATCTATATTTAAAACCCTTACGCCCTTCTCTCCCCTCAACCCCACCTAGGTATGGACCGAAGATCCTTCCTCCGCAAAAATGCCACTACGGTAGTGGCACCTGCGCTTGCCGTAGCACCCAGCGTCTTGGCAGAAACTGTTGCTACCAGTGACGAAACGCTCAGCCCATACGCCAACAAAACGCTGCCTAAAACGGCACGTACTACGGCTGACCTCTCGCCCTACACTGGCGCTTGGACGACGGTTGAAGCAGCGCACCTGCTGCGCCGCACACTATTTGGCCCTACCCGCGCCGAGATAGTAGCTGCTGCCGGCCGTAGTCTGGTCGACGTGCTAGACGACCTACTTCGGCCCGCACCCAAGCCCGAGCCGCCCCTGAACGTAGCCGCTACCGATACCAGCGTAGCCATTGGCCAGACCTGGACTACGCAGCCTTTCGACCAAGCTGTGGAAGGGGTACGGCGTTCCTCGCTACGGGCGTGGTGGATGGGTCAGCTTGTTGGCCAGAACCTGTCAATCACGGAGAAAATGACGCTGTTCTGGCACAACCGCTTCGTTATAGAGCTAGGTGACATCAATGATGCGCGCTACGGCTACGTGTACTCGGCGCTGCTGCGGCAACAGGCACTGGGTAACATCAAGCAGCTCACCAAAGACGTAACCATCACGCCAGCGATGCTGCGCTACCTTAATGGCAATCAGAGCACGGCCGCTGCCCCAAATGAAAACTATGGCCGGGAGCTGCTGGAGCTTTTTACGGTGGGCAAAGGTCCACTCATCGGTCCCGGCAACTACACCAACTACACCGAGGACGATGTGAAAGCCGCCGCTCGGGTGCTCACAGGTTGGCGCGACAATGCCACGACACAGGCGGGCTACTACACTGCTAGCCGTCACGACACTGGTAGCAAGCAGTTTTCGGCGGCTTTCGGCAACCGCGTTATTACCAACGGCGGCGACCAGGAATACAAGACCCTGGTTGACATGATCTTCAGCCAGGCCGAAACGGCGCGCAACTTTTGCCGGGCGCTTTACCGCTGGTTTGTGTACTACGTTATCGACGAAGCCACGGAGCAGCAGATCATTCGCCCGCTCGCCACGCTGCTCTTACAGAGTAATTACGAGGTAGTGCCGGTGCTGCGGGCGCTGCTCGGCAGTCAGCATTTCTTTGATACTGTGAATGTCGGTTGTGTCATCAAGAGCCCCGTTGATTTTTCCGTGACCGTATGCCGGCAGATGCTGGTGGCCTTCCCTCCTAGCTCGGGTGTGGTGGCGCAATATGGTATGTGGGACTACCTCAACAGCCAAACCAACGTGCAGCAGCAATACCTAGGTGACCCACCCAATGTAGCGGGCTGGCCTGCTTATTACCAGACGCCGCAGTACTATGAAATGTGGATCAATGCCGTAACGCTGCCGCGCCGCAACCAGCTTACAGACCTGCTCATTGGGAATGGCTACACCCGCAACAGTTTCAAACTAATCATCGACCCTATTGCCCTCACCCTTACGCTACCTACCGCTACTGCTGCCGACCCCAACCTGCTGATAGCTGAATACAACAAGCTGCTCTTGCCCCTGGCCCTCACGAGCACGCAGCTAGCTTTCTTGAAGGAAACGTTGCTACCCGGCCTGCCCGATTTTGAGTGGACGGTGGAGTGGAACGCCTACCTAGCTACGCCTACGAATACGGCCAAGAAGAATGCCGTGCTGACCAAGTTGCAGGCCATGCTCCGCGCCATGATGGGCCTAGCTGAATACCACCTTAGCTGAAGAGTACCTGCGTGACCGAGTAGCTGAGCCAGAGTGTTCACGGCTTTCGCTACTCGCTTATCCTCTTACTCAGTTACTCACCTACTCAGTTCCCTAGAAATGAAACGCAGAGATTTTCTTCAGACGGCAGCAGCGGCGGCAGTGATGCCCGCCATGATGGGCGGCTTCCCGCTGGGGGCATACGGCTACTCACCAGAACTCTACGAACTAACGGGCGGCGCCACACAAACCGACCGAGTTTTGGTCTTAATTCAGCTCAATGGTGGCAACGACGGGCTGAACATGATTATCCCCCTCGACCAGTATTCGGCGTTAATGCATGCGCGCGGCGATATCGCTATTGCGGAAAACGAGGTATTGCGCCTAACAGCCGCTACGGGCATCCATCCAGCGATGGCGGCTATCAAGAATATGTATGCTAACGGCCAGATTGGGGTGGTGCAAAGCGTGGGCTACCCGAACCCAAACTTCAGCCACTTCCGCGCCACCGACATCTGGACCTCCGGTTCCGATTCCAACGTGACCATCACCTCCGGGTGGGCCGGGCGCTATCTGGATGGCGAATACCCTAGCTTCCCGACGGGCTACCCCAATGCCCAGACGCCCGACCCGCTGGCCATCAGCATTGGGTCGGTGGTGAGCAACTGCGTGCAAGGGCCTACGGTGAACATGGGCATGGCCATTGCCAGCACTTCGTCGTTCTACCAGCTGCTTTCGGGTGGCGTCGATACGGCGCCCAACACTCCGGCAGGCCACGAACTAACATTTATCCGGCAAGTGGTGCAGCAAACGCAGGTGTATACCACCAGCATCAAAACAGCCGCCAGCAAAGCCAAAAATCTGTCGCCGCTGTACCCAACGGCCGGGCAAAACACCTTAGCCGACCAGCTCAAGATTGTAGCCCAGCTCGTAGCAGGCGGGCTCCAAACACGGGTGTACGTGTGCAACCTAGGTGGCTTCGATACGCACGCCACGCAGGTACCAACCACCGGTAGCAATTCTACTGGTACGCACGCTACCCTGCTTGGTAGAATAGCGCAGGCACTCGAAGCTTTTCAGGATGACTTGCGCCTTCTGCGAGTGCAGGACCGCGTGGTGGGCATGACGTTCTCGGAGTTTGGGCGGCGCATCAAATCTAACTCCAGCAAGGGAACCGACCACGGTGCCGCGGCGCCGCTTATCGTGTTCGGCACTAGCGTCAACCCTATTATCCACGGCACTAATCCGGTGCTTCCTGACACAGCGGGCGTCAACGACAATGTGCCGATGCAATTCGATTTCCGCAGCATTTACGCCAGTATTTTGAAAGACTGGTTTGCCGTGCCGCAGAACGTCTTGAATGCCTTGCTACCTTCCGGCACTGGGCAATTTCCTTATGTGCCCGTGCTGCGCCCGGGCGTTGTGACCGGCACGGCCTCGGCCGCTGATTTGAGTGTTGCGGGTTTTAGCGTTTACCCCAACCCGGCGCGTACGCACGCAACCATTACGTTCGAATCGGGCGGTGGGCACGTGCAGGTGCTGGTGTTCGATATGGTGGGGCGGGAAGTACTTCGCGTGGTAGATCGTGCGTTGCCGAAGGGTCAGCAGCACCTACCCCTCGACGTCAGTCAGCTCGCAGCGGGCTCCTATTATTGTCACGTGCAGGAAGGCAGCCGGACTAACTCCCGGCTAGTGGCGGTGCAGTAAGACGATACGTATTCTTCTCACAGGAGCTAGGTTGACCTAGCTCCTGTGAGAACCTATATCCCTTGCTACAGAGCCCTTTTTGTAATGGTTGAGCCTGGAATTCCATTTCATTATTTCGGGGTTTCATACCCAACCGGCACGTCACTTCTGCGTACATGGGTTTCGGTGGTCGGCCAGACCGACTGCTGTTTTCAACCATCTGTCAATAAGCTCCGCTATGGAAAGCCAAATCGAACAACAGCTAGAAAAGATTTTACCTGAAGACATTGCTCGTACTTTTGAAAGCGCCTACCATGTCATTTTTCAGGGCGATTACGACAAAGTAGATGACTTGCTAAAAAATGGTGGCACACTGCTCAAAAAGGCAGCCCAGCGCTACACCACGACGCAACTTATCCTCGGCATTGCAGGATTAGCTGCCGTTGCGATAGTAGTGGCCAAAAAAGCCATTGAAGCCGCCGATGATGATTCTGCTTCGTCTGCTGCTCCCGTAGCCGACAAGAAATAGTTGCATTTTCAAGGTAAAAGCAAAGGCCTTCCACAGCATGTGGGAGGCCTTTGCTTTTAGTAACATTTCAGCTTCGCAGTTACCTGCCTTGATACTAGCGCATGTTAATTTTGAATTATTTAACTAATTTTTATAATACATTCTAATACGCTTTTGCTATACTTGGTATGACTATTTGTTCTTGTTCAACGAGCACAAGCACTGCATGAAGAAAACGACCATTCTCTTGCTGTTGGCTGCCGCAACTGTAGCGCCAACCACTATGTATAGCTCTCCCAATTCCTATCGAGTTGCCGCAAAAAGTCAGCAACTAAAGCGTAAGAAGCATAAGCAAGTCCGCCAAACCTACCAGCGTATCGTGCGCGGGCAGTGGCTGGCTGACCGAGACTAACCGGGCCGCAGAAAAAGTTAGCTTAAGCAGCGGGCTCTAGCACCGCTGCCGTGTTGTTGGCAGGCGAGTTAATCAACGTTGTAATCGCATATTCCTTCATCGCCTCTGTTGGATACGGTAGCAGCAGTTCTTGATGAGCAGCAGCCGGCACTCCATCATCGAGCCAAGCTAGCTCCGCTTGGCGGTCGGGCAGGATAACGGGCATACGGTTATGCAGCCGCGCCATCAGGTCGTTGGGTTCGGTAGTAATGATAGTGAACGTGGGAATCACTTCACCCGTGGTACGATCGGCCCACTCATCCCAGAGTCCCGCGAAAGCAAACGGCTGTTCATCACGCAACAGAATTCGGTGGGGCGTTTTGGGCGTTTTCGTCTTCGCCTCCGTTTGCTGCCATTCATAGAAGCTGTCGGCCAATACCAGACAACGGCGGCGCTGTAGCAACTGTCGAAACGACGGTTTTTCCGGCAACGTCTCGGCGCGTGCGTTGATGGGCTTAGGCGCCGCTTTCACGTCTTTCACCCAGCTTGGCAACAAGCCCCACTGCAACAGCTGAATACGACCGGGCTCCGTGTTCGTAATCACAGGTAAGCGCTGTGAAGGCGCCGCGTTATAGTTAGCAGGGGTTGGCTCCGTAAAACTTGCGTCGAAGCGCTCTTCAATAAAGGGAGCAGGCGAAATAAACGTGTAGCGGCCGCACATAAGCACAAGAAAAGCGGAGCTAGGCTCCGGTGGAAAAAGTCTAGTGAATTTACGCGGCAGCTAGCATAGAGTTCAGCTAACACGCCTAGCTCCTCGACAAGTTGCTAGGTGCCAGCTATTGTAAACAAAAAGCCGCCCTTCCTCTATGGAAGGGCGGCTTTCAACCAAAACCTTGCTATCAGGTAGCTAGCTTAGTTACGTACCAAAGGCAGCGTTACGTTGGTAGCACCGCCGCGTACCCGCACTATGTACGAGCCTTGACGTAGGTCTTGCACGTCGAAGACATGCTCCTGGGCACCAGCTAGCTTCTGCTCACGCACCACTCGCCCAGTGATATCCAACATCTGGATGGCGTAGTCGCCGGGAGCTAGCTCGGTTAGGTCGAGCGTGGCGCTACCCGCCGAGGGGTTTGGGTACAAGCTGATCGACGTTTTGGCCGTTGCGAACTGCACGGTTTCCACGTTGCTGTATTTGCTGTCACCGTCCGTATCTACTTGCCGCAGACGATAATACACTGTTCTCGCTCCCAGGCGGGCGGCTCGTACGTCGCGGTGGGCATACGCTGAAGCAGCGCTAGTTGTCCCCTTGCCTTGTACCTGCCCCACCTTGCTGAAGTTTGCTCCATCCGTTGAGCGTTCTACTTCAAAGTGGTCGTTGTCTTTCTCCGAAGCCGTAGCCCAGTTTAGTTGAGCATCTTCGCGGTCGGCGCGGGCGCTAAAAGCGGTAAGCTCTACGGGCAGCGGTGCTCCTACTTTCGCGAGCATGCTAGCCGTGTTGTTGCTTGGCGTTGGGTCCGGAGTGGTCGACGCCGACGTGGCCTCCGTGGTGAGCGTCTGCGAAAGTGTCACTGGCACGAAGAACGAAACCGAGTTGGTTACCGGCGCAGCCCCACTAGCGAGTGAGTTAATAGCTGGAAAGGTAACCTGACCCGTAAGTGGGTTGTACGTTCCGTCGTTGCTTATTTCTTTGATGCGGCCACGTGGCATTGCAATAGGCAACTGCATGGTAGGCTGCACGTTGGTAGCAGGCAAAGACCCACTGTTCGACGTCGACATAGAGTACGTGACCAGCGAATTTGTTTGCACTACTGACGGTCCACTCATCGTAGTAGCTACGTCGGCGCCCTGCACCGTCACGCTGATGTTGGCAGGGCTAGATGTATAGCTAGCACCCAGAATAGACTGCATGGTGTAGGGTACTTCCACAACGCCCGCGAACGTACCGCTCGGCTTGAACGTCACTATCCCCGCTGAATTGACGCTGAACGTTCCCTTTCCCGCTACAGCAACGCTACTCTGAATACCATCTCTGTTCGGATCTAGGTCGACGGTGGCCGGATCGATGCTGCTGCCTTGGGCTTCGTCGTTGCTTAGTACATCAATTGTAATCGGGTTGCTGTTGTATGTGGTCGTGGCTACGTCGTTGTTGGCGTAAGGCACACGCACAATATTCAGGTTCCGAATTTCGTGAATGTTCGTCAGGCTACCTGTCGAGCCGGCAAAACCTAGACGCAACCGATCGGGGGGCGTGTTCACCGTGAAATTCTCCACAGCCGTGCGCACCTGGTTGCCATGCTGAATACGCACGGTAATCTTATAGGTCTGGTTGGGCGCCGTACCACTGGCCACCACGTCGATGAAAGCACGCCGGTAGTCAGCCGAACCCGGCTGAGCGCGCGAAGTGCCTACGGCCAGCGGAAAACCTAGCGCATCAGAGCCGGTTCCTGTCAAATAAGGATAATCGGTGGTGGAAGAGCCGTTGCCAGCGCCGCGGATGGACACTGCGTTCGGGAATGTGGTATTATCCTTCGTGTTGTTGTAGCCTCCTACTCGGCCTTCCGAACCGTTAGCGTAGTTACCGTATTCATCGATACCGATGCCGATGTAGCCTTTAGAAACTCCATCGGCAATGGGCGTAATGTTACGTTGTGCGTACCCCAGAGCACCACCCGTTGAACCAATGCGGAATCCAGTGCTCGGCTGATCGGCATCTACTAAGAATACGCTAAAGCCGTCGGCTCCATTGCCACCGTAAGAGAAGAACTCAAAGGAAATGGTGAAACCTGCTGCCGACGAAAAACCGATTTTGTCGATTACATAACCGGCTTGAAAAGTGGAAGCATCCGTCAGGCGTAGATAACCTTGTCCGTTGATGTCGTTGCCGAGGGTGCTAGTACCGGTCAACCGCGCGGTGCCACCAAAGTCAAAGTTGGACGCTGTGTTTCCTTTGAAGGTTTCATTTCGCGGAAAACCAGCGGGTGTTGATTGCGCCAAGGCTGGCGTCAAGGCCGCGCTACCTAACAACGTCAATAGGCCAAAACGAAGCCGATGTGAGAGTGAATAAGTAGATAAAAGAGTAGAAAATGTCTTCATGCAAAGGCGGGAATACAGTATAAGTAATTCACTAACTTCTACTAAATAACCTACTCTACATGCCTACAGCAATACCCGATCCTATGGATAAATTTGAATAATACCATTTTAAGTAAATATTCTTTTTACTATTAACATAGTTTCAGAAATAGTTATATAAAATAATATGTCATTTAGGATGAATTAGTTAACCCATGTTGCTACATTCATTTTTCAAGCTCAACAACTTACGTTATTATTATTAAATATGTATTTTACAATATTTACAATCAACGGCTGTTCTTAAAAGTCCAATTGTAAGCTACCCAACTTACCATGACTCTGCTACGCGTCTGCCCGTTTACGGCGCGGCGAAATAGGACAGTTTGGGCGAGCCTAGGCGCCGTGTGTTTATAGCTCTTGAGTGGCTAGGCTACCCGGCACTTACATCCTTTTTTTACCTTGCGCAGTCAAAAGCAACTTTACTGTGGTAACGAAGACCGCAGGCGATACTTCTCGTTGATTGCAACTTCTTTCTGCACTTATGAAACACCTTCTCAACCTAGGTCTGCTTACTGGCTTGCTGTTAGCTGCGGCGCCTACTCACGCCCAGAAAGTTCTGACCTACACCGTCGAGGTTGATCCAGCCGCGCAAGATCAATTTCAGGTGAAGCTAGCATTGCCGAAGCTAGGCAAAGAGCAAAGTGTTTATCAGTTTGCGGCCACGGCGCCGGGCACTTACCAAGTGATGGACATTGGCCGTTTTGTGCGCAAGTTTGAAGCCTTCGACGGCAAAGGCAAGCCTGTAGAGGTGAAGCATATCAGCACCAATCAGTGGCAGTTTCTGAAGCCTGAGAAAGTCCGCGAAATTCGCTACACCATCGCCAAAACATGGAATGCCCCGTTCCCGGAGCACCAGGTATACCGCATGTGCGGCTCCCAGCTAGACGCTAGCCATGCCCTGCTCAATGGTCAGTGTTTGTTTGGTTATCCGCAGGGATGGCAAGCCAAGCCGCTGCGGGTGAAGCTCAACTACCCAAGCGGCTGGAAAGTAGGTACGCCCCTCACCCAGGATTCCGAGGGCTACTATACGGCTACCAGCTACGACCGGATCGTGGACTCGCCAATACTGCTGGGTCGCCTCACCGAATCGTCGACGAAGCTAGGTGACGCGGAAGTGGCACTGTACTGCTACTCCCAAACCGACATAATCCAAGCCCAACCCTTGCTCCAGAACATGCAGCAAATGCTGGACGCCGCGCAGAAGTTCTTGGTTCAGTTGCCAGTGAAGCGGTACACGTTCTTGTACGATTTCGAAGACCGCGACGCCGGCGCCTGGGAGCACTCCTATAGTTCCGAATATGCTGCCCGCGAATCGCCGCTCACTCCGCAAAAGGCGGCTAGCATCACCAGCACAGCTGCGCACGAGTTCTTCCACGTGGTGACGCCCCTGAACATCCACTCGGAGATTATTGAGCACTTTAACTTCGTGCAGCCTACCGGCTCGGAGCACCTGTGGCTCTACGAAGGCACTACGGAATGGGCCTCTGACCTGATGCAGCTGCGCGGCGGCCTGATCACGCTAGACGAGTACTTACAGGAGCTGAGCGGCAAAGTAGCTTACGACCACCAGTACGCCGACACCACGTATTCGCTCAGCAAGCTAGGGCTGAACTCGTTCAGCGATGAAGGCCAGCGCCAGTACGGCAATATCTACCAGCGCGGTGCCGTGACGGCCGCGCTACTCGACATCCGGCTGCTAGAACTGAGCGGCGGCAAGCGCGGCTTCCGGGAAGTAATCCTGGATCTGACGAAAAAGTACGGTCCCGATAAACCCTTCAATGAAAAGACATTCTTCCAGGATTTCACCCAGATGACCTACCCCGAGATAGGGGACTTCTTCAAGCGCTACGTGCAGGGTGCCGAGCCACTTCCCTTAGCCGAGTATTTTGCCAAAATAGGCGTTCAGTACACGCCCGTGCTGCACCTAGGCCAGAAAGTAGGCTACATGGGAAGCAGCTTTACTACCCTCGACGGTATAACTACCTTCGCCAAGCTTAGCTCGGAATTACAAGCTTGCGGCGTAGCCGATGGCGACCAGTTTGTAAGCTACCAAGGCACCGCAATCCGGCCAGATAATTTGCGAGCCACGCTCAACCAGGTCAAGACCAGCAAACCCGGCCAGGAGTACGACATGATCATCCGCCACCAAGGCGCCGAGAAGAAAGTACACTGCCGCCTGCTAGGGCGCGAAGACGTGAAATTCTACGACTTTGCCGTGATGCCCAACGCTACCCCCGCGCAGCTAGCATTACGCAAAGCTTGGATGACGAATCTGTAGGTTCTCACCACTAGTATTACGCAACGTTACTCACCTAGCTCGCCCCAAGTGTGGTATCGCTTTCACAAGCTGTACTATGCTTGGGGCGAGCTAGGTGAGTAACGTTGACTTGGCTAGTAGCCAAATCAGCCGTTATTACTGGCCGATTGATAAGCTTCCAGCAGCATCGCGCGTTTGGCCTGTGCCTATAGTGCCATAATGCACCACCACCACATTAGGGAAAGCGCCCTTCTTCTTGCTGTATATATTCACAGTGTATCCATCGCCTACGTAGCGAATGCCTTCGCACTCAACGCAGGTAATGGGTTCCGTTTTGATTTTAAGAGCCCGCAACTCACTTTTTAGCTGGTTGACGCACGAACCCATTGGGGTTTTGAATACCACATCATACTTCCCCTGATTCGCACGTAAGCTGATCCACGCTGGCGCCGCGTCATCAGATGAGGCTGCGGTGCTTCCTTGAGGGGCAAAAGTCCAGTAAGGGTCTTTACCTCCGTCCACTGAGCCCCGATACGCCCATTCGATAGCTGGCAAATACCGCGCTACTGCGGAAGAAGGGGATTGTGTGATAGGCGTGTTGCCTAGTGCTAGCAGGCTCGACAGGGGCAGACATTGCGCTTGGAGCGAGCGAGCGTCAAAAAATAAAAACGCGCAAATAGAGCAGAACAGAGCGGTGAACTTCTTCATAAAGAGTTCTAAGAACAATACAAATTCACAAAATACTATTTTGCTTACAATGAAGCATTCTGAAAAATCAGAATGGCAGGCTTGGGCACAAAACATGCCTAATTTTAGCTATAAAAACTTCCTTAACTGAGCGTTCCATTTCTTCTTCTGCTGTGTTTATTGATTTTTACCCTGAAAACAGCCTCTTTATTGTGTGTATAACCGTTTACTGATCTTTATCATTATACAAAGCATATGATATTCTATGCAACGGCATGGTATTAGTAAGTTCCTATTCTATTTTAATAAGCTTAGCTTACTTATTACGCCTATTTTTTAATGCGACACGTTTACTCGCTTGTGCTTGCATCCACTGTTGCGGTAGGAATGCAACTGGAAGCAAATGCACAGGCTCCCACAAGAACCACCCTTTCCGGCACTATCCACACCGACAGCGGTGATCCACTACCAGGTGCTACCATCTTTGTAAAAGGCACCTTTTTGGGCGGCAGTTCCAACAACGATGGCCGCTTCGTATTTCCGGTAGAGGGCATCAGTTATCCGGCCGTACTCACGGTATCATTCATTGGGTATGAAACGCAGCAAGTAAATCTTGACGGACCTAACCCGAACGGCTCGATTGAGGTTACGCTCCAGCCCAGCGTCTCGATTGCCAACGAAGTGGTCGTATCCGCCTCGCGTGTAGAAGAAAATATTCTGCGCGCTCCGGTAACAGTTGAAAAGCTTACGACTCCGCAGGTAGGCCGCATCACTACACCCGACCTCCTGAGTGGTCTGGCGCAGTATAAAGGCATCGACTTGAACTCGGCAAGCATGCTGACGACCAGCATTAGTACGCGCGGGTTCAACAGCGCCAAATCAGAGCGTGTGATTCAGATGGTCGATTACATGGATACCCAGTCGCCCTCCCTGAACTTGAACCTAGGCAACGGCACGGGCTTACCCGAGGTAGATGTGGCTAGCGTGGAAGTTATCCACGGCCCAGCTTCAGCGCTTTACGGTGCTAACGCCTTCAACGGGGTTGTATTAACCAACTCCAAAGACCCTTTCACGACAGAAGGACTTACCGTGCGGCTACGTGGCGGACAACGCTCGATGTTGGATGGCCAAATACGCTACGCGAAGCGACTAAGTCAGAAGCTAGCTTTCAAGATAACGGGTAGCTACTTCACGGCTAACGACTGGATAGCGAACAACTACGCGGCTACTTCATCGGTGCTGGTGCCCCAAAACAATGCTGCCAATTCGGACCTAGGCTACGATGCCGTGAACCGCTACGGTGACGTTGGCAATACGTATACCGCCAGCGCCGGAGCCCTTAAGGGCAAAACGGCGTTCATGCCGGGGTGGTCGGAGCGTGAGCTGATTGCCAACGATAATAAGGCACGGCTGTACCGCATCAATCCTTCTATTTCTTATCTGATTACTGATCGGGTAAAAGCCACGCTGGACTTCAAGCGTAGTGAGGGCACCAGTTCCTATCAGAGTGCTAGCCGTTACCGCTTCAAGAATTTTGGCACCGACCAGTACCGCGCTGAAGTAAAGAGCGACAATTGGTTTGTGCGTGCGTATCAAACCCAGGACTTTGGGCACGACAGCTACGACATGGGGTTCCTAGGAGCCTTCATGCAGAACAGCATAGACCCACGGCAGGTGAACGCCGACGGCACTCCTAAGCGCAACGCCGATGGCTCGGGCATCACGTATGCCCAAGGCTATTTCACCCAATATGCCCAAACCTATAATACGTACCTAGCTTCGCACAACGGCGATGTGCGTGGCGCAGAAGCCGCCGCTCGTGCTGCAGCTGCTCCGTATCAGCTCACAGCCAGCTCTCCGGAGTTTGTAACGCTCCGCAAAGCAGTAAGCCAAGATGCTACTCCCGGTCAGGGCGCCCGGCTTAATCCTAGCTCCTTCCTCAACGATGTGAGCGGGCAGTACAACTTCAAGTTTAGCTCAGTTGATTTGATCGTAGGTGGTGCTTACCGCGAATTTCGCCTAGGTTCTGATGGCAAGCTATTCAGTGACTCTGATGGCAAACGCATCCACAACTTTGAGTATGGGGGCTACGCACAAGCGTCCCGTCAGCTGTTTGCCGATCATCTGAAGCTAGCTATTGCGGGCCGGGTTGACGACTTCAAGAACTTCAAACCAGCTTTCTCACCACGCGCTTCAGCCGTATTGTCGTTGGGCGACAAGAAACAGCATAACTTCCGCACCAGCTACGGACAAGCATTCCGTTCGCCTACGCAGCTCGATCAGTACATCCGCCTGGATGTGGGCCGTGCAGTATTGCTAGGCAACGCAGGCAACGGCTTTGAAGGTCTCTCAACCGCTGATGCGGTCACGCCCGTATCCATCCAAGCGCTAAAGCTGGAACAGGTAAAGACTTACGAAATTGGTTATAAAGGCCTATTGAGCGAGAAGTTGGTGCTAGACATCAATTATTATCGCAGCCGCTACAACCACTTCATTGGTGCCCGTCAGTTCATTGGCAACCTCGACGGAACTCGTCCAAGCCAGGCCCAAGTGGCGGTAGCAGCTCCTAAGCAGTTCCAGGATGCTGGCCTATCGACCCGCGTAATTCAGGCGTGGACCAATGCCGACCAAGAGGTAAATACCCAGGGTGCCGCAGCTAGCCTTTCGTACTCGGTAGACAAGATGTTGAGCCTGACTGGCAACTATACGCTGAACCTACTTTCAGAGAAGAACCTACCCAGTGGCTTCCAAACGTTTTTCAACACGCCCAAGCACAAGTACAACGTGGGTGCCTTCGGCGACATCAACCGCCAGCTTAGCTACACCGTGAACTACCGGTGGGCGCAGGGTCATCACTATGAGTTACCCTTTGCCGTTGGCCAGCTTGGTAGCTACTCGTCGCTCGATGCGCAGGTGAGCTATACCATCCCCGCCATATCAACGACGGTGCAAGTAGGCGGCTCGAACCTAGCAAACAGCCGCAACATTCAGGTGTACGGTGGCCCACAAATCGGCCGCCTAGCTTACCTAGGCTTGCTCGTGAATTTGAAGTAAGATAGTCGTAAGTGTTAAAGAAAGGCCCGCCGGAAGCAATTCCGGCGGGCCTTTCTTTTATCTAGGTTATCCCTTCGTGGCTAGGTACCGCGTGAGACAATCGTCTAGTTCTTTAGAACACCTCCCCTAGGTTGAAGGTGAGGCCGCGGGAGCCATCGGCCCCGAAACCATAATCGACAGCTAGGTTTGTACGCGAAATTTTGTTCATGCTTAGGCGCAGACCGAACCCAGCGGCAGGCACTACCTTCTCGAAGTTGTGCGTCACGCGCTCCGACACGGCTTGGGCATTGGTAAACAGAACGCCGCCGAGCAAGCGGTTGCGGGTGATGCCAAAACGATACTCCGCCTCCCCATACAGGAGGTCTTTGCCCCGAAAACGACCCTGAATAAAGCCGCGCCCGATGCTGCTGTAGGTGTCCCAGCCGGTGCTAGGCAAGTCCAAGAAGGGCGGGTTTCCATGTAGCGTGAGTGCGTTGTATGACCAGAAAGCCAGCACATTGCCGGTGTCCGTCACCCGCAGATACTTGCGCACGTCCAGCAATAACGACTGAAAGTTGGTGTCGCTGCCGAGCAGCTTTAGGTTGGGGCGCAGCACGAGGTTAGTGTAAAAGCCACGCTCCGGATTGATGGCGTTGCCGCGGCTATCGTAGAGCAAGGTCATGGCGACGCCTGACGAAATGGAATGGCCTTTCACCCCGAGGGAGTAGTCGGAAATGCTGGTTACTTCCTGAGTCTTGTTCCTACTCTCTATGTTCCAGTGGTAGTCAAGCTGGTAGCCTAGCCCGGCATAAAAGCTAGGTCGAACCTTGAACAGCGCACTCTGGTAGAAGCGCAAGTACTCGTAGTCCATCGCAATCGGCCGGTCGATGGAGGTATGGATGCCGAGGCCGTAGGTATTCTGCGGGTAATGCATGAGGCGCCAGTCGCCCACCCAGTTAATGCGGTTCTGCGCCTTCCAGATCGAAGATGCAGCCGTGAATATAATCTGGCGGTTTTGAGTGTATGACAGCGCCGCAATAAGCGTCGACATGTTCGCATCTTGCTCATGGTACGATACGTTGCCAGTGAGCTGAACCAGCCCTCGGGTTTGCTGCGTGTAGCCGGGCGCCGGAATAATCCAGACGAATTTGCGGTCGGCTGATAAGCTTAGCGTGTCCTTATCGACCTCCACCGGCTGCGGGAAGAACTTATGAAAGACGTCGCGAATATCTCGCTCGCCCGTCAGAGCAATGGCTTGATTGCGAGATACGTGCGGTCGTTTGTACGACGGGCTACTCAGCGTGTCGGATTGAGCAACGGCGGCATGCCTTCCAAACAGTAGAAACGCGCTCAGCACCAGCAGCCAACAACGATAAAACATGGTATGCAAACAAAATCAATCGGTCACGCGCTTCTGTCCTGATCCGAGCAGCCCCGCGCCAACAGCAACCTACCTAGGTCAGCCGAAGTTAGGAGCCGTCCGGCTCCGGCGGCTCTTCTAAAGTCGGGCCAGCCTTCGCGTAGAAACAAGTCGGCACTTGTTGGGGTAAGGAATGTGCGGCGGAAATAGTTTATTCAGCCCTTGTTAACCACTGACGCCGGGAGTTGTTCAACGCCCTTTCACTCGCTACTAGTATTTCCCGCGTAAGCCTGCTCACTACTTGTCCTAGCTTTTTATGCCAGAAGGGGTTGCACCGGACCTAGCCATCAGCATTATCATTCCTACGTTCAACGAGGCCGATCAGATTGGCAGCTTAGTGCAGCGGCTCCAAATGATCGGTGGCCCCGAGTCGCCGCTGGAAATAATTGTGGCCGATGGGCACAGCACCGATGACACGGCAACGCTGGCGCGGGCCGCCGGCGCTACGGTGGTGCCGTGCCCGCGCAAGGGCCGGGCCGCGCAGCTGAACTACGGCGCGGCATCTTCCTCGGGCGCCATTCTGTATTTTTTGCACGCCGACTCGTACCCCCCGCCGGGCTTCCTAGCGGCCATCCGGCAAGCGGTAGCAGCTGGCTACGGCAGTGGCTGCTACCGCCTTGCCTTCGACCATCACCACTGGCTGCTGCAAGCCAGCGCCTGGTTTACCCGCTTCGACGTGAACCTGTTTCGCTTTGGCGACCAGAGCCTGTTTGTGCGCCGCGACGTGTTCGAGCAAGTAGGAGGCTACTCAGAAAAGCTGCTTGTGATGGAAGACCAGGAGATTATCGAGCGTCTACAGCGCTGTAGCCGCTTTCGAGTTTTACCGGGCGTTGTTACCACTTCGGCCCGCAAGTACCTCGACAACGGCGTTGTTCGCTTGCAAAGCATCTTTGGGCTGATTTGTGTGCTCTACCGGTTCGGCGTGTCGCAGCCCAACCTCGTGCGTGTATACCGCAAGCTCATCCGGCAGGATAAGATCTGAAAATCGCCAATTTCGCAGGTAGTCTATCGTTCACTTGGGTCACCTAGGTTTGCAGTCGGTGCAACTATACTGCTCAGAATAGAGTAACGAAATAGTGACTGAGCGACTAAGCGGCTGCATGTTGTCGTTCTCACATTCGCACAGTCATTCACTCAGTCAATCAGCTACTTAGTCATTGTATGGACGAGCATGCCAAAATTGAAGAACTAGGCAAGCCGCGGGTTGTCATTGTCGGCGGTGGTTTTGGTGGTTTGGAGCTTGCGAAAGCGCTACGCCACGTCAATGTGCAGGTGGTGCTTATCGACAAGCAGAACTACCACACGTTCCAGCCCCTACTCTACCAAGTTGCCACGGCTGGCCTTGATGCTGATGACATTGTGTCGCCCTTCCGCAAGATCTTGGAAGAGCAGGACAACGTGTTCTTCCGCATGGCCGAAGTGCAAGCCGTCGATACTGACAATCAAGTGGTAAGAACGTCCATCGGGTTGGTGAAGTATGACTACTTAGTGATTGCCACGGGCGCCACCACCAACTACTTTGGTGACCAAGAAATGGCGAAAAACTCGGTGGCTATCAAGTCCGTGGAAGATGCCATTATGCTCCGCAACACGGTGCTCAATAATTTCGAGAAGGCGTTGCAAGTAGAAGACCCCATAGAGCGGAACAGTCTGCTCGACTTTGTGATTGTGGGCGGTGGGCCGACCGGGGTGGAAGTGGCTGGGGCGCTCAGCGAACTGCGCAAGCATGTTTTCCCCAAAGACTATCGGGAGCTCGACTTCAAGGAAATGGACATTCACCTGATTCAGAGCGGACCGGCGCTGCTGAAAGGGATGTCGCCGGAGGCTTCGCAAAAGGCTCTGGACTTCTTACAAAACTTTGGGGTCGATGTGATGCTCGACCGTCGCGTGAAGTCGTACGATGGCTACACTGTGACGCTGAATACCGGCGAAACACTCATTACGCGCACGCTCATCTGGGCCGCCGGCGTGTCGGGCGCTCCTATTGAAGGCATACGCAAGGAAAGCGTTTTGAAAGGCAACCGCTACCAAGTAGACGAACACAACCGCATTACAGGTTACAACAACATATTTGCCATCGGTGACATCGCCGCTATGGTCACGCCCGACTACCCAGAAGGGCACCCAATGGTAGCACAGCCAGCTATTCAGCAAGGAAAGCTACTAGCCAAGAATATAGCTAACTTATTATACCAGCGCGGTTTAGAAAAATTCCACTATCACGACAAAGGCGCCATGGCGACTATTGGGCGCAACCACGCGGTAGCCGATGTGAAGCTTTTCAACAAGGAGTTTCGCACCCAAGGCTTCTTTGCCTGGCTGATGTGGACATTTGTACACGTTATTTCGCTGGTCAGCTTCCGCAACCGCTTGGCCGTGTTTATCAGCTGGACCTGGAGCTATTTCAACCTCGACAAAGGCTTACGTTTTATTATCGGCAACAAGCGCGAACCGATACCAGTGGAAGAAACCGCCCCAAAGGAACTGGTGTAAACCTAGCTCCTTCGGAGGCTAAAGTTTCATCGGTTTACAGGATAGGTGCTGCTACCATTTCCACCGAAGGTGTGCCATTGTTAGGCACCACTTTCGGCCAGCCGTTCTCATAAATTACCCGGTCGAGTAGCATCACGCGGCGGGAGTAACCTTGCTCATCGTTGATAGCATCGAAGGTGGGCTGAGCCGTATCGATAGCGTGATAGGCTATCCAATCTTGGCCGGCGGCATCGGTAACGATGGAGTTATGGCCCGGCGCCCGCCACTTGTCATTACCCTCCAGAATGATGCTGTGTGACTGTCCGGTGGCTTGCGCAAGCGTCTCGAACGGCCCCATTGCATTGCGCGACCTAGCTACCATCACACCGTAGTGGGCATCATCGCCGCAGCAATTATTGCCGGAGTAGAACAAGTAATACCACCCATCGCGCAAGACGACCCAACTCCCTTCAATGAGCCGGTCGTAGTTATTCGGGTCGTCTTCCTGGATGGTTTGTACCAACTCAATTTCCTCAGTACCGGGTACAAATGACCTGCCATCGGGTGCTAGCTCCCGTACCCGCAGCGGTCCGAACCCGGAGCCCCAGTAGAGCAACCGCTTACCGGTAGCTGGGTCGTCAAATGACATTGGGTCAATATTCAAGAAACCCTCGCCGCACTGAAACGGCTCGCCTACATCGACGAAAGGCCCAGCGGGCGAATCGGCAATAGCTAGGGCTAGGCACAAGCCTTCGTTGCTGTCGGGTTGGGCGGAGTAATAGAGATAGTAGCGGCCGTCGTGCTCACTCACATCGGGCGCCCAAATGCGTTGGGTGGAGCTAGCCCACGTTGGCTTTTCGGGTAATCCCTCTCCTAGCAGCTCCCAATTTACTAGGTCGGTAGAGCGCGCTATTTGCAGGTTGATGATGGTGCCACGATACTTGGTTTGGGTGCCGTAGGCATAATAAAAACCATCGGCGGCACGCAGCAGGGTTGGGTCTGGGAAGTCTTCGTTGAGAATGGGGTTTTGGTAGGAAGCAGGGGCGTTGTCGGGCATGGGCTAGGGCGGTATGTTGGTAGTGAATCGTGTGGCACTAGAAGCTAGAACTAGTTCCCCTCTTTTTTTAAATTCTGCGCATCAAGCGGCGTGGGTTAGGGGTGGTCCAGCTAGAACTAGAAAACCAGAGCTGGCTTCTAGTATCGTTCAAACGATTGGAACCACCCCTGGCCCCTCCTTAAACAAGGAGGGGAACTAGTTCTAGCTTTTCTACAAAAGTACTTTGTACATAGTAAGCAGTTGACTCTTACTTCGATGCAACGGGCGGCGAACCACGGAAGGCATCTTGCTTGGCTACGGCGGGCAGCTTTACGGGCTTGCCGTCCTTCGCCGATTGGTAAATGGCTTCCATGATGCGTTGATCCTGCAAGCCTTCTTCACCAGGGGTGTATGGGCGCTTGTTTTCTTTCACGCACTCCGAGAAGTGGTCCATTTCTAGGGCAAACTGGTTCTTCTCACCGATGTTTACGGCGGCTTTGTTTTCGGTGCCTTCTTCGTCGGCGTTGGCGCGCTCCAACTTCAGGCCGTGATACGTGAAGGCCGGGTCCATCTGAATCCAACCGGTTTCGCTGTACACGCGGTAGCGCTTAGCATTGTAGCTGCCATAACCCGTGGCGCAGTTAGCCAATACGCCGCTCGGAAAGCGCAGCGTAAATGTCACATTCTCCTCTACTTCTTTGAAGCGTGGGTCACCGGGCGTGCTGTAGATCTGGGCCGACACCTCGCTCGGCTCTTCACCTAGCAAGAAGCGCACGGTGTTCAGGCAATACAAACCGACATCGGGCAGGGAGCCGCCACCTGCTAGGGCTTTTTTCTGCCGCCACTGGTTCGGGTCGCCCTGGTTCTGACAGTTCATGGCCTCAATCATCTTGGTCTTGCCATACGCTTTGTTGCGCACCAGTTCCTGCACTTTGCGGTTCATGGGCTCGTACTGAATGCGGTAGGCAATCATGAGCTTCTTGCCGGCTTTCTCACACGCCTCAATCATCTTCTCGCACTCCTTCGCCGAAGTCGCCATCGGCTTTTCGCACAAGATATGCTTGCCCGCCTTGGCCCCGCGCACGGTGTACTCCATGTGCATGGAGTTGGGCAGCACGATGTAGATAACGTCTACCTCCTTGTTGTCCTTTAGCTTATCGTAGGTTTCGTAGCTGTAACAGTTGTCGGGTTTCACGCCGTATTGGCGAGCTATCTTCTGCATCTTATCAGGCGAGCCGCTCACCAGCGCCACTAGCTTCGACTTCTTACTTTGGGATAAGGCGGGTAGAATTTCTTCCAGCGTCAAGTGACCTAGCCCCACTACAGCGTAGCCCACGCGCTGATCGACTGGCTGCGGATTCGGAACGCCAGCACTTTTGGGTTCCGTCTTCGCATTGATTTCAGGTAGGTGCACGTCGGTTGGGCCGGAGCCTTGGGGCCATAAGCTAGCTGCTGCGTCGTCCGACTTAGCTTCGACTGTGCCGACGGTTCCGAGCAGGCCGCCGGCTACGCCGACCGCCAGGAGGCCGCGACCCGCCTGGTTGATAAATTGCCGCCGCGACGCATCGCACGATGCGTCCGTTTGGTTCGTAGCTTGTTGCTGTTCAAGCATGATTTCTCAGGTGTAATAGGGTGAGGGGGAAACTTAGGGAGTAATCGAGATTGCGCAGCTTTCTGCTGTTCACAGCCACCGCACTACTTCCTACGCTGATTCCTCTTTACGTAGGCCGTTCCCCCTCAGACCTACAAAACCTTGGCAGCAATTCATTCGCAGCCCGTAGCACCTAGCTACCCCCTGCCCCTTTCGTTGCTACTTAGTAGACGATAATTCCTTACTGTTGACTGATAATTGGTAACTGCTAACTGCACAATATGCGTAAGCGTAGCAGCTACACGCTTGCTTCAAACACGATCTGGGTATGACAAAAAGCATCTTTATTGCCACCGCCGAAGCCTATAGTGGCAAATCGGTTATTGCTTTAGGACTTGTAAATATGCTCTTGGGCAAAGCCCAGAAGATCGGGTACTTCAAGCCCATCATCAATGCCGCTCCGCAGGAGCAGACCGACGCGCATATCGAGACCATCCGCAGCCACTTTCAGTTGCCGATTGCTTACGAGGACACTTACGCCTACACGCGCCCCGAGGCATTACGCCTCCTAGAAGCCGATAAGCAAGGCGAACTGATCGAAACGATCATTCGGAAGTACAAGCAGCTGGAAGACCACTACGACTTTATGGTGGTGGAAGGCAGCGACTTTGTCGGCCAAGGCACGGCCTACGAGTTCGACTCCAACATCTCTATTGCCAAAAACCTAGGTACGCCGGTGCTGCTCATCATTTCGGGCACGGGCAAAACTACGGCACAAGTAGTAAGCGCTTTGCTCACCGCCCTGCGCAGCTTCGAAGCCCGCGAGGTGCAGGTCTTGGCCGCCGTCGCAAACAAAATCAATCCGGAGCAAGTCGATGACGTGTGGCAACTCCTGCGCGCCCAGCTACCCGAGGATATTATCCTGGCCGTGATTCCGGAGGACAAGAACTTGCTCAACCCGACCATGAAGGAGATTCATGAGCAGCTCGGGGGCACGTTGCTGTTCGGCAAGGAGCTACTGAGCAACCAAGTTGACAACTTCGTGACCGGCGCCATGCAGGTACCTAAGTTCCTGAACTACCTAAAGGAGAATGTACTGATTGTGACGCCTGGCGACCGGGGCGACATTATTATTTGTGCTTTGCAGGCCAACTTATCGGCGAGCTACCCCAAGGTAGCCGGCATTGTGCTCTCCGCCGACCTGGTGCCCGAAGAGCCAATTATGCGCTTGCTTGAGGGTTCGCAAACCCTGCTACCGATTATTGCCGTCAAGACGGGTACATTCCAGACGTCGGCGCAGCTGTGGGCGACCCAGTCGCGCATCACGCCCGACAACCGCAAGAAGATCGATCTAGCTATTCAGACCTTCGAACGCTACGTGGATGTGCAAGCCCTGGATCAGCGCATTGCAGCGTTCCAGTCGGCGGGCATCACTCCGCACATGTTCCAGTACCGGCTGTTGCAGTGGGCCAAGCGTCAGCGCCGCCATATCGTGCTGCCCGAAGGCAACGACGACCGGATTCTGCGGGCCGCCGCACGCTTGCTCAACCAAGATATTGTTGACCTGACCATCTTAGGTAACCCCGAGGAAATTACGGCGTCGTTCAAAAGGCTAGGTCTGGAGGTCAGCAACGAGCATCTGCATTTAGTTGACCCCGCCACCTCCGATTACTACGAGGAGTACGCCCAGACCTTCTATGAGCTGCGCAAAGCCAAGGGCGTCAACATGGATATGGCGTACGATATGCTACGTGACGTGTCCTATTTCGGCTCGATGATGGTGTACAAAGGCCACGCCGACGGCATGGTGTCGGGGGCGGTGCACACGACGCAGCACACCATTCGGCCAGCCTTGCAGTTCATCAAAACCAAGCCGGGCGTGTCGGTGGTGTCATCAGTGTTCTTCATGTGCCTGCCCGACCGTGTGGCCGTGTTCGGCGACTGTGCCGTGAACCCTAATCCCACTGCTGAGCAACTGGCCGAAATTGCCATATCCTCGGCCGAGAGCAGCCTGCGCTTCGGCATCGAACCTAGGTTGGCTATGCTCTCTTATTCCTCCGGCACGTCGGGCGAAGGCGCCGACGTGGATAAGGTGCGCAAAGCCACTCAGCTCGTGAAGGAAAAGCGCCCCGACCTGAAAGTGGAAGGCCCTATCCAGTACGACGCCGCCGTGGATCCTATCGTCGGCAAGCAGAAGCTGCCCAACTCGGAAGTAGCCGGCCAAGCGAGCGTCCTGATCTTTCCGGACTTGAACACCGGTAACAATACATACAAAGCCGTGCAGCGTGAAACCGGCGCTCTTGCCATCGGCCCGGTTTTGCAGGGCTTGAACAAGCCCGTGAACGACCTCAGCCGCGGCTGTACCGTGGATGACGTATTCAACACGGTGATTATTACGGCTATTCAAAGCCAGAACGAGTAAAGAGCAGTGCCTTGGGCCGTGGCCGTACGCGTATGGCGTGCACCTAGCTACACCGTGCCCAATACTGCTATAACTTGCCGTCTGGTAACACCTCAATCAAGCTCCACGCTTCTTAAACGTAACCCGAGCAGCCCACTTATGCCTTCCGGATTTCTTGCCCTACTAGATGATATATCGGCTTTGGTAAAAGCCAGCGCTGCCAGTTTGGATGACATACCCGCTCAGATAGCCAAGACGACCGGAAAAGTATCCGGTATTGTGATTGATGACACGGCCGTTACCCCCAAATACGTCGTGGGCCTCGATCCGTCCCGGGAGCTTTCTATCATCTACCAGATTGCTAAAAGGTCGCTAATCAATAAGCTACTTATCCTAAGTCCAGCGGCCTTGCTGCTAGGCTATTTTGCGCCGTGGGCCATCACGCCCATTTTGATGGTAGGCGGCGCTTACTTGTGCTACGAAGGCTACGAGAAGGTGCATTCTATGTTTAGCAAGCACCACGAAGCTGACTCTGAAAGCGAGCAAATGAAAGAAATCACGCCGAAGGAGCTAGAGAAAGAACGGGTTACTAGCGCCGTCCGAACAGATATCATCCTGTCGTCGGAAATCATGGCTATTGCTTACAGCCAAGTAACCGGTCAACCGATCGTCAATCAAATTCTGGTGATGCTGGCGGTAGCCGTTTTTATTACGGTAGGCGTGTATGGTTTTGTGGGCTTGATTGTCAAAATGGATGACATTGGCGTGCACCTAGCCCGGGGCAACTACAATTCTTTTATACAAAATATAGGACGTGGCATGGTAAAGTTTATGCCACGCTTCCTGCTGATTCTAGGTTATGTAGGCACCGCAGCCATGCTCTGGGTGGGCGCCGAAATTATTGCCCACGGCATTCCGTTCACCAGCCATTTACTGCACGAGTTAGAGCACGCCTTAGCCAGCGTGCCGGCCATAGCCTGGTTTGCCAAGGCGCTTGCCTGTGGCATTTCCGGCATCCTCCTGGGCTTTCTTATTGATAAAATCGTGAAAGTGGTGCAAAAGGTATTCTTCAATAAAAATGAGGCACACACCGCGTAAAGGCAAGGCTAGCACCCTGTCTTTGTCTTAAAACGGGTGCATAACATAGGCAGATGTAGCGGTTGCTTCCAGTACGTCAGACGCCTACTTTACCGTCACCGTTCGCAGCCCTTTAAGCGAAGCGTCTTGTTTCGCCACGAGCACCTAGGTCTGCGTATGAAGTTCTTTTCGCTGCTGCCCAATTTCGCAGCTGTTTAGCCATTTATTTTTCTGCGTCGCCAAAGCGCCAACCTCCAGCGGAGGAACTGGGGTAAGGCCTACCACTATGAACATCTTCGTCGTCAACTCCGGTAGTAGCTCCCTTAAATACCAGCTTTTCCGCCTACCCGCCGAGCAGCCCGTTTGTAGCGGCTTGGTGGAGCGCATTGGGCTGGAAAACAGCGTTATTACACACAAGGTCTTTACCGGAGAGCAGGAACAGGTGACGCAATTCACCCTCGATTTGCCTGATCACGAAGCTAGCTTGCGCGAAGCAGTTAGTTTGCTGACTACCCCAGAAATTGGCGTCCTCCGCGACCCGAACGAAGTGGAAGTGGTGGGACACCGGGTGGTGCACGGCGGCGAGCGGTTTGCGGCTACCACCATCATTACGCCCGACGTCAAGCAGGATATCAAGCGCCTGTTTCCGTTAGCGCCGCTGCACAATCCGGCCAACTACCTAGGTATCGAAGTGGCCGAAAAGATCTTTCCGCGGGCCAAGCAAGTGGCCGTATTCGACACGGCTTTCCACCAAACGATGCCCGAGCGGGCGTTTCGGTATGCCCTACCGAACTCTCTGTACACGGAGCAAGGCATTCGCGTGTACGGCTTCCACGGCACCAGCCACAAGTATGTAGCCGAGCAGGCTGCCAACTACCTAGGGAACCCAGCCGCTAAACTCATCACCATTCACCTAGGCAATGGCTGTAGCATGGCGGCCGTGGATGGCGGCAAAGTCATTGATACGAGCATGGGCTTTGGCCCGCTGAGTGGCCTGGTGATGGGGACGCGCTCCGGCGACCTAGACCCATCCGTCGTGTTTCATTTGGTCAGCCAGCTGGGCTACGACGTCGAGCAGGTGAGCAACTTGCTCAACAAGCGCAGCGGCATGCTCGGCCTCACCGGCGCCAGCGACATGCGTGACATCACGAAAGCCTTGAACGAAGGCGACCCGCACGCTGAGCTAGCCTACGACCTTTACACCTACCGAATCAAGAAGTACATCGGCGCCTATGCCGCGGCGCTCAACGGCCTCGATGCCGTGATATTTACGGCTGGCGTGGGCGAGAATGACGCTTTGGTGCGTGCCCGCACCTGCCAGCACTTAGATTACCTAGGTATTCAGCTTGACGAAGCGAAGAACCAAGTACGGACCAAGGAACTACGGGAAATCAACACGCCCGAGTCTCGGGTAAAGATTCTGGTTATCCCTACGAACGAGGAGCTGGAAATTGCTAGGCAGTGTCGCGACCTATTGGCCAGCGCGCCAGATCGCGCCTAACGCCAGCTTTAGGTCGAGTGTACATTCTGCTGCTGAAGCCACACGTAGGCGGAGGCTAAATCATCGAAGGTGGCCACTCTTGGTCGCTCGATGCGCACCACCGTGGCTTCAGTTTCTTGGCGGGCATCGAAGACACGCGTGTACACCCAAGCAATAAATTGCAACCCAGCTTGGCGCATCTCTTCCAGCCACCATAAGGTCCACTCCGTAAGCTCCACGTTCGTACGGGTAACGTTCGAGTTATCGTTCAGAATTTTAGGGCACGGATGTGCCCGGATGGTTTCTAGCATAAGCAGGCACGTAGCCCGCGAATCTTCCTTTGTATACTCCCCTTTCCAATCCACATATAGCCACTGGTTGGCCGCATCGAACCCAATATAGAGGTTGCTTTGGTCGATGATAGATGTCAATTCCATAGAGGCAAAACGACTCAACCGTAGAAATATTTTAAATACACAAATACTAGCCGTATTAGCTGACTAGAGTGATAAGGCCTACCCTCCATTTGAGTCGCTACTTCAGCTGATCTATTCACTAAAAAAGGAAGAATGGCACTCGACCAATTCTTCCTTTTTTCCAACTTCTATAAAAATTCACAGCTTTAACTCTAGCGACCAAAATCGTCTTGGACACGTACGATATCATCTTCATCTGAAGGCTGATCGGCGTTCGTGTGCTGCCAAATCTCGGCTAGCACGCCCCAATCGTTCAGGCCCACGAGGCGGTGCCGCTCGCCCTGCTTCAGCGTGATTAGCTCACCGGGCGCGTAGGTTTTCAGCTCGCCTTCTTCGTCCGTATCGCTCGTTACCACGCCAACCGGACCTTGTAGCACCTTCCAAATCTCGGCGCGGCGGAAGTGATACTGCCACGACAAACGCTTCTGAGGCGCCACAATCAGAATCTTGGGACTCAGCTTGCCCGAAATGCGCAGGGTATCAACCGACAAGCCGTCAAAATACGTGTCAGCGAATTGCTGAGCTTGATCTTCGTTGATTACGAAGAAGCCACCCCATGGGCGCGACTGATCTTGCTTGTCGATAGAGAAGCCTTGCTGCTCAAGTTGCTGCTCGGTTTGTTGAAAAAGGGTTTCCTTCTGATTTTCAGTGCTCATGTTTAGGTAAGCTAAAAGGTGAGCCAAGGGCGAACTTCGCTTTGGCAGGTGATTCTTTGGTCAATGATCGGGCTGCAATATAGCATTGGAGTTGTTCTTACGCGTGCTAAGCTAGCTCAACGCTGGTTGTCAACTTCCCTCAACCAGTCGTGTAGTTGCCCAGACTGGATCTTCATTTTGCTGGGCAAGGCAACGCGAAATATCAGCTAGGTACTCTGGCTGCTATTATGAAGCCTAAGTGGCATCGGGTTCTTCCTCTTGAGCACTTAAAACGCATCTGCACACAGGATTATAATTTAATCATTCTATTATAAACTTTCCTTTTTTCAATAAAACATCATTGACTTTCCTCTAAACGCGTGCTACATTCAGGACTATAACGCCGCCGCTACAGTCGTTTGCCCTACCCTATCTACCTGCCGTCCAGGCACACCTATCTGCTTTTCGCATTTATTCACTCCTGCTTCTATGTCTTATGTCTACGCCGTCAGGAGCGGTCTTACTTGCCGCCCCACCTACTCTGCATCGCTCAGGTTTGGACGTTACGCTACGCGGAGCTTGGCCTGAGCTAACCCTGCGCATCGTGCCCGACCCCGACCAGCTATCAGCGCTTCTTCAGCATCAGCGCTTTGCCCTAGTCATCGCCGACAGTACTGTGCCTGGGTCTAGCTTACTGGCCCAGCTCCTGCACCTGCGACTACGACACTCATCTCAGCAGATGCTCTTGCTCACGGACGCACGCCTATCAACTGCGACTCGCCAGCAGATCGCGCAGTCAGGCTATCCGCTCCTGTCCCGTAACGCCATGCCAACCGAAGTAGTAGCCACTGTTGGAGAGCTACTCGCACGCGCTGGGAGCAGCTTATTCTCTGCTCCCTCTTCCTATACGCGCCCTGGCAAGCCTGCTACTGCCTTGAGTCGTCGGGAATTAGAGGTGCTGCGCTTGGTAGTAGACGACTGCTGCAATCAGGAAATAGCGGACCGCTTGTACGTGAGCGTGCGCACCGTAGAGAGCCACCGCCGCGCCTTGCTTCAGAAAACGGGCGCCAAAACGCTGGTCGGCTTGGTGGTACAGGCAGTGCGTGAAGGCTGGGTGCAGGTAGCGTAGCCACTATCGGCGGTAAATAATAGCCGCGGATCTGCTGATTTGAAAGTAGATCCGCGGTGCTTCAGCAAGTTGCGTTGCGTCCGTTTCATCTTCTCTAGGGGGTGCTCCTATGGCCTACTTCGACTTACACGCCCACCCGGTATTGAAGGCGCACTTGAGCGGCACCCAAACCGCGAACCGCCGCCCCGTATGGTCTAGTGACCAAGACGACATACCTGTTGCCTCCCCGCTGGTTCTCTTTATGCGCAACATTTTGCGGCATCAAGCCAACCTGTACCAATTGGAAGCAGGGGAGGTAAAACTGAGCGTGTCGGTGCACCACTCCCCCGAGATTGGGATGGTAGAAAGCAACCTTTTTCACACTGTTGCTAATCAGATTCCCTCTTTTGTTAGCCCCGCTTTGCTGCGCGAGGTACAGCAAGTTGGGAAACCGGAGAAGCGGACGTACTTCGATCATCTGTGCGACTCGCTGGCGCTGTTGCCCGATGATCTCACGGGGCCACAAGGGCAGCGCGTGAACGTGCTCCGCAGCCTTGTCGAGTACGACCCGGAAGCTCTCAACTTCATCCGGGCCATTGAGGGGGCGCACTGCCTCTACAGCGACCCGACCGGCGAATCGGCCGCGGACAACTTACAAACGTTGCTGAACGAAGGTCACCGTTTTCTATACCTGACCCTAGCTCACCTTACTGACAATCATATCTGCACCCACGCTTTCGGGATGCGCATGAAAGTTGGCCCCGTTACAGTTAGCCGCAATGAGGCGTTCTACCCGCGCGGCATGGGTCTGACGGACACCGGCAAAAACCTGATTCGCGTAGCGCTGAAAGCCGGCGTCCTGATCGACGTGAAGCACCTAAGCAGCGCCAGCCGGATACAGTACTACGAGTTGCGGCAAACGGAATTTCCTAATGTCCCTATCCTGTGCAGCCACGGCGCGGCGGCTGGTTGTAGTCGCGACAAGCCACCTATTCGCAAGGCAGTGGCGCATCACACCATAGAAAACTTGGTAGTGGTGCACTACAAGCAGGGCGGCTTCCTCAAACCTAGGATAACGCCGCAGGATTTCAACTGCTGGTCAATCAATATGTACGACGAGGACATCCGCGAAATCGTAGCGTCGGGTGGGATGATCGGTATTTCGCTTGACAAGCGCATTCTGGGCGTGAATAAAACCGCGAAGGAAATCTTCAGCCGCGAAGAATATGACCTAATTAAGGTTCGCCCGGAGGTAACACCGGCGCAACAAGAGCCCGCCGCAGATGCCGACGTGGAGGACGAAGACGACCTACTCGAAGCCGACGAGCTAGCCGACATGGCCGAAGCACGCCAGTCGCTTGCCCATGACGAAGCCGGTATCAGCGCCCTGGAGTTTGCCCAGCGGCGCCATCTTAAGTTCCTGGCTCATCAGATTCTGTACATGGTGAGCGTGGGCGGAAAAGATACCTGGGACTGCCTGTGTATCGGCTCCGACTTCGACGGCCTTATTGTGCCCGTGAAATGCGCCCGCTCTGTGCTAGACTTCGATGATATTGAGGACGCCTTGGTCAAGCGCCTGGTGGGCCTAGCCGATAACGACCCACATACCGACTACGGCCTGACGCCCAGCAATGTGCGCGAGCGGGTGCGGGGCCTACTCTGGCGCAACGGTTGGCAGTTTCTGGAGCGGCACTTCAACCAAGCCATGTAGCGCATTCGCCGAACAAGCAACGACAGCCTAGTTATATCCCAATCAGGCCTGCACCTAGATTCATTTGCTACGTCTCAGTTCAACGCAGAACCGAGCGCGGCATTTACACTACTACATTGATTATAAGCAAGTTATTAATAACACCAAGAAGAGATAAGCAGGAAGCAGTGTAAAGTTCAGTGCTGGCACGGACTAAAAGGAAGCTGAGCGACCAGACTTTAGGTGGACCCCATCCACCCTACAAGCCCTCACATATGTTCGACAGCCCTCTGTTTGACACCGCTATTGCGCTTATCACGCTGTACCTGCTATTCAGTCAGCTTACACTTTCTTTCGTTGAGTTGCCGGCCGGTTTTCTAAACACGCGTGGAAAATACTTATACGACCACTTGGCACTGGCACTAGGGCCAGCAGCCCACGCGGCCTTCTATGCAGCGCCTTCCATTCAAGCGCTCATGCTGCCTCAGAGTCAGAAAAGTCCACTATTACGATCTTTTATTGCTGGGTGGCCAGCCTATATCAGCGAAACGCTATTTGCACAGACTATCATTGCCTGGGTGAGCAGCTTAGCCCCCGCTGCTACGCCACCCCTACCAGGGATTCAACAATTTGGAACAGGCCTAGCTCTCATGGCTCCTTCTTCGTTCAAAGGGCTTCTCGAAACCTTATACATAAATGCCACAGCTACGGCTACCGCCCCTATTGGCACGGCTACTGCGGAAGAGCAAAGCAAAGCGCTTCAAACCAACTTAGAAGGTTGGTTCCATGATTTTGGCGAGAGAATGACGGGTTGGTATAAGCGCGACAATCGTAAATACCTTTTCATAGCCGGATTCTTGGTTGCCCTCTTAGCCGACGTAGACACCGTGCGGCTCAGCCGCTTCATTGCCGATTCCAGCAATTCGGAGGCACGCGCAACATTAGTAGCAGCCGGCGTGAAAGCGGCCCAGGAAGCAGCACCACCAGATATCACTTACAAGCCAACTGATTCGGCGGAAGCGCAAAAGTATCAGCAGCAACGGCAAGCTAAGTGGGATTCTGTGTTGATAGCCGGTAATAAGGAGCTACAAACTACGCTGGCAGCCGTGCCGAAAGTAGGCTTACCGCTAGGGTTCCTGCGCTGGAATGACCACAGTACCGTGCGAAATAGCAAAACTGGCAACTACGAGTGGGCGCCTAGTGCCGATGACTACCAGATGCCAGACTACGCTCGGCGGCGAAAACTGGACCCCACAACGGGCAAATCGTCGCTACTCAGCTCTGAAGCGTGGCTATGGCCAATTGGCGGCTGGCTGCTCACCGCTTTTGCCATGATGCTAGGTGCGCCTTTCTGGTTCGAGACACTAGTAAAGTTTATCAACATCCGCAATGTGGGTATCAAACCAGCCAAGGCGGACGATAACTAGGACAAATAGCCAGCTTTTTTGCGCCTCAAGCCAAGCGCCAACATGCTCACGAGCTTCCAGGCAACTACTTCGACGGCTCTAATTAAGTATCCTCCTTTCTCGACAAAACGCTTCTATGGCTTCTCTACTTATCGCAACGGAAGCTTACTGTGTGCTCGACAGCATCGGCGGTAATGGACAATACTTGCTCTTGAAAAAAAGTAAAGAAATAGAAGAGCCGCGCCGTCAGATGTAGTTCTGACGACGCGGCTCTTTTGGAAGCTCAGCTACTTACCCTAGCTTCTTATACCGTACGCGCTTCGGCTCCACATCACCGAGGCGCTTCTTCTTGGCCTCCTCATAATCAGAGAAATTACCCTCGAACCACACCACTTCCGAGTCGCCTTCGAAGGCTAGGATGTGCGTGGCGAGGCGGTCCAAGAACCACCGGTCGTGGCTGATGATAACGGCACAGCCGGCGAAGTTCTCCAGCGCGTCTTCAAGGGCGCGGATGGCGTTTACGTCGAGGTCGTTGGTAGGCTCATCAAGCAGCAGCAGGTTGGCACCTTGCTTCAAGGTGGTAGCTAGGTGCACGCGGTTCCGCTCCCCGCCCGAGAGCGAACCGACTTTCTTCTCCTGGTCGCCGCCGCGGAAGTTGAAGTTGCTTACGTAGGCGCGGGCATTCACCGGGCGGCCAGCAAGCAGCATGGTCTCGGTACCGCCCGAAATTGTCTCAAACACTGACTTGTTCGGGTCCAGCGTGTCATGCTGCTGGTCTACGTAGGCCGTCTGCACCGTGGGGCCGACTTCGAACGTGCCGGCATCGGGTTGCAGCTGGTCGGTGATAAGGCGGAACAGCGTGGTTTTGCCGGCGCCGTTCGGGCCAATGATCCCCACAATACCGCCCTGCGGTAGCGCAAAGCTCAGGTTTTCAAATAGCAGCTTGTCGCCAAAGGCTTTAGTCAGCCCCTCGGCCTCAATCACCTGGGCACCTAGGCGTGGCCCGTCGGGGATGAACAACTCTAGCTTTTGCTCTTTCTCCTTGGCGTCTTCATTCACCATTTTGTCGTAGCCAGCAAGGCGCGCTTTGCTCTTGGCTTGACGGGCTTTCGGCGCCATACGCACCCATTCCAGCTCGCGCTGTAAGGTTTTTTGGCGCTTGCTCTCCGTTTTTTCTTCCTGAGCCAAGCGGTTAGCTTTCTGCTCTAGCCACGAAGAATAGTTGCCTTTCCACGGAATACCTTCGCCACGGTCTAGCTCCAGAATCCAGCCGGCTACGTTGTCAAGGAAGTAGCGGTCATGGGTTACGGCAATGACGGTGCCTTTGTATTGCTGCAAGTGCTGCTCCAGCCACAGCACGCTTTCGGCGTCGAGGTGGTTGGTCGGCTCGTCGAGCAACAGCACGTCGGGCTCTTGCAGCAGCAGACGACATAGGGCCACGCGACGCTTCTCACCACCCGAGAGGTTTGCTACCACAGCATCGCCGGGAGGCGTGCGCAGGGCATCCATCGCGCGCTCTAGCTTACTGTCGAGGTTCCAGGCATCTAGCTGATCGAGGCGCTCCTGCACGGCGCCTTGACGCTCCAGCAACTTGTCGAAGTCGGCATCTTCGGCTCCGAAGGCTTCGTTGATTTCGTCGAATTCCTTGAGTAAGGCTACAGTTTCGGCAGTGCCTTCCTGAACTATTTCCAATACCGTTTTGGTAGGGTCGAGCTGGGGCTCCTGCTCTAGGTAGCCCACCGAGTAGCCCGGCGACCACACTACTTCGCCCTGAAATTTCTTGTCGACACCAGCAATAATCTTAAGCAGGCTCGACTTACCCGAGCCGTTCAGACCCAGCACGCCAATCTTGGCGCCGTAAAAAAAGGAGAGATAAATATTCTTTAAGACTTGCTTCTGCGGCGGAAAAATCTTGCTCACGCCGGCCATCGAGAAAATGATGGTTTCGCTCATAGGAAAGGATGCTGATTTGCTTTCGGAAAGGTAGGAAAGATGGCTCGAATCTGCTGACTAGCTTTTAACTGCGTTGAAAATGTAGTGTGCCTTATTTGCATTAATTGACTTACTTGGCTCAACTATCAATCTCTCTTTCATGCGTTTATCGCTACTCACGCTGATTCTGTTTTGCTGCATTCGGCTTGTCTCAGCGCAGACACCTTCTAGTCAGCCGCTGACCGCCGTAAAATGCGGACGGCTCCTGGATGTGCGCTCGGGTAAAATACTAACGAATGCGGTGGTGCTGGTGCAAGATGGCCGCATCCAGAAAGTTGGAGCCAACCTAGCTATCCCGGCCGACGCCCAAGTGCTTGACCTAGGTAATGCCCTGGTGCTGCCCGGCCTTATCGACGCGCACACCCACCTGTTGCAGAACTACGATGGCAAAATAGGGGGCGACGACGTGAACATGCTCCTTACCGTAACGCAGCTCGGCAACACGCGTCGGGCGCTGCTAGGTGCTGCCATGGGCCGCGAAGACATAGAGGCAGGCATCACGACGGTGCGCGACCTAGGCAACAGCGGCCTTAACGGCGACGTGGCTCTACGCGACGCTATTACTCAGGGCTGGGTCGTGGGGCCGCGCATCGTGGCGTCTACTCGGGCCCTAGCAGCGGCAGGAGGACAGTTTGGGCAGGTCACGGCCGAGGCGCAGCAGCTGGTCGCGCAGGAGTACGTGACGATCAGTGGCGTGGAGGAAGCTCGACGGGCCGTGCGCCAAGCTCTCTACGATGGCGCCGACTGCATCAAGGTTATCGTGAACACCGGTCCGCGCGTGGTGTCGCTGGAAGAAATAAAGGTAATTGTAGAGGAGGCACACCGGGTAGGCAAAACGGTAGCCGCCCACGCCATCGGTGACCAAGCCACGAGCATTGCCGTTGAGGCGGGCGTCAACTCCATTGAGCACGCCTACTCCATCCCCGACGATGTGCTGAAACTGATGGCCAAGAAGAACATTTTTCTAGTTCCGACTGATTACCCGGCCGAGTTTTATGTTAGCGTTAGCCCTGCGCCTCCTGGTGCTTCGGCCGAAATGTACTTATCTGGCGCCCAAGAGTTTGCAGAGGCCAACCACAAACGCCTCGCCCGTGCCGTAAAAGCCGGCGTCCGGATTGCGGCCGGTTCCGACGAGTACTACCAAGTGCCGGGCAAAACGCGAGGGCAAGCTAGCCTGATGATGTTCCGGGCCTACGCCGCGTCGGGTATGTCGCCGCTGGAAATCATTCGCGCTGCCACCTTGAATGCCGCCGAGCTACTTGGAGCTAAGAGTTGGCTTGGCGCCCTCGAACCCAACTTCTACGCCGACCTGATAGCCGTAGAAGGCGACCCGCTTACCGATATTACCGCGCTGGAGCACGTGTCGTTTGTGATGAAAGAAGGCAAGGTGATAAAGAACGAAACTAACACGAAAAGGTAAGTAGCCGATAACTTTCATTCTCAGGGATAGTTATCGAATAATAGCTACTGTAGGATCCGGAAAGCAGGATGCGCTGCTAGTTAGTCTCCGAACATAAGCAACCCAACGGCCTCAGATGTGTATTTATTTTACTAGCACTAGGGCGTTATGATCCAAGAATTTAAGGTCCTGCCAAATAGCTCGAAACCTAGCTTATTCTTTGTAAAAGATAACCCCTTACCGCCTTCGCCCGTAGCGACCCTGGTACTGTTGTTTGTTCTGTTGCAAAAGTGCGGCTCAGCTTTTAGGTTGCAACCGAGCAGTTGTTGCGATGGGTGCTAAAACCAGCTATTTTGCTTATCATACCGTAAACTTGTACATCTTTCTGCTCCGAACACCTAGCCCTCACCTATTCCTTCCGCGTATTAGTTTATGGAACACAATGACCACTTGCTGGCCGAAGCCCGCCGCTATGGCTATATTCAGGGCGACCAGGTGTGGCTCCGCGCCTTCATGGACCTGCCCGACCGGCAGGTAGGCCAGGTCAAAGAATCTGAAGAAGCCTCTCTGCAGTATTTCGCGCAACGGTTTGAGACCTTTCGCGCGAAGGTGGAGGACCTCTTACAAAAGATCGAAGAATCTGAGAACAAGGGCTCTTTCTTGATGAAGGCCCTGCACCTGAAAGAACAAGTAGCGACGTACGACGGCCTCGGCGACTTCGAAAGCCTACACCGCCGCCTCAGCGAGGCCGAGGAAGCTATTCGGGTAACGATTGTCCGCAACCGAGAGAAGAACCTAGCTACCAAGATCAACCTGATTCAGGAAGCCGAAGCTTTACGCAACAGTCTCGATTGGCAAACAGCTGGCGAGCAGCTCAAAGAAGTGCGCCAGGCGTGGATCAAGACAGGCCCCGTTGAAAAGCAACTCACCGAGGACCTAGAGGGCCGCTTCCACCGCGCCGTGGAAGACTTCTACGTGAAGAAGAAGGAGTTCTTAGCCGAGAAGAAACAAATGGTGAACCGCGTGTACGATAAGTACCGCGACCTAATTCATAAGTCGGAAGCCATCCAGAATTCGGAAGACTTCGAGGAAACAACCAAAAAGCTCAAACAACTTCAGCAAGAGTGGAAAGACGTGGGCGGCACTTTGCCCCGCAAACAAGCCAATGAACTTTGGACGCGTTTCCGGGCAGCTCACAACCACTTCTTTGAGCGGCTGAAGGTGCATATCAACACGCGCCGCACCGAGCCAACACCCGGCGACGACAACCTGACGCGCAAGCGTGCGCTGGTAGCCGAAGCCGAAGCTCTCCTCAATCGCCCCATGGGCGAAGCAGTAGCACGGGCGAAGGAGCTGCAAGCCGCTTGGAAAAAAGTGGGACCGGTGCGCGGTGAAGAATCTGACCGTGTGTGGGAACAGTTCATCCTCGCTTGCGACAAGGTCTTCGAGATGAGCGCCTTAGAGCACTTCATTCGTAAGCGTCAGTCGGGCGGCAATGAAACTGGCTCGCCGGAAGAGCAGGTGAACAACCGGATTCAGGCACTGCGCGATTTCATCAAGTATGACAAGCAGGAGCAGGAAGTGTTGGAGGAAAACCTAGGTAAGCTCAGCTCATCGCCTAGCAATGATGCCTTCCGCACCATGCTGCAAGGCAAGATCCGGGCCTTCCAACGGAAGATCCGCACCAAAAACGATTTGATCGAGCTCCTGCGTAAGCGCTTGCCTGCTTAAAAAAACATTCATTCCCTTTTTACGTTGTCCCTGCTTAAGGTGCATTTCCAAGCAGTATCACCTTGCTTTAAAGGCTAGCTTTTTGCATTTTAAACACCTACTTTCACTAATCTTTTTCTTTTGTAGCTCACACGACTATGTACTGGACTCTGGAACTTGCCTCGTACTTGGAAGACGCTCCCTGGCCTGCCACCAAGGATGAACTGATTGATTACTCCATCCGCTCAGGCGCTCCGATGGAAGTTGTCGAGAACCTGCAAGCTCTCGAAGACGACGGCCAACCTTACGAAAACATCGAGGAAGTATGGCCGGACTATCCGACCAAAGAGGACTTCATGTTTAACGAAGACGAATATTAAGAAGCACTTCGTTTTGATAGCTGTCTGAGCTGTCAATTCTGAAACTGACTTTTAATACATTTCTGGCTGCGGAGTAGAACAAAGCGTTCTACTCCGCAGCTTTTTTTATGAGCAGCCTACACCGCAACCTAACCTAAGTTTGGTACCAAGAAGCAGGCAGGCAACTAGCGCCGCCCTGGTCGGCCGCGCAAGACGTGCCCAATGGACCGCAGAAAAGGCCAAGGAGTTACGGAGTTCATTACTCGCAGGTTGTCAAGCCATGAGGTGCGCTCATCCAAGAAAAAGAGAATGCGCTCCAACGGATTTTTCTGAAATAGCTGAGCGAAAATAGCCCGCGTACTCTCGCCCTTTCGCTGCATGATGTCGAGCAGCAGCGTATCAAAAAGCCCAAACTGCCATTTGTCGCCGGTCAGATCCTCGGAGGGATGCCCGGTAGCCGCTAGCGCAGCCACTAAGCGCTGCGTATGCGCCTGAATTCGGCGGAAGGCATAGCCCGTGCTCGGTTTGGCACGGCCTGCCCGCGTACCTAGGTTGATAATGTGCTGCCCTACGCGCGCTGGCAGCGGGTGGTCTATCATCGGAATAGCACCCTGTTCCACCGCTTCGATCCGGAACTGCTGCACTCCAAGCGTCTCGCTAAGGTAGCTTCGCAGAGCCGCTTCGTACTCAGCCGTTGGCAGCACTTCTGCCGAAAACAGCGTGTATTCCACCAACGCTCGCCTGGAAGTGAAAGGCAGCACATAGATAAAGCGCGCTTCCTGGTGTTGTTCGCCACGAAAGTCCATGAACTCGACCGTAGTCGAATCAAATACGTCGTGGTCCGTTTCTACCTCCCAGCCGACAAAGTGTTGCAGCAGATAGCGATACTTGGCGAGGTCTTTCTCTAGCCTGGGAGGGCGGCTGTCGAAAGCGTAGCGTGCGGTAAAGTGTCCCGCACTCGTGTGGGCACTTACACCAGCAGCAGTATTTTCGAGCGATTCTACCGTTCCCGTTACCCGTGTGACCTGTGGAGCAGCTTGCAGAGCGGCGTGTACAAACTGATAAAAGTCGAGCCCGCGAATCATCTTGTAGCGGTGCTGCTTCATCGCAAAAACTTGCTCGTAGCCGGGGCTGCGAAAAGCTAGCTTGCTCCACTCGTACGCCACAATCCCATCGAAGGGCGTAGGCTCATCTGTCCAAAACGACCAGGTACGATCATTCTGGTTTTTTGCCTGAGGCTCAATTAATAAGATACGCTTGTGTTGCAGGCGGGGCTCTTGCGCAATAGCATAGGCTAGGCTCAAGCCCGCCGCACCACCGCCCACAATAAGGTAGTCGAAATCTGATTCCACAGGTAAAAAAAACGGCGACAGATATGCTTCTGTCGCCGCTAAATAACACCCTTTTACGGGTTTAGTTATGCTGATAGATCGGGGCAGGCAGTGCGCCAGCCAGCTCCCGAATGGCATATAGCACGTCGGAGTCGAGCTGCGAGCTAAAGTGCTGCCGCCCCGCTAAGATGTTCACCCGCGACTGCAAGCGTTCCACCCAGAGCTTCTCATTCTCCTGATACTCCGAAGTATATGGGTCATCGTCGGAGAGCAGCACCACCAATTTATCCTGTGGGATGAGCCGGCGAGCAGCTTCGAAATCAATGGGCGCATACATCCAGTTCAGCACCTCCTGCCAAGGACTATCGACCGAAAACCAACCTGCCACGCATACTACGCCCCCAATTTGAGGCGGGGTGCTCGCATGCTGCTCCGAAGCTTGAGCTAGGTAGTGCAAGATGGCCAGGCAACTCACACTATGCCCGATCAGGAACACATCTTGGTTAAGCTTCTCGGCAGGCAATACTTCATTCAGGTAGCTCACAGCCCGCTCAATCACAGGAATATCCCATGAAGGCATATCGAGCAAATGAACTTGATAATCAAATTGGTCATCGGAGCTAGCTGCTTCTAGCTCCTGCTTCAGCCACGGATACCAATCGTCGGTAGGAGAACCGCCCCAGCGGGGCACCACATAGATTTGCTTGCTTGTAGACATCGTCGGGAAGTAAAACGGGTAGGATAATTACTAGTAAATTAAATTATTCTAATAAAATGATCCTATTGTTATCTAATTATTTTTTCATCAGCTTAGTTCTACCCCTTGTTAGCCGTGCCATCAGGCCAATCAACACAAGGTTAGAAGTTTGGCGAGAGCAGATACTTTGAATAGAAGTCGTCGATAATCTTCACAGCCGACGCGGCATCGTCTACAATCTGTACCAGGCTCATGTCTTCGGGCGAGATGTTATGCTCCTCGTGTAGCATTACATCCTCGATCCACTTGAACAAGCCGTTCCAATAAGCAGAGCCGACCAACACGATTGGGAAGCGGCCGATTTTTCGAGTTTGAATCAACGTAATGGCTTCAAACAGCTCATCTAGGGTGCCGAAGCCACCGGGCATACCGATAAAGCCTTGGGCATACTTCACAAACATCACCTTCCGCACGAAGAAGTAATCGAAGTTGATGATCTTATCAGGGTCGATGTAGATGTTGTTGAACTGCTCAAAGGGCAGTTCGATGTTGAGCCCCACGGAGCGGCCACCTTCGCTGCGTGCGCCTTTGTTGCCGGCTTCCATAATGCCGGGGCCACCACCCGTAATTACACCATAACCATGGCGCACGAGTTTGGCTGCAATTTCTTCTGCTATCTGGTAATAAGGGTTTTCTGCCTTGGTGCGCGCCGAGCCAAAGATGGAAACGCACGGTCCAATCTTGGTCATTTTCTCGAAGCCTTCCACGAACTCGGCCATCACCTTAAAGATCTGCCAAGAGTCGGCAATCTTGATTTCATTCCAGTCTTTGTCGACGAAAGCCTGGCGGATGCGGTGCTCGTCGTCGAGCTGCACGGTACGCTGACCGTGGGTTTGCTCGCGAATGTCACTGATCGTCGTGACTTTGTTGTCGTTTGCGTTCGGCTTTACGATGGTTCTGCCGCTACCCTCGTTCAGTGCTTCGTCCTGGTGTTTAGTCCGACTTGTTTTTTTAAGTTTTGCCATTAGTACTGTACTTTTTTGTCCGCCAAGTCGTCTTCTTCGCGCTTCATAGCCCGGACAACGTCCTTTTAAGAAAAGAATAATTGAAAAAACCCGACGGCAGCTGTGATAGAAACGCTTCTATCTTGGCGGCAAAAATCGGGGGCGTGCAAGATAGCACTTTGCCCTAATTGGGCAAGTTGTCGAGTAACTCTTCCTTTTACGGTTACTTCGAACGGATAGCAATAACCGGGTCAAGGTTGGAAGCTAGCACCGCCGGAATGATGCCGGCCAGCACCCCAATTACCACCGACACCGTGAGCCCCAGGGCAATGTTGCCCGCTGTGAGCGACATAGGCAGGGCTTCCTGAGGGATAAGCGTGATGAGAAACACTAGCAGAATGCCCGTAGCGCCCCCTATCAGGCACAGGAAAACAGCTTCGAACAAGAACTGAAACAGAATGAAGTAGTTCTTCGCCCCTAGCGACTTTTGAATCCCGATGATATTGGTGCGTTCCTTCACCGACACAAACATGATGTTGGCAATTCCGAAGCCCCCCACCAACATGGCAAAGCTGCCAATAACGGCGCCTGCTATTCCAATTACGGAAAACAATGAGCTAATAGCGTCCGCCATCATCTCCGGCCGGTTCAGCGCAAAGTTGTCTTCCTGACGTGGCTTGAGGCCACGGATAGTGCGCAAGCGGCCCTGCATCTCGTACTCTAGGTCGAGTAGGCCGGGGTCATCGTCGCGCCCTTTCACCGCAATGGTAGGTGTCACGCCGGTCATGCTGCTGCCCGTGTTTAGGGCAAACATCTTGGTGAACATGCCAAACGGAATGAGGCAGTTGGCATCATTGCCGGAGTTGCCCAGGAAGTTCTTACCCTCTTTTTCAAGCACGCCGATGACCACGAACTTACGGCCGCGCGTCTTGAACTCTTGCCCTATAGGTGAGCCATTGGGAAAGACATTGGCCGCAATATCAGCGCCGATAAGCGCCACGTTGCGCGCGGCTTCTACTTCTTGGTTGGTAAAGTAGCGTCCTTCGGCAATCGAGACATTGGAAACCTTCCGAAAGTCATAGCTCACGCCTTGTAAGGCGCAGCCTGCCATGCTATTGCTGCCTGCCTTGAACGTGTTGCCGCCCACTGCCGCGAAGATGGCAATGCCGTTGTTATTGCTGCTAAGCGTGCGCTGTAGCGACTGAAATTCCCGTACGGTCGGCACTGGCCGGTTGAAGTATTTCCACCAGGGGAAATCCTTCTCAAACTTCCACGGCCACTTAGCCACATAAATCACCTTCTCGCCCAGAAAATCCATGCTCTGGCGAATATTCGTCTCTAGCGAGTCAACTACGGTAAAGACAGCAATGATGGCGAAAATCCCAACCGTAACGCCAAGCAGCGACAGCACTGTGCGGAGCAAATTGGATCTGAGAGCTTGCCAGGCGAAGCGGAAACTCTCTAAAGTCAGGCGCAGGGCTAGCATAGAGTAACTGAGTAGCTAAATAACTGAGTGGTTAACGAGAGGGGGTGTTGGAAGAGTTTTCAGCAAAACTCAGTCAGTCACTCAGCAACTCAGCCACTCTTTCGTGCGGAAAATTAATGATTTATCCGAGGATAGTCCGTACTTTCGTGCCCTCAAATTTTTGTTAGCTTCCCCTTCTATTGCCTTCTCCTGCCCATGAAACTATCCGAGTTCAAGTTTGATCTGCCAGAAAGCTTATTAGCGCAACATCCGGCCAAAAATCGTGACGAATCACGTCTCATGGTGTTGCACCGCGATAGTGGCAAGATCGAGCATCGCATCTTCAAGGATATCATTGAGTATTTCAACGACGGGGACGCGCTGGTACTCAATGATACGAAGGTTTTTCCGGCTCGCCTCTATGGCAATAAAGAAAAAACCGGGGCTAAAATCGAAGTGTTTCTGCTTCGTGAGCTGAATACCGAAATTCACCTCTGGGACGTACTCGTGGACCCAGCCCGCAAAATCCGGGTGGGCAACAAGCTTTACTTCGGCGAGAGCGATATGGTAGCCGAGGTAATCGACAATACCACTTCCCGGGGCCGTACCATCAAGTTCTTGTTTGATGGCACTGATGAAGAGTTCTACAAGGCGCTTCACGACCTAGGTGAGACCCCACTACCGAAAGAAGTTATTCCGCGCGAAACGGAAGCCTCCGATAAAGAGCGTTACCAAACCATCTACGCCAAGCACACTGGTGCTGTAGCTGCGCCATCTGCAGGTTTGCACTTCACTCGCGAGGTAATGAAGCGCCTGGAAATTAAGGGTGTAGATATTGCCGCTGTAACATTGCACGTGGGCCTAGGTACCTTCCGCCCAGTTGACGTGGAAGATCTCACGAAGCACAAGATGGATTCGGAGAACTTCATCGTGCCGACTGAGGCTGCTACTATTGTGAACAAGGCACTGGATGCCAAAAAGCGGGTGTGTGCCGTTGGTACGACGACCATGCGTGCGCTGGAGTCGTCAGTATCGGCCAACAGCCGCTTGAAGCCTAATAATGGCTGGACGGACAAGTTCATCTTCCCACCTCACGAATTCAAGATTGCGAACACGCTGCTAACCAACTTCCACACGCCGGAAAGCACGCTGATGATGATGACGGCTGCCTTTGCTGGCTACGAGTTCCTCGTTGAAGCCTACAAGCTAGCTATCAAGGAGAAGTACAAGTTCTTCAGCTACGGCGACGCAATGCTCATTCTATAGCGTGACCCAATAGCTAAGTGACTGAGTGCTGTTCAACAACAACATTCTACGCTCAGCAAACCTAAAGCCCTGCTGCCTTTTGGTAGTAGGGCTTTTATTTTTACCTTCTTTACTACCTAGCTCGCTCATGCCTAACTCCTCTCATAACTCAGCCACCCAGGAGGCACTCAGCCAGTCCACTTCGCCGCGCTTTGCCATTATTGTAGCTGGGGGCACGGGCACGCGCATGGGCGCCGACCGGCCCAAGCAATTTTTGGAGCTATCAGGCGAGCCTGTGTTGTTGCATACGCTACGCCGTTTTGCCGACCCCGCGGTGAGCGTGCAACTATGCATGGTGGTGTTGCCGGCCGATCAGTTTGAGACGTGGCAGCAGCTCTGCGAGGAGTTTGCTATTACCATCCCACATACGGTGGTAGCAGGCGGCGAATCGCGGTGGGCCTCGGTGCGCAACGGCCTAGCTTCTCTGATTGATCAGCAGGAAGGTATTGTAGCTGTGCATGATGGCGTACGACCTTTGGTTTCGGCGGAGGTAATTAACACAACCTACGTGGCAGCGGCCGAGCATGGTGCCGCTATTGCGGCCGTGCCCGTGAAAGATTCGGTACGTGGGCTAGCTCAACAAGGCTCTTATGCCTTGGATCGTTCGCGCTTGCGTTTGGTGCAGACGCCCCAGTGCTTTGAGTTGAACCTATTGCGCCGCGCCTACCAGCTACCCGAGCTGCCCACCTTTACCGACGACGCCAGCGTGGTCGAGGATTTACACCCCATTCGCATGGTTGCTGGCGACTATCGCAACCTGAAGATTACGACGCCCGAGGATCTAATTATTGCCGAGGCGCTATTGCGCTCCTTCTAGCGCAATAGCGTATAAGTCACTAGCTCACTTGAGCTTCAAGAGCAAAAAGGCTTCGGCATTATGTCGAAGCCTTTTTGCTTTAAAACAACTTCTGCTTACGGCTAGCAAAGGAAGTAGTGGGTATTTAGCTAAAGGCTTGGGTATGGATGAGGCCTCAGTAGAGGGGTAGTAACCTTACCAGCTAGTAAACCTGTATTGCAATAGACTGGCAAAATTCTAGGGAAGCACGAAATTATTTTCAGTGCCATGCGCTGCCGCTTTGAACTAGTAGCTCAGCCGGCCGTATAGCACAACATTACCTACTCTCCCTCCCAAGCTCCTCACTACCATGTTTTTTACCCGCGTTATTTCAACCGCTAGTATGGTTCTCGCCGTTGTAGCCTGCTCGCCAGATGCCAACCAGCGTGACCCCGTGGCAGACGCCAAGTTCCAGAACGAAAAACGTATTGGCGAGCAAGACATCACCAAGAAGCAGGAGCACGACGCGGAGTTCATGGTAAACAGCGCAGGACAAGGTATGCTGGAGCTTGAACTAAGCAAGCTCGCTCAGCAGAAAGCGACTACCCCGGCAGTCAAAACGTTTGCCGCACAACTTGTCCAGCAGCATGCTGATATGAGCAACAGCTTGAAGTCAGTGGCCGATAAGAAGAGTATCGTGCTGCCTACCGGCCTTGGCGCTGACCAACAGGAGCAGGTAAAAAAGCTTAGCAACCTAGGTGGTACTGCATTTGATAAGCAGTACATGGAGACCATTGTGGATGCCCACAAAGATGACGTCGACAGCTTCGACGACATGAGCGACGACGCTTATGATGGCGACATCCGAGGCTTTGCCGCTAAATATTTACCCGTTCTGAAAGAACATCTTACGTCTGCGCAACAGGTGCAGGACCAAGTAAAAGACCTTAAATAACTCGCACTCTTTATTTCACTTTCCAACCCATGAAACTCCGCATTCTTTCCCTCTTCACCTTCGCTGCTTTAGCGCTAGGTAGCTGCAACAGCGCCGAAAAACGCACCGATGGCACGGCTGGTGAGGCCGTTACTGACATGGACTCAGCTGCTGCCGATGGCGGTGTGAAAGCTGATGCTGTTGTGATTGACAACGATGCCGGCCCCACCGTTACAGCCGATGGCGACTCTGCCGCCGCTGCAGGTAGCACGACCGGTAAATAACCTACAACTCACGCCCTCCTATCTTCCCCTCAACCCATGAAAACTCCCCTTTCTTGTACCGGCCTGCTAGTAGCGGTTCTTCTACTAGGTAGCTGCTCTTCTCGTCAAGACGCTGTTGAAACTGCTCAGAAAGAAAACGAGGCGAAGAACGAAGCTCAGCCCACTGAAGGCGAGCAGGACAAAAAAGACTTCGACGCCGAGTTTACGACAAAGGCGGCCAGCGGTGGCATGTTGGAAGTAGAGCTAGGTAAAGTAGTAGCTGCCAAAGGTTCTACGCCCGAAGCGCGGAAGTTTGGCCAACAGATGGTAGATGACCACACCAAGGCCAACGACGAACTGAAAGCTATTGCCGCCAAGCACAACATTACGTTGCCGACGGGCCTAGGGGAAGACCACCAGAAAGTGTACAAGGACGTGACGGAGAAAAAGGGCGTCGACATGGACAAGGAGTACCTCAAAGAAATGGTCAAAGACCACGAGGAAGATGTGAAGGAGTTTACGGAAGCTTCCGTGAAAGCTAGCGCTGCTGACCTCAAGGAATTTGCAACGAAGACCACGCCCACCCTACAACACCACCTAGAAATGGCGCAGCAAATGAGTGCTGCCCTCGACGCTAAGAAATAAGCAAAGCGTCAGACTTTGCGAAGAAGCTAGCTTTTTCGTTTTCTCAACCCTTACCTCAACCACAACCAAACGGCTATGAAACGTATTACTTTGAGCTTGCTATGTGCAAGCCTACTCGCAACGGGAGCTTGCAGCACCGCTAGCGATGGTGAAAAAACCAACAACAAAACGGATTCGGAAGTAGCAGGCGGCAACGCTGGTGACAACACTATGAACGCTGCGACCAAAGGCGACTCTGTTTCGTCGTCGGCAGTTACCGATTCGGCAGGTTCGGCAGCTACTGCTAGCACAGGCCCAGGTACCCTCAATGGCTCTACCCTCGATGACAAGCAGTTTATGGTGAAAGCCGACCAAGGCGGACATAACGAGATTGGCTTGAGCAAGCTAGCTTTGGAGAAAGGCGTAACTGGCAATGCTAAAACGTATGCCGACAAAATGATTGCCGACCATACCAAAGCAGGTAATGAGCTGAAGCCTATTGCGCAGAAGAAAGGCGTAACACTAACCGGCGACATGGATCCCGACCACAAAACCATGCGCGACCGAATGAGCAAGATGTCGGGCAAAGAATTTGAGCAAGCCTACATGGGCCAAATGGCGAAAGACCACGAGGAGACAGTAGCCTTGCTGCAAAGCGAAATCGACAACGGCCAAGATCCTGACGCAAAAGCGTGGGCCCAGAAGACATTGCCTGTTGTGAAGCAGCACACCGACATGGCCCACAAGAATAACGGCATGAGAATGTAACCTAGCTTTTGCCAGCAAAAAAGCCGTTGCAGAGTTTCTGCAACGGCTTTTTGTTTATGCCCCTAGCTTTCTGTTCCTTAGCCTGCATACTCACTTTCCTGCGCGGGCGCACTATGGACGAAATTGAAAAGGCTCAGCACCACCGCGACGCGTTCCAGACCGAGCGTCTGATCTTGTTCACCGATGCTGTCTTTGCCATTGCTATCACGCTGCTAGTCATCGAGATTAAGGTACCAGAACTTGAGCACCCTACCGAACAAGAAGCTCTGATGGGGCTGGCGCATTTGATACCTAGGTTTATTGGCTTTCTGATCAGCTTTGTCATTATCGCTATTTACTGGACGGCACATCATCGCATTTTCCGCTTCGTCAGGCGGCTCGACAATCAGCTGATTTGGCTGAACATGTGGTTCTTGTTCACCATCATTATCATGCCCTTCACGACGGCTTACCAAAGCGAATATCCTATGTTGCGCACGCCTTGGATCTGGTACAGCCTCAACGTTATGGGCACAGGGCTGATGCAAACCTGGCTTCAGCTTTACCTGCGCAACCCTGCCAAGCACGTCGTTGCCGCCCCCGAGTACGAGCACCCCGACCTAGACATAGCCCGGCCCCTGACTTCTCCCCTAGTGTTTTTGGTTAGCATCGGGCTAGCGTTTGTGTTACCACCGTGGATGCTACGCATGGTACCTGGTATGCTTTTCCCCTTGCTTGCCTTCTCACTCCGCAGCCGCTTCCTGCGTTTGAAAGCAGCCTACCAAGAGAAGGCTGGCGTAAATGCACTAACCTAGGTTGATTTGCCTAAAAAGCAAAGAATCCCCGACTGCTTAGTAGCTATCGGGGGTTCTTTGTATATAGCTAGGAAAGCTAAGCCACTTTTTCTTCGGCGTACTTGCTGGTTTTTAGCTCTTCTGCCAAGAAGCGGCTCGTGTAGCCTTTGCCAGATTTTGCTACTTGCTCGGGTGTTCCCTGCGCTACAATGGTGCCGCCCCCTCCGCCACCTTCCGGACCGATATCGATGATGTGGTCCGCGACTTTGATCAGATCAAGGTTGTGCTCGATGACGAGCACTGTATTGCCCTTGTCCACCAGCTTTTGCAGCACGTCGGCCAGGTGGTTGATGTCCTCAAAATGCAGCCCAGTTGTGGGTTCGTCGAGGATGTAGAACGTCTTACCAGTGTCCTTCTTGCTGAGTTCAGTAGCTAGCTTCACGCGCTGCGCTTCTCCGCCCGAGAGCGTGGTAGCCTGTTGACCTAGGGTCAAGTAACCTAGGCCTACTTCATTCAGCACCTGAATCTTGCGCAAAATCCGTGGTTGATTCTCGAAGTACTCCACGGCTTTCTCCACCGTCATGTCGAGCACGTCGGTGATGCTCTTGCCTTTGAAACGCACTTCTAGCGTTTCGCGGTTGTAGCGGCGGCCTTTGCAGGTTTCACACGGCACGTGTACGTCGGGCAAGAAGTTCATCTCAATGGTGCGCATGCCAGCCCCTTCGCAGGTTTCGCAACGGCCGCCCTTCACATTGAAAGAGAAGCGGCCCGGTCCGTAGCCGCGAATTTTGGCTTCGGGCAGCGAGGCGAACAAGCTGCGAATCTCGGTGAACACGCCCGTGTAGGTGGCCGGGTTAGAGCGGGGTGTGCGCCCAATTGGCGATTGATCTACCTCGATTACTTTATCAACGAGGTCTAGCCCTTCGATGCTGCCGTATGGTAGTGGGTCGCGCTTAGCATTGAAAAAGTATTGATTTAGAATCGGATAGAGCGTGTCGTGGATGAGCGACGATTTACCCGAACCCGACACCCCGGTGACAGCAATGAGCTTGCCGAGCGGAAACTTTGCTGTAACGTTCTTCAGATTGTGGCCTTTCGCGCCCTTCAGCACGAGCTCCTTGCCTTCTCCTTTGCGCTTCTGTCGCCGTAGCTCAATGTGCTTCTGCCCGCTTAAGTACTGCGATGTCAGGCTGCCCGATTCAAAGATATCCGTCGGTGATCCTTCGGCCACGATGCTGCCGCCGTGGATACCCGCACCCGGACCAATATCGAGCACATAGTCGGCGTTCATGATCATATCCTTGTCGTGCTCCACGACAATCACCGAGTTGCCGATGTCGCGCAGGTGCTGCAACGCCTTGATCAAGCGCTCGTTGTCACGCTGATGCAAGCCAATACTAGGTTCGTCCATGATGTAGAGCACTCCCACGAGTTGGGTACCGATCTGCGTAGCGAGGCGAATGCGCTGACTTTCGCCGCCGCTCAGTGTGCGCACGGAACGGTGCAGGTCAAGGTACTCCAGCCCTACTTCGAGCAGGAAGCCAATACGCTTACGAATTTCCTTCAGCAGCTCTTTACTAATGATATTCTGGCGGTCGGTAAGGCGGCTTTCTAGGCCTTCAAACCACGTCGCCAACTCTTTAATATCCATCACCGACAGCTCACCAATGTGCTTGCTGTCAATTTTGAAGTGCAACGACTCTTTCTTGAGTCGGTAGCCGTGGCACTCGGGGCATTCCTTCGACTGCGTATACTGCTGAATCCACTCCCGAATGTTATCCGAATCGGAATCCATCTGACGACGCAGGAAGGGGATGATACCTTCAAACGGCTCCGAGTAGTTCGCTTTTTTGGGGTCTGCGTCTTCATCCTCCGGAATGCCATGAAGCAAACGCTGAATCAGTTCATCAGGTAGCTTTTCGAGCGGCGTACTCAGGCTGAGCTTCTGCTTTTTGAGGATAACCTGCAACTGCTGAAAGATCCAGATGTCGCGGTACTCACCCAACGGGGCAATACCGCCGCGGCTGATGCTCAGCTTCTTATCCGGCATCACGGAGTCCTCCGTAATTTCCTGCACGTCACCTAGGCCGTTGCACACGGGGCAAGCGCCGTAAGGCGAGTTGAAGCTGAAGGTGTTCGGCGCGGGGTCGTCGTAAGCAATGCCGGTGGTCGGGTCCATGAGGAAGCGCGAGAAAAACTGCGTCTTCTTCGAGTCGGGGTCAAGCACCAGCATCGTGCCTTTGCCGTGAGTTAGGGCGTTCTGGACCGATCCTGACAAGCGGTGCCGATCCTCGTCCTTCACCACAATTCGGTCAATTACGATTTCGATGTCGTGGATCTTGTAGCGGTCCACCTGCATCTTAGGAGCTAGGTCGAGCAGTTCGCCATCTACGCGCACTTTCGTGAAACCTAGCTTAGCAATCTGCTGAAACAGCTCGCGGTAATGACCTTTGCGGCCCTTCACCACGGGCGCCAACACCACCAGCTTGCGGTCAGCGAAGTGCTTAAGGATGTAGTTGATGATCTGGTCGTCGCTCTGCCGGATCATCTTGGCTCCCGTGGCGTAGCTAAACGCCTCCGCCGTGCGGGCATAGAGCAAACGCAGGAAGTCGTAGATCTCGGTGATCGTACCAACGGTCGACCTAGGGTTGCGCGAAGTCGTCTTCTGCTCGATGCTGATGACCGGCGATAATCCTTCGATTTTGTCCACATCAGGCCGTTCTAGCCCACCCATAAACGAGCGGGCGTAGGCCGAAAACGTCTCCATATAGCGACGCTGCCCTTCCGCGTAGATCGTGTCAAACGCTAACGACGACTTACCCGAACCTGAGATGCCGGTAAACACGACCAACTTGCCGCGGGGAATCTGAACGGATACGTTTTTCAGGTTGTGCTCGCGCGCGCCATACACCTCAATGTAGGGCGAGTCGGCAACGGAGTTATGTTGAGATTGAGCTGGATAACTGGTTGTCGCCGCCGCTGTTAGCTCGACTTCGGCAGTAGTAGCCTGCGACAATGGGGAAACAAGGTCGGCCGTGGCAGCCGGAATGGTTTTCTTAGCCATGCAAAGCGTTAGAATAAGTCCGCAAAGGTACGTAAAAGTGCGCCCTTTAGCTATGCGAATACGCTATTTGCCAAGGACTTTGGCAAGACTATAGTTCCAGAGAGGGCATTGGCCGGCGAAGCAGTTAAGTCAATTTATTATCTTCGGCCGCCCTACCTTAACCCTTCTATCGTTTCTTATGGTTTTTAGTAGTACTCTGTTCCTTTTCTATTTCTTTCCTAGCTTCTTACTACTCTATTATCTAGCCCCCAAACGTTTCAAAAACGCGGTGGCTCTAACAGCTAGCCTACTTTTCTACGCCTGGGGCGGCCTGAATTTTCTCGCGCTGTTTCTGGCTTCCGTCGTGGTTAATTTCGTGTTGATCCGCTACATGGACCGCGCTACGAACTGGCAGAAGCGCATTTATCTGATTATGAGCATTGTCATCAACGTAGCAATGCTCTTCTATTTTAAGTACGCCAACTTCTTCGTCGAAAACGCCAGCGCTATGCGTGGCTACCTCGGCGGACCGCCACTTACCTGGGAAAAAGTGGTACTCCCGATTGGCATCTCGTTTTTCACCTTCGAAAAGCTGACCTACACCATTGATGTGTACCGGGGCGTGAACAAGCCGCTGAAGAGTTTCTGGGACTTCATGCTTTACATCATGCTCTTTCCCAAGATGATTGCCGGGCCTATCGTTCGTTTTCACGAAATAGCCGATCAGCTAACCGACCGCACCGCCTTTGATACCATTGATCATAAGCTCGCGGGATTGTTTCGGTTCGTTATTGGACTCTCTAAAAAGGTACTCATCGCCAACGTGCTAGGCCAAGAAGCTGATAAGATCTTCACCTTGGCACCAACAGATCTTTCTATGTCTTTGGCTTGGCTGGGGGCGGTATCCTATACTTTCCAGATCTACTTCGACTTTTCAGGCTACTCAGATATGGCTATCGGCATTGGCCGTATGATCGGTTTTCAGTTTCCTGAGAACTTCAATAACCCTTATATCTCACGCAGCATCACGGAGTTTTGGCAGCGTTGGCATATCACCCTAGGCCGTTGGATGCGCGATTACCTCTACATTCCTTTGGGGGGCAACCGCGTGAAGCCGGCCCGCCTGTACGTCAACCTCTGGACGGTATTTATCCTGTCTGGCTTCTGGCACGGCGCGGCTTGGAACTTCATTGCCTGGGGTGCCTTTCACGGTCTGTTCTTGGTACTGGACCGGCTATTCTTGTTGCGCATTTATAAGAAGATCGGGGTTTTAAGCATCCTCCCTACTTTCGCCATCACCGTAGTAGGCTGGGTCTTATTCCGGGCCGAGAGCCTGAGCGCAGCGTTAGCCTACATGAAGCAGATGTTTGCGGGCAGCTGGAGTGAGCTTCCCTACTTCACCATCGAGTTTTGGGCTACGCTAGCCTTGGCCACAGTCTTCTCTTTTATGGCAGCGCTGCCCCGCATAGAACGCTGGGAAATCGGCACTTTAACGGCCGAGCGTTTTGCCTTGTCCCGCACCTTGGCCCAAGGGTTCGTTACAGCTATTCTGCTTATCCTGAGTGTGAGCTACGTTATCGGTAGCACTTTCAACCCGTTTATCTACTTCCGTTTCTAAGCTCTGTCATGGTTATAAAGCGCGCTTTATTTCTACTGCTGCTAATCTTGCTTATCATGCCAGCCTTACAAGCCAAGTTTCACTGGCTTGAGGAGGCGCCGCTGGCGGGTGCTTACACCATGGCACCTCATCCGGAGCTAACCCCAAATGCTCTGGTAGCTGGCGAGTATCAGCCTCAATTAGAGAAATACTTGGAAGACCGGGTCGGCTTCCGTACTTGGCTTATTCGCATGCGCGATCAGCTCTCGCTGTCGCTGTTAGGAGTAGCGCGCTCCACCGATCTACTGGTGGGCCGCGATAATGTTCTGTTCCAGCCTCTTCCCGTCAATGCCTACCTAGGCAAGAATTTTTTGGGAGAAGAAGAGATACGCTACCGCGTGCGGCGCATGCGCATTGTGCAGCAAGAGCTCACGAAGCGCGGCATTCCGTTCTTGTTTGTGATGGCTCCCAACAAGGCCCGATACCAGCCCGAAGACCTACCGGCGTATTTGCGGCACGTGAAGCGCGGCCCTACCAACTATGACATATTCATCCGGGAGATGCAGGCCAATAAAATCAACTTGCTGGATTTAAGTCGGCTGTTTGCGCTTTGGAAAGACACCACCCGCTATCCGTTATTTCCGAGAGGAGGCACTCACTGGAGCGGGTACGGCGTGGCGCTGGTAGCAGATACCCTGTTTGCGCGCGTCGAACAGGTCGGCGGATTCGACCTTGTCAACTTTCGGCGGGAGGGCCCTGTGAAAGTCACTAGTGACTCGGTGCAAGGTACCGACAACGACCTGAGCGGCCCCATGAACCTAATGTTCCCTTACCAGCACTATAAGATGGCGTACCCACGCGTAATCTTCGATTCGTTGCAAGCGGGGCAGCAACGTCCTAACCTGCTTATCTCAGGCGACAGTTTCGTGTGGGGTTTCATGCACTTCGATCCATACTTACAGACCCTTTTCACCCCTGAGTCTCGCTTTTGGGGCGTTGATGAAACTGTTTTCATTTACGACACGCATTTTACCCGCACCGGTGAAGATTTAAACCAAGGTGATTTTCGCCAGCAAATCGAGCCACGGCAGTTTATTATGATGCTTGTAACCGAGCATAATCTCATTTACGGTAGATTCATCGACCGCCTTTACGAACTGTACCACCCCCTCACGGAAGCTGACAACAGTAAGATCAAGGTTATTGAGCAACAGCTAATGAGTCAGCCGGGCTATAGCGATAGTCTTTGGGCGCGAGCAAACCGGGAGAATCGGGGCTTTGAGGAGGTGCTTCAAGGTGAAGCACGTACGATATACGATCATACCGAACGCTAGCTTTATCCTCAGCTCGTTGGCTTCGTTCTTGTCAGGATTTGATTTCTTTCACTTTTCTTTCCTGTACAAATGAAATCCCTCTTCAAGATAGGTGTCGCTTTCGGTATAAGTCTGGCAAGCTGGGCTACTGTCACACCTGCCCACGCACAACAAGTTAATCTTAACATCAATACGCCGTCGTGGGGGCCCGCGGCGCCAACAGGCTCGCAGTACTACTACATTCCGGAAGTGGGTGGCTACTACGATCTGCGCGACCAGAATTATATTGTGGAGCGCCAAGGCAAATGGCAGCATCTTCGCACGATTAGCGGCTACTCGCCCAGCAGCTTCCATCCCGTTGTGATTGACTACCGTGGCACCCAGCCTTGGGTGCAAATCACCCGCCATCGGGAGCTGTACCCTGTAAGCCTACCTCCTGGCCAAGTAAAACGCTTGGAGAACGGCAAAGGCTTACCGCCCGGACAGGCGAAGAAGCTGTACGGCGGCGGTCATGGCCCCGGAAACGGTAAAGGCCACGGCAAGCACTAAGCAAAAGGGCGGACACCACAGGTGTCCGCCCTTTTGCTTAGTGCTTATTTAGCTCGCGCTAGCTGTTGCCAATCTACTGGCTCTTTAAGGGCGGCCGCAGCAGGCATCTGCTTCTTAGCGAACAGTGCCTCAATAAAGATCATGTCAGCATCACGGTTCATGCCTGCAGCGGCTACAACACGGTCGCCTTGCGTGTACAGCGCCAGAAAGTCTTGCTTGCTCACGTCGCCGTGGTACATGATGGTATCGTAGTGTTCGGCATGGCCCGCATAGCGTAGGCTTTTGCCGTACTGCTGCGTCCAGAAGAACGGCGTGGTGTTGTATAGTTCTTGCCGACCTAGCATGTTCAGGGCGGCCACACGGCCATGCTGCTGCGCCAGACGCCAGTGTTCAATGCGCGTCGATTTTCCCGTAGCGGCCAACGGAAAATGTGCAATGTCGCCGGCGGCATAAATGTTGGGAGCGGCTTGCAAGTATTCATCTACGCGCAGGCCGCCGTCTTTTTCTAGTTCAAAGGCTAATTGCAGAAAATAGGTAGCGGGCCGCACACCGACCCCCAGCACCACCAGATCGGCAGGAAACAGTTGCCCGGTTTTCAGCCGCACGCCAGTCACGTGGTTCTTCTCCCCGACCAATTCCGCTACTTCCGCTTCGGCCGCGAAGGCAACACCCTTCTCTTGGTGTAGCTGCCGAAACATGGCGCCTATTTCTGGACCTAGCACTTTCAAGAACGGCTCCTTTTCGTGCGCAACCACTGTTACGTGGCGCTCTGCATTAATCAAGCTGCTCGCCACTTCCATCCCGATGAAGCTAGCGCCGATAATGACGACCTGACGAGCACTCCCGGCCATTCGCAGAATTTTGTTTGCGTCAGTTTGTGCGCGCAGGATTAGCACGCCCGACAGTTCGTGGCCAGGTAAAGTGGGCAATGAATTTGGCGTGGAGCCGGGCGCCAACAGCAGCTTATCGAAAGCTAGGTTGGGGCGACCCGCTAGTTGCAACTCCTGCTTTTTGCGGTCGAGGCCGATAACGCTGGTATTGGTGAGCAGCTCGATGCGGTGCCGCTCGTAGAAAGCAGGTTGGCGCAGAGGTAGGTTTTCGGGCTTTGCTTTGCCGGCTAGGTAGGCTTTGCTCAGCTTAGTACGGTCATAGGGCTCAAACTCGTCTGCCGTTACCACTATCAAACGCCCCGCGAAACCTTCCGTGCGCAGGGTTTGAGCCGCATATTGCCCGGCTGCTCCTCCTCCCACTATCACAAACGTGCGCTCATCGACGTGCCTAGCTTCTGCTTCCTCAGGAAGCGCACCGCCTACTTCGGCCGTAGGCGTGGCATTCGCATCGTCTATGGAAGCCAGCGGGTTATCGGGTATCGTTACCCAGATCCGCCCATTCTCCTCACGCAGTTCGAAGGTTGGAAGGTTATCCAAGGCCGGTGGCTCGCAAAGGTGCCCATCGGCGACTCGGAAGCAGGCGTGATGCCATGGGCATATGAGTCGCCCATCTACAATCTTTCCTTTCTCGAGCGGAGCTCCGTAGTGTGGGCAGTGCGCCGCAAAAGCTAGGTATTGGCCTTCATGGCGCACCAAGAGAACAGGAGAGCCGTCGTTAGGCGTTGGGAAAGTGCGGAGTTCACCTTCTTGCAAGGCATCAACAGGGGCTAGGTTTAGATCAGTGGGCATGGGGCGGGAAGAAAGCTCGTCACTTACCTACACAACGCACAGAGCCTCGACCAGGTTGGGTTGACTTACGTAGTAAATCATACTGATCTTCCCACCTCTATTCACCTTACTCCTAGCTTATGTCCGATTACACGCCGATCAGCTGTTCCTTCTACGATGAGCTGGAAGCGCTGGCTACCAAGCACCAGCATTGCACTTTGGTTTACCGCACCGAGCGCGACACGCCGCCTATCACTTATCAAGGCGTTATCGCCGACCTCTTCATCAAAGAAAAAGTAGAGTACTTGCGCCTCTCAGATGGCTTCGAGCTACGACTTGACGCGCTGCTAGCCGTCGACAACAAAGAACTCAGAAATTATTGCTAGCTACTGCTTGCTGCTCAATCTGGGCTGTCCACCCAGCCATACAACAGGTGCTGCTTAACTACTGAGGCCTGGTTCAACCTACTGTTGAACCAGGCCTCAGTGTTTATCAATTGGCAAAGCGCTTAAAACTCGGCGTTCTTTGGGAAGCGTGGGAAAGGAATCACATCCCGGATGTTGGCCATGCCCGTCACGAACAACACCAAACGCTCGAAACCTAGGCCAAAGCCAGCGTGCGGCGCTGAGCCAAAGCGGCGCAGATCCAGGTACCACCATAGTTCCTCTTCGGGTACGTTCATCTGCTGCATGCGGGTACGCAGCTTCTCCAGATCCTCCTCGCGCTGCGAGCCCCCAATGATTTCGCCGATGCCCGGGAACAGCACGTCCATGGCGCGCACCGTGCGGTCGTCGTCGTTCAACTTCATGTAGAAGGCTTTGATATCCTTGGGATAATCGGTCAGGATAACGGGCTTCTTGAAATGCTTCTCCACGAGGTAGCGTTCATGCTCGCTCTGCAAGTCGGTGCCCCAGTCAACGGGGAACTCAAACTTCTGCTTGGCGGTCTTCAAAATCTCAACAGCCTCCGTGTAGGTCAGGCGCTGGAAGTCATTGTCGACCACAAACTGTAAGCGGCTGAGCAGTTCTTTGTCGTACTGCTCATTGAGGAACTTCAGATCGTCGAGGCACTTCTCTAGGGCATAGCGCACGAGGTACTTCAGGAAATCCTCGGCTAGCTCCATGTTGTCTTGGAGGTCGTTGAACGCTACTTCCGGCTCAATCATCCAGAACTCGGCTAGGTGCCGGGCGGTGTTGGAGTTCTCAGCGCGGAACGTGGGGCCAAATGTGTAGATTTTACCTAGGGCAAGCGCCGCAATTTCGCCTTCTAACTGCCCCGAAACCGTAAGATTTGTCTGCTTACCAAAAAAATCTTCGCCATAATCGACGGCGCCGCTCGCCGTGCGCGGCGGATGGTCGTCAGGCAGCGTAGTTACGCGAAACATTTGCCCCGCGCCCTCCGCATCGGAGCCTGTGATGATGGGCGTGTGGATATAATAAAACCCATGATCATTGAAGTACTGATGGACGGCAAACGCCAACGCATGGCGCAAACGTAGCACCGCGCCGAAGGTGTTTGTGCGAGGACGTAAGTGAGCAATTTCGCGCAAAAATTCGAGCGAGTGGCCCTTCTTTTGCAACGGATATTGTTCGGGATCTGCTTTGCCAAGAACTTCTATTTCAGTGGCTTGCACTTCCACCGTTTGTCCCTTACCTTGTGAAGCAACTAGCTGACCGCGTACTGAAACGCAAGCTCCCGTAGCGACGTCTTTTAGCGTCTCTTCGGGGAATTTCTCCGCATCGGCTACGACCTGAAGATTGTGGATTGTGGAGCCGTCGTTGACGGCGACAAACTGGACGTATTTATTACCCCGGCGAGTACGAACCCACCCTTTCACCACCACTTCACGCTCTAGCTCCTGACTCTGGAGCAGCGCTTGTACGCTTGACCTTCTGACGGACATTGTACTAATCTTTAATGATTAACTTATAGAAAGCAAAGGTAGGAGTTTTAAAAAGCCACGGAACATAGAAATTACGCTACATTTTGACCAACTTTTTTATCCCAACTGAAGTACAGGAAAAGCTATCTTTGAGCTACTGCCGTTTCATTCTGGCGAGATTATAGGCGTTTTTTAGTTATGCAAAGACTTGACATGAAGCAGCTTCTCTCGCAGAAGCTGTCTCCGCAACAGATACAATTTATTAAGCTGCTCCAGATTCCGACGGCAGAATTAGAGACGCGTATCAAGGAAGAATTAGAGCTGAACCCGGCGCTGGAAGAAGGCGACGAGAACGATGACTTGGAAGAGCAAGACCGGGATGATTCGGACGACGCCGAGGACTATGATGACCCCGATTCAGAGTTTGATAACGACGATAATACGCTCGACGAAGACTTCGATGACCGGGGAGAGGAACAGCCCGAAGTAGATCTGTCGAAAGACGATGACCGGACGGAAACAAAAGATACCGACGACCTCGACCTAGGTGATTATATCAACGACGACGAAATAGCCGGCTATAAGATGCAGGGCGACGGCCCCGGCGACTCGGACGATGACCGCGAGATGCCGCTGGCAGATACGGGAGGCTCTCTCATCGACAGCCTCATGGATCAGCTGAGCTTCGCGGGCCTTGATGACAAGCAGACGGCCATTGGTCGACAGCTCATCGGCTCCATCGACAATGATGGCTACATCCGCCGTGACCTATCAGCTATTGCCAACGACCTAGCTTTCTCCCAGAACATTGAAGCAGCGCCAGGCGAAATTGAAGGCGTGTTGCACGTCGTGCAGAGCTTCGACCCGCCCGGTATTGGAGCCCGCGACTTGCGCGAGTGTCTGTTGTTGCAACTAGAGCGTCGTCCGCAAGATGAAGTAACGGAAGCCGCCGAGCGCATCTTGCTGGAGTGCTACGACGAGTTTACTAAGAAGCATTACCCGCGCATTCAGCAAAAGCTAGACCTAGAAGACGATGAGCTGAAGGAAGCTATTGCGTTGATCCTGAAGCTTAACCCTAAGCCCGGCGGAACGGGACCCGTGGGGATGGGCAAGGTGCAGTACGTTATTCCTGACTTCATTCTGAGCAACGACAACGGCGTGCTCAACCTCACGCTGAACTCGCGCAATGCGCCTGATCTGCGGGTAGCTCCGGCTTACACCGAGATGTTTCAGGCCTACGACAAGGCGTCGAAGAAGGACAAAAAGATGAAAGAGGCCGTCACGTTTGTGAAGCAAAAGCTCGACGCGGCCCGCTGGTTTATCGATGCCATCCGGCAACGGCAGCAGACGCTCCTTCGCACTATGGACGCCATCGTGCGCTACCAACGCGACTTCTTCCTCGAAGGCGACGAAAGCCGGCTTCGCCCGATGATTTTGAAGGACATTGCCCAGGAAATTAATATGGACATCTCGACTGTCAGTCGGGTAGCCAATAGCAAATCGGTGCAGACGGAGTTCGGGATCTATCCTTTGAAGTACTTCTTCTCCGAAGGTATTGCTACCGATTCGGGCGAAGATGCTTCCTCACGTGAGGTGAAACACATTCTGAAGGAAATCATCGATGGCGAGAGCAAAGGGCGCCCTCTCTCCGACGACAAGTTGGAAAAGATGCTGAATGCCCGCGGCTATAATATCGCCCGCCGTACCGTTGCAAAATACCGAGAGCAGTTGAATATTCCGGTGGCCCGCCTCCGACGCGAGCTGTAACGGGCAAGACGTTGCTTACTCAAGTAGAAGCTAGCTTTTATTCTCTCCACGCCACAAGCCAGAGAATAAGAGCTAGCTTTTTTGTTGCTGGGCTTGAAGACGACAAGGACGTTTTCTGCTTGCCGTAAATAATTTGCTATTACAGCATAATAAGCCTAGTTCTGGTAGATGAATATAGGATTTAAGTCATTAAATTTGTAAAGATTCATTGCCTATTTGTATCATTCACATCGCTGCCGCGAATCACGCTACGCCTAGGGTCCTATCTTTACCAGCCTCTTACTTCCTGCTTCTCCTGTGTCTCGTCCGTTAGCGACAGCCTTATCAGCGGCTTTTCATCCGCTGCTGGTCCCCTCGTACCTTTTTTACATCATTTGCTATCAGTTACCAGGGGTGATTTTGCGGCCACTCATGCCCGATCGTTGGGTAGTCTTAGCCGTTGCTTTCGTATTTACTTTTCTATTGCCTTCGCTGCTGACGGCTACCTTGCACTGGTTAGGCCGAGTAGAATCCATTACGCTGCCTGACCGCCGGCACCGGCCGCTCCCTTTTCTGCTGACCGCCATCTGCTTCGCGGCAGCGACGCTCATGTTTCAACATGAACGTGACGCCTTCGACCCGCTGCTGATGCACATGATGGCGGGCATGACCGTAGCCGTGCTGCTCACTTTTCTCATTTCATTGCGGTGGAAGATTAGTGCTCATACCGTTGGAGTGGGCGGGGCAGTAGGCTTTCTTTCTGTGTTGCAAATGAGTGCTTTGTCAGGTGAGTCGGGCGTTTGGTGGCTAGTAAGCATGATCTTGCTGACGGGCGCCGTCATGAGCGCACGCCTCGCTTTAAACGCCCATACTTCCGCGCAGGTGTGGGCCGGCCTGACCCTAGGTGTGGGCGTTGTGCTTGGCTTTGGCCTGGGCCTAACGCTTGGCTGATTACGCCATACTAGCGAGTTCCTGCTGCACGAGTGTTTGCACGGCCGGCTGGTCGTAATCCGCTTCGTTCTGAATGTGCGGCATCAAGCGTTGCATTACTTGTTCCTGGCGTTGCCCGTTGGCCCAAGCATCTGCGTACGGTGTGCTCGAGAACGTAACCTGCGTGTACAGCGGCACCCATTGATCAGGATATTGGGCCGAAATCTTGCTCTCTATTTTCTTGCGCAGCAAAAAGCGCGGATCGGCTACCCGGTCGCGCATCTCTTCAAAGTTGTACACGGCTAGGTCGGCCATTGCATCGGCATTGGGCTTGCGCAGCCGTTGAAATTCCGCAAAGATTGTCTGCCAGTCGCTACCGTACTGATCGAGCAAGTCGTCGAGTACCGAGCAATCTTCGAAGCCAGCGTTCATGCCTTGGCCGTAGAAGGGAACAATCGCGTGGGAAGCATCGCCGAGCAGCAGCACCTCATCGGCTACCGACCACGGATAGCAGCGGATGGTCACCAAAGAACTCGTTGGGTTCTGAAAAAAGTCTTTTTCCAACTCTGGCATCAACGGCAAAGCATCAGGGAAGACCTCCGCGAAGAACGCCCGAACCTCTGTTCCAGTTTGCAAGGTGGCAAAAGACTTTGCGCCTTCGTAGGGGAAAAATAGTGTGCAGTTAAACGAGCCATCCAGGTTAGGCAATGCAATCATCATGTACTGGCCCCTAGGCCAGATGTGCAGCGCATTTTTTTCCAGGAGCCACGTTCCATCGGCACCAGCCTCGATGGTTAGTTCCTTGTAGCCGTAGTCGAGATACTGCTGTGAGTAGTCGAACCGCTCCGTTTTCTGCATGGCGCTGCGCACGGCAGAATAAGCTCCGTCAACACCAAATAGATGACGAAAAGGACGGGTTTCTTCCTGACCGGTCAGGGTATCGCGCAACACGACGTTTCGGTTGTGCAGATCGACCAATTGGCACTTTTGGTTGAAGTGTAAGCTGATGCGCGATTCTGCTTCGGTCAGGTCCAATAAAGCGCGGTTCAAGCCGTCGCGCGACACCGAGTAAATGGCTTGATTATCCTTCCCGTAAGGCTGGTAGGTAAGACGGCCTTGCTGGTCATGCATCACCCGTTGGTACATGGGGATAGCTACGGGTCGAATCTGTTCACTGATACCGACACCTTCTAATGCCCGCCATCCCCGATCAGACAAAGCTAGGTTGATGGAGCGCCCCTCCGTGGTTTTGCTGATCCGCCGCGGGTCGGAGCGCCGATCATAGATGTCTACGGGGTAGCCGCGACGTGCCAAATACAGAGCAGCCAACGTCCCTACCAAGCCGCCTCCCATGACAGTAAGGGGTTCAGGTTGGGAAGAAGGTACAGAATCGGGAAACGCGGAAAGAGTGGACATAAGAAAGCTGAATCAGGACGGAAAGCAGAAAAAGGACTCAAAAAAGCTTATACGACGAATAGATGCACTTTATTAAACTGGTGAAAAGCCAAGTTGATCGGGGAAGGCACCTAGGTTGGTCGGATTCGCTGAACGGTATAAAAGTTGGGGGCTAGCTTTGTTACTATAGTGTGAAAGTATTGAATTAAGTCAACGTCATGATTAAGTCCCGCCTCGCAACCGCCACCCATTTTTGCAAAAAACTCATGCGTCCTAGAAAAATCAGCATCCGCCACAACAAGCAGGCGTCTCGTGCTGAGTTGCTTTCTGCTAGCACGAGCCTCGCCCCGACGTCCCATCCTTTTGTCACTGCAGTACAGTTACCGTTCAATGCTACGTTGCTGCGCATTGGCGACTATTTGCTTGGCGAGCCAGATTGCCCTTCGCTGTACGGCCACCCAGAAATTCGTTACTAACCAGCATGAGAAGCGGGCGAATATTCATACTTAGATTACCAGATTCTAATACCTAGCTTGTAATACGACGAAAGGTCAAATTGAGGCGTGGTGCCACAGAGACGGCCGTTTTAGGTACTGCATGCAGCCAACGATCCTGAGTAGACCCACGCATCAGCAGCAAGCTCCCAGTGCCGAGCGCTAGCGTCAGGGCCTGATGGTGAGTGCGCTGCGGGTCGCGCGGCTTGAGCCGAAAGTTGCGAGTTGCTCCCAAACTTACTGAAGCAATAGTTGGCGTCGGACCTAGTTCCGGTTCGTTATCGGCATGCCAACCCATACTATCTTGCCCAGAGCGGTATAGATTAAGCAGAACACTATTGAAGCTGCATTCGGCTGCAGCTTCTACGCGCTGCCGGATTCCCTGCAAGGCAGGAGTCCAAGTCTGAGGAGCTAGCTTCAATCCGGAATACTGGTAGTTTGCGGTAGGGTCGCCGTGCCAAGCGGTAAGCCGTGGCTGCATTACTTCTTTCCCGAAGAGCTTGATTGGCTCTTGCCGCCAGCAGATGGTTTCCGTCAGCTCAACCAGTAACGCTTCAGCTTCTGCAGGCGCCAGGAAACTAGCGTCTAGCAGCACCTCCGCGTCGGGTAAGGGCAAAAGCGTGAGCGGCATTAAAGAAGTAATAAGGAAGTGTAATTATCCACCTGGGCGGCTACAAGGCACCCTAAACAGAGCCCTTGTAGCTACTATTCCTGTTTGCCTGCATGGGCTACGTAATAGCTATGGCAAAATAAACGTCCGGTTTACTGCCCCGATATGGCCGGCATCAGCTGCGTAATATGCTGGGCAACAAACGCCAGAAGACCAATTTTCACTACCGAGCATATCACAAAGGGAATCAACCAGTTGCGGGTTTGATAGGTATAGGTGCGTACATAACGCGGCCAAAACCAAAAGATGTAGGCAATAATAGCCGGCAAATCGAACAAGCTGAGCACCCACGTGCTCAAACCGTGGCGCTGAACCAGCCAACTTAGCAGCAACATGCCGCCGCCAAAGTACACGAGCACAAACAACCCTAAGCGCAGCATGGCCCCTGTGCGCCGCAGCTGGCGTAGGTTTAAGCCTAGCAGCACGCCGCCGGCCAGCATCGAGAAGAGCACTGAAAACCACGTAATGGTGACGGGCGAGTATAAGGTTGGCCCTTTTTCTTCTGGCTCAGCTTCGTCGGCGACGGTAGTATAAGTGCCAACGCGCTGCTCCTCGGCATCTAGCCGCACCTGCTGCTCACGTACCCCTACTTCCAATGCCGGGCGTAGTGCCGCGTCTTCGGGGTGGGGTTTACCCCGACGCGTTAATTCGTCTAGGGCGGCTATCACCGCATCATCGCGATACTCTGCTCGTGCGGTTACATACCGTTGCAACTCAGCATCAGTCTTGAGCGCCATTTTTGCCGCATATTCTTCGGCCATAAGAGTAGTTAGCGAACCAACAATTGAGTGAACACAATGGTGTTTACGTAAAACCCCGATAAAACTCCGATAATTCAGTGTGTAACTATTCGGCCTTTGTAGCCCATGCAGCTAGCACCTCCCCTGTTCGCTGCACGTCCTGGTAGGAGTTGTACAATGGTACCGGCGCCAATCGAATAACGTTAGGTTCACGCCAGTCGCCAATGATGCCCGCAGCAGCAAGGTGGTCAAACAGTTGGCGCCCGTTTTGGTGTACCAATAACGAGAGTTGGCAACCCCGCGCGGCTGGGTCTGAGGGCGTAATAATTTCCAGCTGCTCAGCCGGAAGCTGCAGCCGCCGAATCATAAATTCCAGATAGGCAGTGAGCTGCTCACTCTTGCGGCGCAGTGCACTCATACCACCGGCCTCGTCTACCAACGCCAAAGACGCGCGGTGAATAGCCATCGGGAAAATCTGCCCATTAGCGAGTTGCCAGCCTGCTGCTCCAGGCATCGGCTTGAAGCCCTTCTTCATCTGAAAACGCTCTTTGGCATCGTGCCCCCACCAGCCAGCTAGGCGTGGCAAATCGAACTGGTAGGCAAATCGCTCGTGCACGAAAGCTCCTGAAGTGCCGCCCGGACCAGAATTCAGGTATTTGTACGTGCACCAGCAGGCAAAATCCACATCCCAGTCGTGCAGGTGCAGCTCGACGTTGCCGGCCGCGTGGGCTAGGTCGAACCCGACGGTTGCACCTACGGCGTGTCCTGCGCGGGTAATAGCGGCCATGTCGAACACCTGCCCCGTATAATAGTTTATGCCGCCGAGCAGCACCGTCGCCAGCGATTCTCCTAGCTCCTGAATCTTGGTTTCGATATCTTCGGTGCGCAGCGTGTGCTCACCCGGGCGGGGCGCTAGCTCCACAATAGCATCCTCGGGAGCAAAGCCATGTAGCTTCACCTGCGACTCCAGCGCGTACTGGTCAGAGGGGAAAGCCCCGCCTTCCATCAGCACCTTGTAGCGCGTAGCCGTAGGGCGGTAGAAGGAAATAAGTAATAGGTGCAGATTCGTGGTCAGGTTATTCATCACCACCACTTCCAGCGGCTTGGCCCCGACTATCCGCGCTGCAGCCGGAGCTAGAACTTCATGGTAATGCATCCAAGGCGAAGTGCCATGAAAATGCCCTTCTACTGCTCGTTGCTCCCATGCCTGAAATTCTTGCTCGACGGCAGCCCGCGCCGTTTTGGGGAGCAAGCCAAGCGAGTTGCCGCACAAGTAGATACTCTCCTCCCCATTGGGGGCAGGTGGAATATGAAACTGGTTGCGAAAGTCGCGTAACGGATCTTGGGCGTCGAGAGAGGCAGCGAAGTCGAGGGTGGGCTGAAAAGTCATCAGCAGTAAAGATAGGCATCCGGACCGGTTGCCTTCCCTTTCCTTACCTGAACTCGAAAAAGTGTTGCTTGTACTTCTCCCGAGTCATATCACAGCAGTCCAAAATCCCCAGTGAGTATTGCCGGATCTGTACCAGATTTAGCAGCACCAGACACGATACCAGAACCAGCGCTGCCGCTTTAACCCGTATTATGCGCTGCCAGAAGCTAGCTAGGCCCAAGCTCAGCAGCGGGTATAAGCCTATAACTGGGCGGGCACCAAAGCCGCCGCCGTACCACCATTGCTCCCAACTGAAGATGATATAAACTCCTAACGGAATCAAGATGAGCGCCGGCAACCAGACGTCAGGAGCATCGCGCCGTAGAAAGAAGAGGCCCAAGAGTGCAAAAGCCATGAGCGGCGAATAAATCAGCCAACCTTTTTTGAAGCTAAACAGCCCTTCCACCAAATGCGGATGCAAGAAGTCAAAATGCTCGCCCGGATAGAAGTTAATCACCCACTTGTCCCCAACTGTTTTCCAGAAGAGTAGTTGGATGCTACTTACCGCCCCGAATAATAGCACGGCAACGACCACCTGACCTAGGTGCTTTTGCCAGTAGAGGAAGCGCTGGGGTACTGATTTCCACCCTGAGATGCCCCACAATACTGGTACTCCGGCCATGAGCAGTTCGGACGGACGCACGAGCCCAATCAGCCCTAGCGTTAGGCCAAGCCCTAAGATATATTTCCACCGACCACTTTGATACCACTGTCGGGTCAGACGCAGCAGCAAGGCATTGAGCATAAATAAGGTACCGTGTGCCATTGCCGTTTCGAACGTGGCATAGTAGAGCAAGTTGGTGCCGAGCCCTACTACCAGCATTGCTAGTGCTGCTGTCGAATCCGAAAAGTATTGCCGCAGCTCTAGGCCTAAAATCCAGAGGCCAATCAGTACGTACGCCAAGCAACCCAGAGCTACGAACTGCTGGTAGCTAACCGAAAAGCCGTCTGCTGATTCACCGGTAGCCAGCGCGTAAGCATGAGCTGCAGTAAAATAGGGGGCGTAGAACAGCGCCATCCCGATGGGGTACTTGAACACCTTGCGGCCGTTATCAAGTTCTACCAGCCCGTAAACAGGGCCTTCATCTTTGTGGTAGGAATACCGGACGTTCGTCACGTAAGATCCATCCCCAAGGTCGTGGTTGATGAACGCAGAAGGCAAATACATATAGTACCCGCCCATGTCCCAGACTAGCACCGAGTAATTTTTCCACCTAGATGCTTCGCAGATTATCGTCAAGCTTATTAGGGCTGTGCATAGCCAGACGTACCCAATATGTGTAGCAGGAAGTAGCCTTTGTAAAAATTGTAACGGTCGCATGAGTAATTTCGAGCATGGCTATAGCCAGGTTAGTTGAACCTGAAGTAGCATCTAGGTTCAGCACGACTGGCAAGCTATGCAACTAACGTAATGAGTAGGCTGAGATGAGTTTCTATCAGCTGTGTGCGTAGCGCGGACTAAGTCCCTGACTAAGATACTATCGGTGCTGGTGGCTCCATCACGGTGCCGCAGTTCTGGCAAGTGCGTTTCTCCTCCGATTGCCAGAAGCGGTTCATGATAGGCGGGAGTTGCTGCACGATGTCGGTAATTTCTGTATATTCCTCATGAAGCTTATGGCCACAATTCTCACAGAACCACAGGAAGCCATCTTTCTCACCTGGCTGGCGGTAGCGCTCCAGCACTAGGCCAACAGAGCCAGCTGGCCGACGCGGTGAATGCGGAACACCACCAGGCAGCAGAAACATCTCCCCGGCGCGAATCGGAATATCCACGGGCTGACCATCTTCGATGATCTTCACCACAATGTCGCCTTCTATCTGTAAAAACAGCTCCTCGCCTTCGTCATAATGATAGTCTTTGCGGGTGTTAGGTCCGCCAACTACCATCACGATGAAATCTTTGTTGTCTTTGAACACCTGCTGGTTACCAACAGGGGGCTTGAGCAGATGACGGTGTTCATCGATCCACTGCTGGAAGTTGAATGGACGGGTGATGGGCATATACCAGAGGGAAATAGCAAAATCAAAAGCAGCCGTAAGCTACTCCAAAATCAAATAAGTAGCTGATTTGGCTAGGTTATTCTCCTGAAATGCTCTACTCTTTTGGCTATTTATCTCGACTTGTGCTGAATTTTAGAAAGCTAGGTCAACCTGAAAACCCAAACATGGGACGGATCTATTTTACAATATCTTTTAGCTAAAACCTTAGCCTAGTTCCCCCTTCATACGTATGTTTGCTGCTATTTGCGGCAATCTTTATCTTAACTAGCTCCTTATAGCTGTGCAACCGTCGCTTTTTTCATCTACTGTCCTAGCTGGCCAGCACGCTTTGGTAGGAGGTAGCACACAGGGTATTGGCCGGGCGGTGGCTGAGACACTAGCACAAATGGGGGCGACTGTTACGCTCCTAGCCCGCAACAAAGAACGCCTACAACAGACTGCCACTGAGCTGCCCACTCCGGCAAATCAAGCGCACGATTATATCGCTGCCGACTTCACGGATGCCACCGTAGTAGCAGCCCAAGTACGAGATTATTTGGCAGCGCATCCGAAGGGCTTCGACATTCTGATAAACAACACAGGCGGTCCGGCTGGTGGGCCTATTCTGGCGGCGACAGCTGACGCGTTTCGAGCTGCTTTCGAGCAACACTTAGTATGCAATCAGGTATTGGCGCAACTGATAGTACCTAGCATGCAAGCTCGCCGGTATGGTCGCATTATCAATGTCATTAGCACTTCCGTTAAGCAACCGCTCCCTAACCTAGGAGTGTCCAACACCATTCGAGCGGCGGTGGGTAATTGGGCTAAAACCTTGGCCAACGAGATAGCCGCCGATGGTATCACTGTTAATAATGTGCTACCTGGCGCCACCGTTACCCAACGCCACACCTCCCTTATCGAACAAAGAGCCGCTCAAACAGGCAAATCGATAGCTGATATCGAAAGCAGCTTGCTCCAACTTATCCCCACTCACCGCTTCGGCCAGTCTGAAGAAATCGCGGCAGCCGTTGCGTTCTTAGCTTCGCCAGCAGCTAGCTATATCACAGGCATCAACGTGCCAGTAGATGGCGGCCGGACCGGAAATCTGTAATTTACGCTCCAATTAAATACCTAAACTACTTGCGTTTTGGTCAAATTTGACAAGCTTTCTATTGTTATTCCCGTCTACAACGAGGCTCGCACTATCCACCAGATCCTGGACGTGTTGCGCGAGTTGAAGCTGGTGAATAACATTCAAAAGGAGATTATCCTAGTCAACGACTGTTCTTCTGACAATTCCGTTGAGGTAATTACTGCTTACATAGCACGCTACCCCGAGATGGGCATGCGGCTACTACAACATGCCGTCAATCAGGGCAAAGGAGCTGCGCTACACACCGGTATTCGCGAGGCTACGGGCGACTATGTTATTATTCAAGATGCTGACTTAGAGTACGATCCGGAGGAGTACAACATTCTGATGAAACCCATCCTAAAGGGATTTGCAGATGTCGTGTTTGGCTCACGCTTTATGGGTGGTCAGCCCCACCGTATTCTGTTCTTCTGGCACAGCATCGGTAATGCTATTCTGACCTTCCTCTCCAACATGTTCAACGATCTGAACCTGACGGATATGGAGACTTGCTACAAACTCTTCCGGCGCGACATCATCCAAGGGTTGAAGCTAGAAGAGAAACGCTTCGGCTTCGAGCCAGAAGTAACCGCCAAAATCGCTCGCGTGCCTAATGCCCGCATCTACGAGGTAGGCATTAGCTACTACGGTCGCACCTATGCCGAAGGCAAGAAGATTGGCTGGCGCGACGGTTTCCGGGCGATCTACTGCATTCTGAAGTACGGTTTGTTTCAAAGCTAGGAGCTACCGGTGCCGGAGTACGGTTACGTTTAGGTTGTCGATCAGCACGGGTTGCGCTGAGCCGTTCTGAAACGCATACACGGAAACCTCGTCGTCAGGCTGCGCATCCTTCGACACTTTGCTGTCGAATCTAACTTCATCCCAAACTTTTGGCGTTCCGCCGTAAACGGTCGATACCTCTCCTACTTTGTTCATCAGCCGCACGCTTTTCCACTTGTAAGTTTGGCCGTTGCGCTTGAATTCAATGACGAGACTAGGCATCTGGTTGATGTCCCAGGCTTTATCGGGAAAGAAAGCTTGGGCGCTGGCCTCAATCCAGTCGCCGGGTTGCACTTGTAAGTCGCCTAGCTTTTGCCGGTAGGTAGGACTGTAAGGGTGCTGCCCATCGACCCGGAATACTGGTGCTACCAAGGCAAAGTCGTTGGTGACGCCTGCCGCGGCTTCTTGGCTGAAGTTGTTGAAATACACGACTTCCGGCACATAACGGGTTCGGTCGGGGTCAGCTTCGTTGGTGTCAAACTTAGCTAAGTCCGCTTTGGTGAGTTGGGTTTCACCCAGGATGGCAAAATAGTAGCGACGGGTCATGTGCTCAGGCATAAAGATGCCCTGTTGCCGCTGCCAAAGCTGGAAGCCATTCAGGGCTGTGAGCAGCACCAGTACGCTTGCGGTCAGCACGCGCACAGCGGCTCCGCGCCTAAATAAGGCTTGCAGGCAGAACCCTAGGGGTAGGCAAAGTAAAGGGTACGTTTGTACCATGGTGCGGGAGCCAAAGCTATCCATGTACCACCAGCACCACCAGCTGTACGCAATGTACACGTGCAACCCTAGGTACAAAGTAGCCAACCAAAACCAGTCGCGGCGCTGCCGCCACAGAATAAACAAGCCCACCAAGGCGAGCACCATTACGGGCGTGTAAGTCAGCCAGCCGTTATCAAAGCTCAACAGCCCGGAATATAGCTTTGGATGCAAGAAATCAAAGCTTTCGCCTGGATACGAGTCGTAGGTCCAGTGGCCGGAGGTATGATGCCAGTATAATAGCTGCGGCACCATAATAAGAAACGCGCCTATGCCGAAGAAGACAACTTGCAGGCGCTCTGCCCACAACAGTCGGATACGTGCTTGCAGATCAGCCCAGGAAGCTACACCTAACAGTAGCGGAACCAATACTATGATTATTTCGGTAGGACGAATCAGTACCGCTAGCCCGATGGTGCAAGCTAGCCCTAGGCTGTATGCCAGGCGGGGCCGCTGCAACCAATAGTGCGTCAGCAGCAGCGTAGCCGTATGCAGCACAAACAGGAAGTTATGCGAGTATAGACTCTTAAAAACCGCATAACACAAGTAGTTTGTCGTGCAGTAGACAACCACGAGCAGCAGAGCGGTCAATGCATCACTGAAGTACAGCAGGAGCAGCCGCCGCAACAATACCAGTCCCAATAAGGCGTACACCAGTCCTGCTAGGTAAGCGCCGAGTTGGTAAGGCAGCGAGTAGCCGTCAGGTGGGTAAGAGGAGAAGTACTTGGTGTAGAGGTGTGCGGCCGCGAAAAATGGAGCGTAGAGAATAGACAGCCCCATGGTATACTTGATAACGTAGCGGTCGGGGTCGGTGCGGGCCCTCGACACCTCGTAGTTACCAAGGGGGTGCGCCGGGTTGCCCCGGTTAGTGAGGTCATACTGATTGATAATAGGCGTCACGAAGCTCAGCCCCGATACGTCATG